>JANXSR010000447.1 GCA_025352625.1 Ferruginibacter sp.
ATACTACGTGCCGAAAAAGGTTTAGATACGATGATTGGTGAAGGAGGTCTTAAATTAAGTGGTGGCGAAAAGCAGCGCCTTTCTATTGCCCGTGCCTTATTACGAAAACCACAATTATTAATATTTGATGAAGCCACTTCTGCCCTCGATTCTTTAACAGAGGAAGAGATCACCAATACGATTAAAGAAATATCCTCTGCTAAAGAACAGATTTCCATTTTAATAGCCCATCGTTTAAGCACCATTATGCATGCTGACAGGATCTACGTGCTTGAGAAAGGGGATGTGGTAGAAACCGGCACACATGAGGATTTGCTGGCCGAAAAAGGGTTGTATTATGCCATGTGGCGGCAGCAAATTGGTGAGAGAAAAAAAATGCAGCTTACGTAAATATACAAGCTGCACTGATTTTTTCTTTACAGCCACGTTATTTTTTTTAACGGTTTAAAACTACTTACCACTTATAATTATTTGGGGAAGGAGTTTGAATTTCCTCAGTGGTTGAAACATCCCGGGAACTTTGAGATTAAAGTTTGATTACAGGAAAATATTACTGCATGATTAGGTTGCTGTCACAACTGCCACTGCTGCACCTGCCGCTGCTGCTTTAATGGCTGCATCCGCGGCATCATTGTTTATGTTGGCCATGCTTACAAAATTGTAACCCCATCCTTTCAATTCATTCTTCCACAATAATGACCCATCTTTGGTATCAAGGCAAACCAGTATACCTGCACAGCCTACATAAATCTTTTTGTCCTCCACCATTATTTGTCCAACACTTTGTGCCATGCTGTTGGTTACATATTGTTTAAGTTTTACTTCCCAAAGGATTGCCCCATCTTTTTTATTGATTGCTGCTACCCTGCCATTGGATAAAATGAATAAGACATTGTTTTGTTTCATTGTATAAGTTTTGTTATAAAATTATGGAATCGTTGCAGTATTACGCTGGGATTTGTGGTGAAAGGAATGGGAGCATTCCTTTTTATCTACCTTTGCACGAATGGAAAACAAAAGACCTACACCTAATTATTTCTGGAGTATGCTGACCATGCGATGTCCAAGATGCCGCCGTGGCCCAATGTTTAAGCACAGTAATCCCTTTAGTAAATTAACACTTTCTCATATTCTGGATATGCCGGAAAGCTGCCCCGAATGCAGCCAGCGTTTTGAATTGGAGAACGGTTTTTGGTATGGAACAGGTTATGTAAGTTATGCATTGGCTGTGGCTGTTTCCGTTACAACTTTTATAGCATGGCTGGTACTGATTGGCGTATCTACAGAAGATAACAGGATCTTTTACTGGCTGGGTTTAAACGGCGTTTTACTTGTGGTGATACAACCCTGGCTAATGCGCCTTAGCAGGGTTATTTATTTATACTTTTTTGTTAGTTACGATGCAAATTATAAACAAACCAAACCTGTTGAATTTGATCACAAACAGTAATAACAACTTTGTTAAAATGCTTAATCTCTTCTTTTAAACCTGTGAAGCCTTGTATAAGTTAGTTTAATAATAAAGAAAGCTGTACAACCTTTACAAGGCTATTGTTCTGATTTGTTTTACATCGGGCTGTAATTAATGATGTAATTATTATTTTCAAATTTCATTAAAGTAAATATGTTTTGAAGCTATTGTATTTTAGTATCAATTCTAATATTTTTATTTCACTTGCGGCGGTATCATTAACGTTTGCCACGCAGGTTCAACTTGGCATGCAGCCTCAGTTTCACCCTTATTTATTATTAATTTTTTTTGCTACTCTTTTTGATTATAATGTACACAGACTTATTACCGTTATTACCAATAAAGAAGCATTAAATTCTCAAAAGCATAGATGGGTTAAACAGCACCTGTATCTTTTTTATTTGGTAGTAGCAACATCTGTTATTGGTTTTCTATATACAGTTTTTTATGCTGACCCAAAAGTGCTTATTACCTTAGCGCCTATCGCCCTTATTACACTTTTTTACTCAGTACCAGTTTTTAAAAATAAAAAAATCATTTTCAGGTTAAGAGAAATTCCCTGTTTAAAAATTTTTTTAATCTCTTTTGTTTGGTCGGCATCAACTATTTTTTTACCCGTTATTCAATCGGCAAGAACTTTTACCAAGGCAACTATTTTAGTAATGCTCGTGGAGCGGTTTCTATTTGTGTTTGCCATTACAATTCCATTTGATATAAGAGATATGCAGGCAGATACCAGGCAAAGATTAAAAACCATACCATTGTTAATTGGTAAAAAAAATTCAATGATGGTGGCCAATACAGCACTTGTATTGTTCCTGGCAGTTTGTATGCTGCATTACAATAGCTTTAGCTTACTGTGGCTGAATTGTGCATACTCACTTTCTGCAGTAAGTACATTATTTTTTATGAACAATAAGAAATTACAGGCTACTCAATATTATCATTACGGTATTTTAGATGGCACTATGTTGCTGCAAGGCTTGTTTGTTTTGGCGGGTTATTATTTTCATCTCATTTTATAAGGCAGCAGGCTTCTTTGCTGAATGTTTTTTCTCCATCCATGCTGAGGCTTTAAAAGATAGCCATGCGCAACCAGCTCCAACAACAGCTCCGGCTAACACATCCGTTGGATAATGAACGCCCTGGTACATGCGGGCATACGCCACTACTGAAGCATATAAATAAGATGGCGCAATTACATACCATTTTGGGAAAAGTAAACTTAAAGAAGTGGCTGTACAAAATGCAGCAGATGTGTGACCTGAAGGGAAGGAATAACCACCACCATCAGCTCTTTTTATAATAAATGAATAAGTTACAAAAGGCCTGTAACGCTGAACTATTCTTTTCATCCCCTGGGTAACAACAGCATTTAAAATATACCCACCCGCCATCCAGGCTGCATCTTTTTGTAATTTTTTATCATGCTTAATAATACCGGCAGTTAGCACTCCAAGTGGGGCTGCTATACCAGTAATTATCACACTTTGTGAAGCGGCATTAAAAAAATTATTTTTAAAGTTGCTTTCGTTTTCATTAATAGTTTTTAAAAGATTGATATCAAAATTTTGGGTAAAAGCCGAAACGTATATCAGCGAAAAAATGCACGTAATTGTAAATGATTTTTTAAGTCTCATAAAAAAAATTTGATACCCGAAAGGATTGCAATTTAACGGCTAAGGTTGGCTATTGGTAAAACAATTCTGTACAAATAATTTTATTCATTATTAAATCAGATAAAATACAAGGTACTTTTTTTATAATGCTCATTTAAAAGCTTGACTCCAATAAATTATTTACTATTTACTTTAAAGCTTACAGGAACATTTACTTTAAAACTAAAATTTCTACCCATATTAAATACACCTATACGACCTGTTACCAAATTTTCAGCGCTGTATTTAAGTCTGCTTAAATGATTTTGATAGGCAACATCTCCCAGGTTATTACCACTAATATTAATGCTACAAATTTCTTTTCCTTTTGCATTTACAAAGGAGGTACCGACACCTGCATTTAAAATAGTATAGGCTGGTGTAGCAGTTTCTGTGTTGAAAGCAAAAAAAATATTGTGTTGTGCAAACGTGTTATCCACTTCCAGTTTTATATAAAAATCACGAATATTTTTTTGAACCTTTTTAAAATTGCCCCTGAATTCTGTTATCAGTCTCGGTGCTGGAATAAAAGGCAAATACTTTGCTGACTCAACCGGTTTTTTTAGCCTTCCTGAAACATAAGAAAAAGTATTTTGAATATGTAACCAGTCTAATGGATGAGGATGAATATCTACTGTAGCCTCCATTCCGCTAAGGGTTGCTTTCTGCTGATCGAATTTAAAAGCAGTTAAATCAGTACCACCAATATCTATCGTACTATCACCACCAGCAGCAGCCTGTAATTTTCTGTACAAAATAAAATTGCTGAAATTATTATAAAACCCGGAAACACTAAAAGAGATATGTTGAGTATTTAATTCTAACCCTGCATCTAACTGTGTACTGATTTCACTCTTTAAATTCACTTCTCCATACTCATAACGAATGGTTCCTTCATGCGATCCGTTAGAGGCAAGTTCAGGAATACTTGGTGCCCTGAAACCCCTGGCTGCATTTAGCTTTAAATTTAAATGATCTGTAAGTTGTATAGCTGATCCAACGCTGCCTGAAACATTTGCAAATGATTTTTTAAAGGCCGCTCCTTTTACATCTGTACCATCCATTAAATCTTTTACATTTAAATTTCTTGTATCATAGCGTACCCCGCCGCTAAAAGTTACATTTTTAATTGTTTTTTGACTATACAGGTAACCACCAATATCAAACAAGTTGTAATCGGGTATCAGTTGTTCAACACCTTTATTTGCATTTTGCTGCTGCATTCCATTAATACCAATAGAAGTTTTCCATCCATTGCTTTCTGCTAAATTGTACCTCACTGTGTAGGTAATTGTCTTCAGATCAAAATAGAGCGCTCTTTCATGGGGATCATCCGGGTTACCAAATTCTTCACGTTGGTTATGTTGAAAACCAACATTGATGGAGAGGTGATTTTTACCAAGTTCAAAATTGTTATCAGAGGCAATTTTAAAATGCTGGATATGCTGGTAAGGAATTTCAGGCGTGGTAGTATTAAAATCTGTCTCCGTTGCCCTTGCAGTTCCTCCACCTGCAATTGGCTTTACAAAAAATCCTTCAGCATCTCTTTCTCCTTCTATCAGGCCTGTTTTTAAATTAAAGTTGCTAAATAAAATATGGCTGTAACCCCAGCTACCATTATACCCTGCATAGCCGCCAAAATTTTTCTCATTAAATTTTGAATTAAACACCCTGCCATCGTATTTATTCTGGTAATCGGCAGCGGCAACAGAAGAGCCATATAAATTCCAGTTGATACCTTTTATATTGCCTGCAATATTTCCATTAATTGTACCGGCTTTATTATTGGTTTGATAGTTGGTGAAGAGGTTTGCTTTAACGGTATTGCTTTCAACCGGCACATTGGTAATGATGTTGATTACACCTGCGGTAGCGTCGCTACCATAAATTAATGAAGCGGGCCCTCTTAAAATTTCCACCCTGCTTACACTCGACTCATCTATCTCAATACCATGCTCATCTCCCCATTGCTGACCTTCCTGCCTTACGCCGTCATTAATGGTTAATACGCGGTTATAGCCCAATCCTCGAATAACTGGTTTAGAAATAGACGGCCCCGTTGAAAGCGTTGATACACCGGGCTTTTTTGCCAGTGCTTCAATAATATTAGTTGATGAACTTTGTGCTAATTCCTCCTTGTGCAACACACTAACCTGAAAAGGCGTTTTTTTTGATTGGGTAGAAGTGCCCACACCTGTAACAATCACCGCATTATTTTCTACAATGGCTTCGGTAAGTACATAATCTTTTTTTGTATCACCTATAATATCAATATTTTCAATTACAGAAGTATATCCTATGTGTGAAATTTCAATTAGATGTTTGCCTTCGGGCAAATTCTTAAAACTGAAATTGCCATTGGCATCAGTTGTGCCTCCCACTTTAATATCTGAAAAATAAACAGATGCACCCTGTACGGGAGCCCTGGTAACAGCATCTGACACAGTACCATAAAAACTTCCTTTTAAGATATGAAAGCTGTCTTTTTCATTACCGGCATACAAAACACCAAAAGACAGCGATAAAAAAATGGCCATTATTCCAGTAAATAACTTCATACTTCTATTTTTATATTGAAACGTTGTTGCAAATATATAAATTTAATTTTTGCAACAACGTTTAATTTATTTCCCACAAAATAAAATGTTCCTGCTGACAACAGGAACATTTTAGCTAGCAATAACATCTTAAAAACAACTACTCTATATTTTCAATAATACCGGCAATGCCTTGTCCACCTCCAACACAGGCACTTACAATACCATATTTTTTCTTCAGCCGCTTCATATCATTTACCAATTGGATGGTTAATTTGCAACCCGTACATCCCAACGGATGACCTAATGCAATTGCGCCTCCATTGATATTTACAATTTCACTATTCAATCCTAACTGGCGTATTACTGCCAATGATTGTGAAGCAAAAGCTTCATTTAACTCTATAAGATCAATATCCGCCAACGCCATACCAGCCTGCTTTAATACTTTTGGTATCGCTTCTACAGGGCCAATTCCCATAATGCGTGGGTGAACACCTGCACTGGCACAATTAACCAAACGGGCGATGGGTTTTAAACCAAGTTCGTTGATCATTCTTTCGCTCATCACAATTACAAAAGCAGCACCGTCACTTGTTTGAGAAGCGTTACCTGCTGTAACTGAACCACCCATTGCAAAAGCCGGCTTTAACTTAGATAAACCTTCCGGTGTTGTGTCTGCCCTTACTCCCTCATCTGTATCTACCAAATATGTGCGGTGTTGTTTTTTACCTTTTGCATCCAGGTAAACCTCCTTTACATTTATCGGCAATATCCCCGATTTAAAGAACCCGCTTTTAATCGCATTACCAGCTTTCAAATGGCTGTTATAACTAAACATATCCTGGTCTTCTCTACTTACATTGTATTCCTTTGCAACAGCTTCGGCAGTTAAACCCATGCTTAAATAAAAATCAGGTTCTTCAGATGCAATAGAAAATGCTGGGGAAGTTTTCCATCCTGCTGTTGGTACCATACTCATACTTTCAACGCCACCTGCGATAATACATTCTGCCATGCCCGTTCTAATTTTTGCAGTAGCCATGGCAATACTTTCAAGTCCGCTTGCACAATAACGGTTGATAGTGATGCCGGGTGCATGAATACCTACTGCCTTTGCAGATATCATTCTGCCAACCTGTAAGCCTTGCTCCGCTTCAGGTACAGCATTTCCCACAATAACATCATCTATCCTTTTAACATCTAACTGTGGCACACTTGCTAACAATCCTTTTATTACATCAATCGCCAAATCATCTGGCCGGGTAAATCTAAAGCCACCTTTTTTGCTTTTGGCAATAGCGGTTCTATATCCGGCAATTATATAAGCTTCCTGCATTTTCGTTAAATTTTATAATCGTTAATTTTTTAGCTATTTTTCTGACAAGCTAAATAGTTGTTTATGCAACTTTCTATACCAAAGTTATAATTTCTACTCGAAACCAAAAAACTGAAACTGGTACCTTAATTTTACACGCATATGTACAACCTGTTACGCTCTTTTCTATTTTTATTTGACCCTGAGAAGGTTCATTATTTTTCTATGAATGCATTAAAATTGCTTTGCAAAATTGCTTTTGTAAAAAAGTTGCTTGCAAAAAAATTTACTCCTGTTCCATTTGCACCTTCGGACTACAAGGTTTTTGATCTGCAATTTTCAAATCCGGTAGGTCTTGGTGCTGGCTTTGATAAAAACGCACTTTACCTCACTGAATTGGAGGCGTTGGGTTTTGGCTTTGTGGAAATTGGTACCGTAACGCCGCTGGCCCAGGCGGGAAATGATAAACCAAGATTGTTCAGGCTGCCAAAAGATAAAGCACTTATCAACAGGATGGGTTTTAATAATGACGGTGTAACGGTTATAGCAGAAAGATTAAAACAATGGTCAAAAAAAAACCGTCAGGCAGGTCAATCCAATTCATGCTTAATCATCGGTGGTAATATTGGCAAAAATAAAATCACTCCAAATGAAGATGCCTGGAAAGATTACGAAATTTGTTTTACAGCCCTGCATGAACATGTTGACTATTTTGTAGTAAATGTAAGTAGTCCCAATACGCCGGGCTTAAGAGAATTACAGGAAAAAGATTCTTTGTCAAAAATTTTACAAAACCTTCAACGGCTTAATAAAGAAAAAGTAAATCCAAAACCGATATTATTAAAGATTGCTCCCGACCTTACAATTAGCCAAATTGATGATGTTATTGATCTTGCGATGGAAATAAAACTGGATGGTTTGGTTGCAGCCAATACAACCATTGACCGATCTTCGCTTATATCCGACGAAGCATTTTTAAAAAACATTGGAGCAGGAGGGCTAAGTGGAAGGCCGTTAAAACAACGAAGTACAGAAATAGTAAATTATATACATCAAAAAACAAATGGGCAAATACCCATTATAGCAAGTGGCGGGATTTTTACAGGTGATGATGCGAAAGAAAAATTAAATGCAGGTGCCTGCCTGGTGCAAGTTTGGACCGGGTTCATTTACGAAGGCCCGGCAATTGTTTCTACTATTTGTAAATCCTTATTGTAAGTTTGTACTTTAAATTTTATTAATGGAATATTTATTTACGTCAGAAAGTATTATCAGTTTTTTTGTATTGGTAATTCTTGAAATTGTTTTGGGCATTGACAATGTAATATTTGTAAGCATTATTATCAATCGGTTACCTGCAGAAAATGAAAAAACCGCCCGCAGGATTTGGATGATAACAGGCATTATTACACGCAGTTTATTATTAATGGGGCTTGGCTGGCTACTCACACAAAAAGGCAAACCTGTATTTACTCTTTTTAATAAAGGTTTCGACCTTGCAAGCCTTGTAATGTTAGCAGGAGGAATATTCTTAATTTATAAAACTGTAATGGAAATACATCAGAAGCTTGAAGGAGAAGATGAAAGTTACCAGGACAGTAATAAACCAAAACTTAGTTTATCGCAGGCTGTGGTGCAGATAATATTAATTGATATGGTGTTTTCTTTTGATAGCATTATCACTGCAGGGGGTACTGCCGACCATGTTGAAATAATGATTGCAGCTGTTGTTATTGCTATGTTTATCATGTTTTTATTTAGCCCTAAAATTTCTTCTTTTATTCACAAACACCCTTCCCTTAAAATGCTTGCCTTGTCGTTTTTAGTTATGATAGGTTTATCGTTAGTAATAGAAGGATGGGATGCAGAAAAGGCCCATGATTTACACTTAAAAAATTATATTTATTTTGGAATGGCTTTTTCTTTTTTAGTGGAAGTGCTAAATATTTCAATGATGAAAAGACAGAAGAGACGTAGGGTTGTGGAACTGAATGAACCTACTTTAAGAGAAGAAAATCTATCAGACCAGGCAAAGTAATTTCAATGGTGAGTTGTCAATTGTTAATTACAGAACAACTACGCAATAGTTTTTTCACATGCAAACAGTTTAATTCCTTTTAGTTAATACAAAGAAGTGTAGCAGCGACAACCCCGGCTGTTTCAGTTCGTAATCTTGTGTTACCCAATGCAACAGCTACATAATTATTTTGTAGAGCCTGCGTTATTTCGTCTTTGGTAAAATCACCTTCTGGCCCAATTAAGATAATACTTTGTGTTGACTTGAAAGTAAGTTTACTGACAAGTGATTCTTTTGAATTTTCTTCTTCGCAATGTGCGATAAATTTTTGTTTTGCAGTTGATGTATGAAGCAGTGCCGTAAATTTAATAGGTTCATTCAAAACAGGTAACCAGGCTTGCTGTGATTGCAACATGGCGCTAATAACAATATTTTTCATCCTGTCGTGACGGAAAAATTGCTTCTCCGTTCTACTGCATATTAAAGGAAAAATTTCGCTGACTCCCAACTCGGTTGCTTTTTCAAGAAACCATTCAAAACGGGTACTATTTTTTAAGAGTGAAATAGCGATGGCAATTTTTTTTGAAGGTGAGGGCTGCGCAGCTACCGATAATATTTTCACAGTACATTTTTTTCTATTGCCGTCAGTGATCTCAGCATTAAATAAATTTCCTTTGCCATCCGTTAACAACAATTGTTCGCCATTTTGCATGCGCAACACCTGTACTATATGTTTAGATGTTTCTTCATTTAAAACAAATTCCGTAACTGTTGCCGTTATAGCATTGGTATAAAAAAAGGGTAAAGCCATAAATAAAAAGAGAATGAAGAATGAAATTTAACTCCAGCTTCTTCATTAAAAAAATTATCAATTGTTTAAAACGGTGCTTCGTCATCAAATGCTCCATCATTCATTTTGCTGCCTTTTTGGATATATAATTTTGCTCCACCACCATCATCATCACCTTTTACAGGTCTAAAATTTCCACCCGGAATAGCACCGCCAAAATTATCGCTTCCATCATTGTCTTCCACAAATTTTTGAATATGCAGCAAAGCCCTTAGTTTTATTGTGTCCAGACTACCATTTCTGTGTTTGGCAATTTTTACGTAGGTCTCGCCTTTATTACTTTCGCCGTGTTCGTTGGCAGTGATATCGTAATATTCCGGACGATATAAAAACATAACCATATCTGCATCCTGCTCAATAGCGCCAGATTCACGCAGATCACTTAACTGCGGAATTTTAGCTCCTTCTTTTCTTTTTTCTACTTCACGACTTAACTGACTCAATGCAATAATTGGCACCTGCAACTCTTTTGCCAATCCTTTTAAATCCCTTGAAATACTGCTAATCTCCTGTTCCCTGTTACCATTTTTATTGCTGCCTCCGCCACTCATTAACTGCAAATAATCTATAATAATCAAACCGAGATTGTGCTTGTTTTTTAAACGACGGCATTTAGCTCTTAGCTCAAAAATATTTAATGCCGCTGTATCATCAATGTATATAGGAGCATTACTTAAGCGTTCAATTCCACGCTTATACAATTGCTTCATTTCGTGCTCTTCCAGTTTACCTCGGTTAATCTTCTCCAGCCATATTTCACTTTCGGCACTTAATATACGCTGCACCAATTGTCCAGCACTCATCTCCAAACTAAAAAATGCTACTGCTGTTGGTTTGGTTGGATGCAATGCCGCCGTACGTGCAAGGTTAAGTGCAAAAGCAGTTTTACCAACTGATGGTCTTGCTGCCAAAACGATCAAATCTGTAGGTTGCCAGCCATAAGTTAACTTATCTAACGATGGAAAACCACTTGGTACGCCGGTTATATCTTCATCACGGTTACGCATATCTTCGATACGCTGAATGGTTTTTACTAACACCGTATTGATGTCATCAAAATTTTTACGCAGGTGACTATTTGTTATTTCAAACAATTTGCTTTCCGCATCATCCAGTAAATCAAAAACATCGGTACTGTCTTCGTATGCATCACCAATAATTTCGCCGCTAATACGTATCAGTTCCCGTTGTATGAACTTTTGTAAAACAATCCTTGAGTGAGCTTCAATATTAGCAGAAGATACAACTGCATTGGTTAATTTAGAAACATAATAGGGACCACCTACCAGCTCCAACTCTTCTTTAAATTTTAATTCCTCCACCACCGTCAACAAATCTATGGGCATACTTTTTTGAGCCAGAGAAATCATCGATTTAAAAATGCGTTGGTTTGCTTCTACATAAAAACATTCTGCTTTTAAAATTTCGATGACAGTGTCAAAGGCACTTTTTTCCAACATAATTGCCCCCAGCACTGCTTCTTCAAGATCCTTCGATTGTGGAGGTACTTTTCCAAATACCATACTTCCCATATCTAGGGAAGGCTTTCTTCTTGCTTTTCTGTCTTTGTTCAGGTTGGTCAGCTCCATTTTTTATTTCTAATTATTCGTAATTGGTAAAGGTTGATTTTTGTTTTTTTGTTTTAACTGAATCAAATATTGTTGCCTGCAACTATAACCTGCAATAAATAGTTGCTTTAATATTTTGCTGCTCTATAAAAAAAGTATTGCAGGGCGGCTAAGGTAAAGTCAAAATTATTACCGTTATCCACATTATGATGTTGTGAAGTTTTTATAATGATTTTCCACTTACTGTTAACACTCAAAATTAGCTTATTAACTGTTTATAAACAGGATTATTAACAGGCAATAATCAAATGCAGTCGCATTGCGTAACAATTTATTAACACAGCTAGGGTATACTTTTTATTTTTCTTCACTTCTATAACCTTTTTTTAAACTTGTTTTATTCATACCGAAGTAGTAGTTTTTTTCAGACACTAATAGTGAACATTAATTCCATGTTTTACGCTTAACTGTCAATAACTATCTTTGCAGCATCTTAAAAAATAATCATTTATAAATGACCATAAGTTACAATTGGCTAAGTGAGTACTTGCCCGAAAAATTAGAGGCTGAAAAATTAAGCAAAATTCTAACTTCTATCGGTTTGGAAGTTGAGAGTCTTGAAAAATATGAAGAATTAAAAGGTGGACTGGAAGGATTGATAATAGGAGAAGTATTAGAATGTACCAAACATCCGGATGCAGATAAATTAAGTCTTACCAAAGTTAATATTGGAACAGGTGCACCACTTCAAATTGTTTGTGGTGCACCCAATGTAGCAGTAGGCCAAAAGGTAGTGGTAGCAACAGTTGGATCTACTATTTATCCCTTTTCGGGAGAACCCATGACCATGAAAAAAGCAAAAATTCGTGGCATTGAAAGTTTTGGTATGATTTGCGCTGAAGATGAAATAGGGCTTAGCGACAAGCATGCAGGTATTTTAATTTTACCTGCCAATACAAAAGTAGGAATGCTGGCTGCTACTTATTTCGGTGCTTACAATGATTTCGTTTTTGAAATTGGTCTTACTCCAAACCGTATGGATGCTATGAGTCACCTTGGTGTAGCCAAAGATGTTTGTGCCTATTTATCGCACCATAGTAAAAAAGATACGCACATAAAATCGCCTTTTAAAAATACTTTTAAACCTGATCACCAGGGTTTGCAAATTGAAGTTAATATTGAAAATACTGTTGCCTGCGAACGATATGCAGGTGTAAGCATACAGGGTGTAACAATTGCCGAAAGCCCCAAATGGTTACAACAAAAATTAAAAAGTATTGGTCTCAGGCCAATTAATAATATAGTTGATATCACTAATTTTATTTTGCATGAAACTGGGCAACCATTGCATGCATTTGATGCCGACAAGATTACTGGTAAAAAAGTAATTGTAAAAAATTTGCCGGAATCAACACTCTTTGTAACACTTGATGGTAAGGAAAGAAAATTATCTGCAGAAGACCTTGTAATCTGCAATGCAGAGGAAGGCATGTGTATTGCAGGTGTTTATGGTGGAGCACATAGTGGCGTTACAGCAAATACAAAAAATATTTTTTTAGAAAGTGCCTGGTTTAATCCGGTGAGTATTCGTAAAACGTCTTTCCGTCATGCATTACGTACTGATGCAGCTACCCGTTTTGAAAAAGGTGTAGATATTAGTAATACTGTAAATGTTTTGAAGAGAGCAGCTGTAATGATAAAGGAAATTGCAGGAGGGCAAATAGCTTCGGATGTTACTGACAATTATCCTGATCCAAAAAATAAAACAGAAGTAGCAATTAAATACCACTATCTAAAAAAATTAAGTGGGAAAAACTACCACGGCGACACAATTAAAAATATTTTAACAGGTCTTGGTTTTGAAATAATCAAAGAAGGTCTGGATGATATTCGTGTAGCCGTTCCTTTTAGTAAGCCCGATATCAGCATTCCTGCAGATATTGTAGAAGAGATAATGCGGATAGATGGGTTAGACAACGTGGAAATACCTTCTCACATCACCATTTCCCCTGCAGTAGAAACGCTTGCCCATGAAGCTGCATATAAAGAAAAAACAGCAGCCTACTTAGTAGGTGTAGGTTTTAATGAGATTTTTACCAATAGTATTACCAATGCTGCTTATTACAATGAAGGCGTATTGCAAACAACTGTAAAAATGATCAATAGCCTCAGTGCTGATCTAAATGTGTTAAGGCCACGAATGATGGAAACCGGTCTAGAAAGCATTGCCCATAATTTAAATCGTCGAAACAGCGATCTGCAGTTTTTTGAATTTGGAAAAACTTACAACACAACTGAGGTTGGCAAATATGAAGAGAAGCAGCATATCAGTATTTATATTACCGGTAAAAAAAGTGCAGATGGATGGAAAGGAAAAGGAGATAAAGCAGATTTTTATTTCGCTAAAGGCATTTGTGAAAAAATAACCACTTTACTTGGTATATCAATAACAGGCTATAGTACTGAAATTGATGATAAACTGGACAGCTGTATGCAAGCAAAAGTGAAAAATGACCCGGTTGCAACTATTGGTAATATCAATAAAAAAGTATTGGAACTGTTTGAAATTAAACAGCCCGTTTTTTATATCGATATTGATTGGGATAAAGTTTTGGAACTTAATAAAGCATTGAAAATTACGTATACTGACATTTCAAAATTTCCATCCGTTCAAAGGGATCTTGCAATTGTAGTTGATAAAAATTTACTTTACGAACAGGTAGAAAGAGCAACCTGGGGAGCTAAAGTAAATAAGCTGACTTCTGTTAACCTGTTTGATGTTTTTGAAAGCGAAAAATTTGGTATCAATAAAAAATCTATGGCTGTTAGTTTTACTTTTTTAGATGAAGAAAAAACAATGACAGATAAAGATATTGATAGCATGATGACCAAAATAATAGGACATTACGAAAAGGAATTAAATGCGGAGATAAGACGATAATTTGTTTATAATTTATTAGTAAAAGAAGAAACTTTGTTGGCGCAAATTTTCATCATGCGATTATGTCAGAACTGGAAGAACAATTTAAAAGAGTTAATACTAAACTTCAGCAATTACTGAAGCAGCATTTGTTGTTGCAAAAAGAAAATGAAAAGTTAAAGGATATACTTAAAATTGTTCAACTTTCAAGAGATCAGGATACAGAACAGATTAACAAATTACAGCAGCAGGTAAGCATTTTAAAAACCTCCATTGGGCAAATGACAGAAGCTGATAAAAAAGCTTTTGAAAAACAGATAAATCAATACATTAAGGAAATAGATAAATGTATTGGTTTACTTAGCGAATAAAATATGTCAGAACTGATACCAATAAATATTGTAATTGCGGATAGAACCTATCGCATTAAAACACTTGCAAAAGACGAGGAAGTTATTCGTCGTACCTTAAGGATCATCAACGATAAGATCATAGAATTTAAAACCCAGTTTGGAGGTAAGGATATGCAGGATTACATTGCAATGGTAATGATATGGTATGCCACCCAGGCAAGTGCCGAAAGCAATCCTGCGTTGGAAAAAGAAGTAACAGATGCTTTACAAAAAATGGAGTTATCAATTGATAAAGTATTGTAAATTACTTTAATAACGCTTTTTGCTCCTCCTCAACTCTGCAAAAAAAGATTATCTTCGCCAACTGACTATCTCAAGCCATCATTTATATGGGTACAGAAAGTGCATACAAGATTGTGAACCGTTTAAAAACAAAAAACTTCAATGGAACCAAACATACTTTCCATCATCATTGGTATTGTTGCCTTAATAATAGGTGTGGTATTAGGTAAACTAATATTTGCCAAAAACACTAAAAAACAAGTAGAAGAAGCTGAACAGCAGTCAAAACTAATTTTAAAAGAAGCAGAATTAACTGCCGAAAATTTAAGAAAGGAAAAAGAACTGGATGCTAAAGAGAAGTTTGTGCAGATGAAAGCTACGCATGAAAAAGATGTCATGCAGCGCAATCAAAAGATTGTAGATACTGAAAATCGTATCAAACAAAAAGAACAAAGCATTAATCAAAAAGAGGGTAACCTTGAGAAGCAGGTTAAAGAAAATGAAACTATAAAAGAAGCACTTAACAGGCAGATTGAAGTGGTAAATTCTAAACGCACTGAGTTAGAAAAACACCAGGAAGAGCATATTCGCAGGCTTGAAAAAGTAGCAGGGTTATCTGCTGAAGATGCAAAAGCTCAGTTAATTGATAGTCTTAGACAAGAAGCCCACACAAGAGCACTTGTAATTCAGCAGGAAATTATTGAAGAAGCAAAACTAAAAGCCAATAAAGAAGCTCGAAAAATTGTTATTCAAACAATTCAGCGAACAGCCGCAGAACAGGCAATTGAAAACTCCATAACCGTTTTCAACCTTGAAAGCGACGAAATAAAAGGATCTATCATCGGGCGTGAAGGTCGTAATATCAGGGCAATAGAAGCTGCAACAGGAGTAGATTTAATAGTGGATGATACTCCCGAAGCAATCGTTCTGTCTTCATTTGATCCATTACGCAGAGAAATAGCCCGTTTATCATTGCAACGCTTGGTAGCTGATGGTCGTATTCACCCGGCTCGTATTGAGGAAGTGGTAGAAAAAACAAAAAAGCAGTTGGATGATCAGGTAATGGAAATCGGCGAACGTACCGCAATGGAATTAGGTGTTCATGGGTTACATAAAGAATTAATCAGGATGGTTGGCCGTATGCGCTTCCGTTCTTCTTATGGTCAAAATCTGTTAATGCATAGCAGGGAAACTGCTAACCTTTGTTCAATAATGGCCGCTGAGCTAGGCATGAACCCTAAATTGGCCAAGCGTGCCGGCTTGTTACATGATATTGGTAAAGTACCTGATGAAGAAACAGAATTGAGTCACGCTTTATTGGGAGCAAAACTGGCTGAAAAATATGGAGAAAACCCTGCAGTTGTAAATGCAATTGGTGCTCACCATGATGAAATGGAAATGCAATATGTCATCTCTCCTATTATCCAGGCTTGCGATGCAATTAGTGGTGCAAGGCCAGGTGCAAGGCGTGAGATCATGCAGCAATACATTCAGCGTATTAAAGATTTGGAAAATTTAGCGCAGGCTTACCAGGGTGTTGAAAAAGCTTACGCTATACAGGCGGGTAGGGAATTACGTGTAATTGTTGAAGCAGATAAAGTAAGCGATGGTGATAGTGATAAATTAAGTTTTGAAATAGCCCAAAAGATACAAACGGAAATGACTTTTCCAGGGCAAATTAAAGTAACTGTTATAAGGGAGAAAAGAGCAGTAAATATTGCCCGATAAATAAATTTCGTAAATTAAAGAAGCTACAAGAATGCCCTTGTAGCTTCTTTAATTATAAAACCAGCTACCTGCTTCTAAGTTTTTTATAAAAATGCAGATTACTTTGAAAAAATATTCATTATTCATTTTACATTTATCAATTAAACCCCTACCTTTGCCGTCCGTTAAAAAATAAAGATTATGAACGCAGTAGCATTTGTACACGACCAACTAACAGCTAAACCAGCACTTCCTGCATTTAAAGCAGGTGATAATATCACTGTTAACTATAAAATTGTAGAAGGTAGTAAAGAACGTATCCAAAGCTTTAAAGGCGATGTGATTAAGCGCCAGGGAGTTGGTGCAACTGCAACTTTTACTGTACGTAAAATGAGCGACGGTGTTGGGGTTGAACGTTTATTTCCATTTTACTCTCCAAACATTGAAAGTATAGTGTTAAATAAAGTAGGTAAAGTTCGTCGTGCCAAGTTATTTTATCTTCGTGAGAGAAGCGGTAAAAGTGCCAGAATTCAGGAAAAAAGAATGGCTGTTGCCCTTAAAAAGAAATAATTACCTTAAAAAATACTTAAAAGCGAAAATCATGCAATTGATTTTCGCTTTTTTCGTTTAACCCGGGATTGAATTTTTTAAATTATTGTAGTTTAATGGAAACTATAAAATCAGCTTATCCATTATTAAAAGAAACAAACCTCTATTTAAAAATTTTAATTTTTAATCTAAAACCCACAAAAAGTATGAAAAAGTCAAATCTAACAGTATTAATTATTTTACTAGCGTTGGTATTTACTTCCTGTTCAAGGGGGATAACAATATATGAGGCTGCAAATGGCAAAGCAAAATGCGGTCGTCATATCAGATAACTTATTCAGTTTAAATTGATAAAAGATTGGATTATTAACAATCAAAAAACGGTGTAAGAAGATATTTCTTTTATCTTTGTTTACTAAATTTAATATCATGCTATTATCAAATTTAAATGCAGTTTTTTTAATTGGAATGCCGGGTGGATCTGAATGGATTTTTATTCTTTTGGCAGTAGTTTTATTATTCGGTGGAAAAAAAATTCCGGAATTAATGAAAGGAATTGGTAAAGGCGTTAGAGATTTTAATGACGCAAAAACAAATGTTAAGAATGAGATTGAAGAAGGCATGAAAGAAAAAGATAAAGATCAGGAGATAAGAGAATTGAAACAACAACTTGACCAAAAGAGAGCCCAGGAAGGACAGGCACAGAATTAATCTGACGAAGTAATACATTTTTAGCAAATACATTACGGCTGAAGTGAGCCCTTCTGTTAACCGGATTAAACCGGTTTTTTACAGAGGTTCGCACTTCAGCCGATTTTATACATACCATTTAAACATATTCTCCTTGTTTACTTCAATTAAGGAATATCAACAACAACTTCTATTGGGTAATACAACCTGTGTTGCTACTGTTACGCACTATCTTGAAAAAATAAATAGCAAAAAGCATTTGAATGCTTTTACGGAAGTTTTTTCTAAAGAGGCTTTGGAAAAAGCGGCCATGTTAGATAAGGAAAGAATCAATTCAAAAAAGACTGGCCGTTTACATGGTGTTGTTGTTGCAATTAAAGATGTTATTTGTTACAAGGATCATTCAGTAACAGCAGCAAGTAAAATATTGGAAGGCTTTGTATCAATCTATAATTCAACAGCTGTACAAAGGTTATTGGATGAGGAAGCCATTATAATAGGCTGTTGCAATTGCGATGAGTTTGCCATGGGTAGCACCAATGAAAATTCTGCTTATGGTAACGTTCTAAATGGCTTGGATGAAACCAAAGTACCTGGTGGTTCTTCTGGTGGCAGTGCTGTAGCTGTACAGGCAGGAATGTGCATGCTTAGCCTTGGTAGTGATACGGGAGGATCAGTTAGGCAGCCGGCAGATTTTTGTGGTATTGTTGGCTTAAAACCTACTTACGGAAGAATATCAAGATATGGACTGATTGCATATGCTTCTTCCTTTGACCAAATTGGCATTTTTGGTAACACTGTTGAGGATATTGCAAAAGTATTAGAAGTAATTGCCGGACCAGATGATTATGATAGCACGGCTATTGAACAACCGTTATCAGTAAGTGAAAATTTTGTAGAACAAGTGATAATCCCAAAAACTGATAAAAAATACAGAATCGCTTATTTTGAAGAGGCTTTGCGGCATCCATCGTTGGATAAAGAAATAAATATCAGCATTTTTTCAACTATTGAAATATTAAAAAAAGAAGGGCATGTTGTTGAAAGTGTTGATTTTAATTTGTTAGATTATGTTGTTCCTGCCTATTATGTTTTAACTACTGCAGAAGCCAGCAGCAATCTAAATAGGTTTGATGGAGTTCGCTTTGGACATCGAACAAAGGAACCTGTTACTGATTTAACGGAATTTTATAAACGTAGCCGAAGTGAAGGCTTTGGTAAAGAAGTGCAACGCAGAATACTGTTAGGTACCTTTGTATTAAGTGCCGGTTATTTTGATGCCTATTTCACTAAAGCACAGCAGGTAAGACGTATGCTGGTTGACAAAACTTCCCAAATTTTCAATGATTTTGATGCCATCATTTTACCAACATCTCCTACAACTGCATTTAACATTGGTGAAAAAAATGATGATCCCATTGCTATGTATCTGGCAGATATTTACACTGTTTTCGCTAATTTAACCGGGTTACCTGCTATTTCCATTCCTCTATACAAACATAGTAATGGAATGCCTTTTAGCCTACAGGTAATTACAAATAAGATGGATGAAGTAACTTTGCTTCAACTATCATCCTTGTTAATGCAACAGTGCAAAGCTGATTAGAATATAATCAATAATGAAAAAGTACTTTCTGATAATTTGTTTTTATGCTACCTGCCAATCTACGTTTGCAGGTACACAAATTATTTTGCCTGATACAAAAACATCATCACAAATTGTAAAAGATACCATTCCGGAAAACATTGCTAAAGAAGATGAATTAATAGAAGAAGTCCTCAAAACAAGAACAATCCCTAAAAAAGAAAAAGTTCAATATTTTAACCAGGTTACTAAATATGGATTTAAAAACCTTTTTGCTAATTACAGTTATAATGCCTCTTTACCTTACACAGCCCAAATAAATCCCAACGCTGAAATTTTTGTACAGGACTACATAAAAGTACACGGTAGTTACCTGCAAAAAATGAAAGGATGGGGACAACCCTATTTTAACCTGATAGAAACAATTTTGCAACAATATGGTTTACCAAAAGAGCTGAAATACATTGCAGTGATTGAATCTAACTTAAGCACTGGAGCCACAAGTGGAGTTGGTGCAGGTGGCCCATGGCAATTTATGCCTTATACAGCGAGAGACTATGGATTGGTAGTAAACGGCTATGTAGATGACAGGAGAGATTATTATAAAAGTACGCATGCTGCGGCAAGGTATCTGCTTTATTTATACAAACAAATGCATGACTGGTTGTTAGTTATGGCAGCATATAATGGCGGGCCAGGCAGGGTGTATAATGCTATAAAAAAAAGTGGTAGCAATGATTTTTGGCGTTTGCAATATTATCTTCCTGAAGAGTCCCGGATTTATGTAAAGAGATTTATAGCAACCCATTATATTATGGAAGGCGGCGGTGGTGTAACTACTCTTACAGCAGATGCATTACCTTATGGAAATGACAATAACCGAACCAGTTACTCATTAAAAAATAGTAATTCAAATCCATATTCAAAAACAGCAACACTGTCAGAAAATGAACTGACAGATGTTGAAGTATTACCCGTTTCTGGAAAATACAACTCGCTGGTAATTGCAAAAAATATAATGATGGATATTGCCCAGTTCAATCATTTTAATCCTTCATTTGATGCCGCCATGTCAACCAATGGAAATTTCGATCTCAGGTTACCACCTGATAAAATGCAATTGTTTATAGCTAATAAGTACCAGATTTTAAATGAAAGTGTACAGGTTATTTTAGGCGGGGCAACGGTGCCTGATTTTAAAACAGCTTATCCTCCCGCAAAAAAGAAGCAGCATAAATAGACTAGCTAAGAACTTGTTTTATTACATTGGCCTTTAATAAACATTCTTCGTATTCCTTTTCAGCATCGCTATAAAAAGTAATGGCACTACCCGCCTGAAAAGACAGATATTTTGAAGATGCATTATATAAAATGCTTCGTATTACCACATTAAAATCAAAATCACCTCCAGGACGTATATAACCAACAGCGCCTGAAAAAAGCCCCCGTTTTGTGAGCTCATATTCTTCAATTAATTGCAGCACACGTTTTTTAGGAGCCCCAGTCATTGAACCCATTGGAAAAGTAGCTTTTACTACATCTACCCAATTTATTCCTTCTGTAAGCTCGCCAATGATTGTGCTGACCATTTGATGTACCTGCGGAAAACTATAAATCCCAAATAACTCAGTAACCTCTACTGTTCCCTCTTTACATATCTTACTTAAATCATTGCGAACCAAATCCACTACCATTACATTCTCACTTTTCTCCTTTTCACTGTTCAATAAACCCCGCTTACTGATTTCATCTAACTCTCTATTAAATAAATAGCGTTTAGCCGTTCCCTTTATCGGCTGTGAAAATATTTTATTCCCTACCCTTTTTAGATATCTTTCGGGACTTGCACAAATACAATATTTATCTTCAGTTTTATATAATGCGGCAAAGGGGTTAGGAGAAATTTTTAGAAGTTTTTGATAAACTACTATTGGATCAATATTGGCATCAGTTGAGAAAAATTCCTGACAAAAGTTAATCTCATAGCAATCACCTCTTAGTATATGTTGCTTTAAATTTTGTATAGTATTTACATAAGCTTCTTTGGTAAATTGATTGCCTATCGCAAGTGAAATAGTCAGAGATTCTTCAATTATGCAGGATGAAGATTGTATATCAGCATATATTTTTTCTGCACTATCATAACAGTGTATAATAAGCGATTCTTCACTTAACTGCAATACAATTTCGGGAACAAAAAAAAGGGTATCCTTAAATCCTATCCCATCAAAATTACCAGATTCCAACTCCTCTGTTTCATTCTTTAGATCATATCCTAAATGACCAAACAGCCAATCCTGCTGAGCTTCACTAAATACTTTTAGCGAAGCAAAAGCATTGCCTGCATTCAGTTCTAGCTTTGCTTTGCAACCTACTGCAACCAAACATTCAAAAGCAGGGGTTTCAAAATGATAACCACTATTATCCAATAAACAAAAAATGTTGAACGGCCTTAACCAGTTCAACATTTTTATTTTGAATTCGGTAAAATTATTAATTGTAAATCCAGTAGCTTTTCTCACTTTAATTTTTTAACTACTCTCAATTTACCAGAAATAAGCTTTAGCCGCTAATGCTACAATTCTAAAAATCATCTTCATCATCAAAACCTCCGCCATCAACATCCATATCATCAAATCCGAGATCTTTAAAATCATCCTCGTCTTCCTCTTTAGCAGATTTTTTTCCTGCTGATTTTTTTGCAGTTGATTTAGGTACATCAAATTCGTCAAAATCTGCATCCCAGTCATCTCCTTCTTCTCCTTTTTCCCACTCATCATCAACTTCAACATCATCTTCCTCATCATCGTCATCTTCACTACTTTTTTTTGATGAAGCCTTCCCTTTTTTTACAGGCTTGGTATCTTCTTCATCCAAATCATCATCGTCATCATCCTCATCTTTTTTAGATTTAGGCGATGCCTTAACTGCAGATTTTTTTGCAGGGATATCTTCACCCGTACTATTCTTTTTTTCTTTGTCAGATTTTGTTGCCATAATTTAACCAGTTGTTACTGTAAAATTTCTTATAGATTTTTAAATAGCCAAAAAAAAAGGCACTTATTTTTTTTATTTTTTTTAGGCCAAAATTATTTGGTCTCTCCCCGGCCCATTACTTATATATTTAACCGGAACTTTTAAAAACTTATTGATGTAATCAATGTATTCTTTCATCTTCTCTGGTAAGGCTGTGTAATTATCAATCGCTGTAATATCAGTCTGCCATCCTTCAAAACTTTTATGGATAGGCTCAATTTTAACCCTGTTCATTTGAAAGGGCACATAACTCTTTTCTTCACCATTTATAGAATAGCCATTGCAAACCTTCAATTCCGGTAATGCATCCAAAATATCTGTTTTTGTCATAATAACCTGTGTAACACCATTTATCATGCAGGCAAATTGAAGTGCTACAAGGTCAATCCAGCCACAGCGCCTTGGTCTTCCGGTAGTTGCACCAAATTCACTGCCAGTTTTACGTATCAGTTCTCCCATATCATCATCCAATTCTGTTGGAAATGGTCCGCTGCCCACTCTTGTGCAATAAGCTTTGGACACCCCAAATACATCCTTAATTTTTTGAGGGGCAATACCTAAACCTGTGCAAACGCCTGCCGAAATAGTGCTACTACTTGTAACAAAAGGGAACGTGCCAAAATCTACATCCAGCATACTTCCCTGAGCTCCTTCCGCCAATACTTTTTTACCTTGTTGTATTTTATCGTTTATAAAATATTCCCCATTAACAATTTTAAAACTTCTTAGTTCCTCAATGGCTTCAAAAAATTCATCTTCCCAGGTACTAATATCTTCCTGAAAATTATAATTGTCCAAAAGACGCTGGTGTTTTAATCTTAGTTTAATGTATTGCGAAGTAAAACTTTTATCCAACAAATCGCCAACCCTTAGACCATTTCGACCAGTTTTATCCATGTAAGCTGGCCCAATACCTTTTAATGTTGATCCTATTTTTTCATTCCCTTTTGCTAGCTCACTCGCTTTATCCAATGCCCTGTGCGTAGGTAAAATTAAATGGGCACGTTCACTGATGTATAGACTCTTTTTATAGTCAACACCCATCGAAGCCACTGTTTCACATTCTCTTTTTAGCGTCACCGGATCCAACACCACACCATTACCAATGAGATTTGTTTTACCTTCATGAAAAATGCCGCTTGGTATTTGGTGCAATACAACTTTTTTTCCATTTACATACAGTGTATGCCCTGCGTTTGGACCACCCTGAAAGCGGGCTATCACATCATAATTTGGAGCAAAATAATCAACAATTTTTCCTTTGCCTTCATCCCCCCATTGGAGCCCGAGAATTACGTCTACCATTATAAATTTTTATCGTTTTAAGTTGGCCCCTGTTTTCTAAAAAGAAAATGGGGAATATAAATTTCTTTTTTGTCCGTGCTGCAAAGCAATGTGGAACATTGTTGCATCGCCCTCTTCTACAGTATTTCTTTGTTGAACTTTTATAGAAACGTAACCAGCAACTGATTCATCTCCATAAAAGTCACTTTTCTTTTTTGCGGCTCAAAAATATATTGAAATAAAACAACCACCTAAAATGAATTGTATTTGTTTGAAACTTGGGGAGAAAAGCTATTTATGCTCGGCATAAAAAAACTGCAATTTTTAGTTGCAGTTTCACAATGATTTATTTTTTATGCTACTTTAAGCATACTCATTTTACTGGTATTAAACTTGCGCTGCGCATATTCCAATGTCACCTCAAAAGTTTTCACTTTCTGGGATGGCAGTTCATACATAGCATCTGTTAAAATACTTTCGCAAATGCTGCGTAAACCCCTTGCACCTAATTTATATTCCAACGCCTTCTCTACCATAAAATCGTACACAGCAGGTTCAAAGGTTAAGGCAATACCCTCAATATCAAACAAGCGGGTAAATTGTTTTATCAATGCATTTTTAGGTTCAGTTAAAATATTGCGCAGTGTTGGTGCGTCTAATGGATTTAGGTAGGTAATTACCGGTAAACGACCCAACAACTCTGGTATCAATCCAAATGTTTTTAAATCAACTGCATTTACAAATTGCAGCAGGTTTTTTTGTTGAAATTCCTGCAATTCTTTATTTACACTAAACCCAATGGCATGCGTATTTACGCGGCGTGCAATAATTCTGTCAACGCCATCAAAGGCACCACCACATATAAATAAAATATTTTGTGTATTTACCTTTACCAGTTTTTGTTCGGGGTGTTTACGTCCTCCTTGTGGTGGTACCAACACTTCTGTTCCTTCCAATAGTTTTAGTAAACCTTGTTGTACCCCTTCACCACTTACATCTCGGGTAATAGATGGATTGTCACTTTTACGGGCAACTTTATCGATTTCATCAATAAAAACAATTCCTTTTTCAGCAGCAGCCACATCATAGTTACAGGCCTGCAACAGGCGGCTCAACATACTTTCAACATCTTCCCCCACATAACCAGCTTCTGTAAAAACTGTGGCATCTACAATCGCAAATGGAACATTCAACATTCTGGCAATAGATTTTGCCAGTAACGTTTTACCAGTCCCTGTTTCGCCCACCATAATGATGTTGCTCTTTTCAATCTCTATATCATTCTCTACTTTTTGATTCAGCCTTTTATAATGATTGTACACTGCAACTGCTAAAATCTTCTTGGCATCATCCTGTCCTATCACGTAGTCATCTAAAAATTTCTTTATTTCAATGGGTTTTTTTACCGTTAGTTTACCCGGTGCCCCGCCTGCTTGTTTTGAATCAGGATAAATCATCAACTCCTGGCCAATTATTTCCTGGGCATGCTCCACACAATTTTCGCAAATATGTCCCTCCTGGCCTGCAATAAGTATTTTTACTTCATCGCGGCTTCTGCCACAAAATGAACAATGTAATGTTTGTTGTTTGGCCATGGTAACCTGTTTGAACGCTGTTTTTTAATTTATGCGAGTGCAAATATAGCTAATCGCCGGTTCTATTACAGACAATACTATGCTAGAGAACGTTGCAACAAGGGC
>JANXSR010000478.1 GCA_025352625.1 Ferruginibacter sp.
AAAGTGACCTGATTGGTAAAGTATGTGACGAAATATTAGCAGATAAGCTGAATGATTATTTCCCTTTGGTTGTGTGGCAAACAGGTAGCGGTACCCAAAGCAATATGAATGTGAATGAAGTAGTGGCTTATCGTGGTCATGTGTTAAATGGGGGTACGCTGGCCGATAAAGAAAAGTTTTTGCATCCCAATGATGATGTCAACAAATCACAATCTAGCAATGATACGTTCCCTACAGCCATGCACATTGCAGCTTATAAAATTTTAATTGAAACAACCATTCCGGGTATTGAAAAATTAAGAGATACGTTAGCTGCCAAGAGCAAGGAATATATGCATGTGGTAAAGATTGGCCGTACGCATTTTATGGATGCTACTCCCTTAACCGTAGGGCAGGAATTTAGTGGCTATGTGTCTCAGTTAAATCATGGATTAAAGGCCATTAAAAATACGCTTGCCCATTTAAGTGAACTTGCACTGGGTGGTACAGCCGTTGGTACAGGTATCAACACGCCGGAAGGTTATTCAGAAAATGTAGCCAAACACATTGCAACGCTGACAGGCCTCCCATTTATAACTGCAGAAAATAAATTTGAGGCGCTGGCAGCACATGATGCCATTGTTGAAGCCCATGGTGCCTTAAAAACCGTAGCTGTAAGCTTAATGAAAATAGCCAATGATATCCGTATGTTATCTTCTGGTCCACGTTCTGGAATTGGCGAAATTTTTATTCCGGATAATGAGCCAGGTTCATCTATTATGCCGGGCAAAGTAAACCCGACACAGTGCGAAGCGTTGACCATGATTGCAGCCCAGGTAATGGGTAACGATGTTACCATTGGCATTGGCGGCAGTATGGGACATTTTGAGTTGAACGTATTTAAACCAGTGATGATTTTTAACTTTTTGCACAGCGCAAGGCTCATTGGCGATGGTTGCGTTTCGTTCAATGATAAGTGTGCGATTGGCCTTGCACCGATTGAAGCAAATATTAAAAAGCACGTTGATAACAGCCTGATGCTGGTTACCTCACTCAATACAAAAATAGGGTATTACAAAGCTGCTGAAATAGCACAGACAGCCCACAAAGAAGGCACCACGCTGAAAGAAATGGCAGTAAAATTGGGTTATGTAACACCGGAGGAATTTGATGCCTGGGTGGTTCCGGCCAATATGGTTGGTAAGATAGATTAGTATAGGTTTATAAATTATAAAGAGGCTATTTAATGATAGCCTCTTTTTTACACCCCTTTGTTATTATGGTATTTTTACCAATTAGATATTATGCTGGTTATTGGTTTAGTTTTGCAAAAGTAATTGGAGCGAAGAGCGCATGCATTTTTTTAATAAGAATATATATTAACGGGAAGGTAAAAATACAGTTATGACTTATTTTTGTAAGACACCGGGATGGTTAAAAAAAATATATGCTTCCTGCACCTGGCAAATAAGCACCCAAAATAAAATTATTTATCTCAGTTTTGATGATGGTCCCCATCCGGTAGCTACTTCATTTGTTTTAAATGAGTTAAAAAAATACCATGCCCAGGCCACTTTTTTTTGCATAGGAAAAAATGTAGCAGCGCACCCGGATGTGTATACACGTATTATCAAAGAAGGTCATGCCGTAGGTAATCACACGTTTAATCACTTAAATGGATGGAAGACAAGTAAACATTTATATTTAGAAAATATCGATGCCGCACAAAAATTAATTAACTCAGCACTCTTCCGTCCACCATATGGCAAAATTACTTTTAGACAGATAAGACATACCTTAAAACACCAACAACGGTTTAAAATAATTATGTGGACTGTTTTAAGCGGAGATTTTGATGCCGGTATTTCAAACATCAAATGTTTACAAAATGTAATAAGCAATACCGGAAAAGGTTCAATAGTAGTTTTTCATGATAGTGAAAAAGCGTTGAGTAAAATGCAATTTGCATTACCCAAGGTACTGGCTCATTTTACCGAATTGGGTTATAAATTTGAAAAAATTACAGTATAAGATAAAGAAAAAACCAGTAATAGAGAATTAGCAAACTTTGTTAAAAAAAATTGGGCCGGGGTAGAAACCCTGGCCCGTTTTTAATCCGTACCCTATGAAAACTGTTTGCAATGTACAACGTTGTTTTTGAATTAACAATAATTATTTAACATTATTTTTTGAGTTATATCACAGGCTTGTTTATAACACTGTTAATTAGTCATTTTGTTTTAAATCTATTAGTTAATTTCAATTACAATTTTAATTATTATTATGAATGGAGATTTTAAGGAGTAGGCTAGATTTAATTTTTATACAATATGATTTTAACTGACACACACTGTCATCTTTATTCCGAAGAATTTGCGGTTGATATTGAAGAAGTAATTAAAAATGCAGCAATAGAAGGGGTGCAACAATTTTACCTGCCGGGGATTGACAGTACTGCTATTGAATCTATGTTGGCTTTGGAAAAAAAGTTCCCCGGAAAATGTATAGCAATGATAGGGTTGCATCCCTGCTATGTAAAAGATAATTACAATGAAGAGTTGGAAATAGTAAGAGGTTGGCTTACCAAAAGAGAATTTGTTGCTATTGGAGAGATAGGGCTTGATTTTTATTGGGATAAAACATTTGTTATTCAACAATACCAGGCCTTCAGGACACAGATTGAATGGGCTATTGAATACAAGCGTCCGATAGTTATCCATACCAGAAATGCAATGCAGGAAACCATCAATTTGGTGAAGGAATATAAATCAAAAGGGCTAAGCGGTATCTTTCATTGCTTTAGCGGAAGTTACGAAAGTGCCAAAGAAATCATTGATGCAGGATTCTATTTGGGAATAGGAGGTGTGGTTACTTATAAAAATGCTGGCTTAGCTGAAGTGCTTACAAAAATTGATTTGGAGCATCTGGTGTTGGAAACGGATGCGCCATACTTAACACCGGTTCCATTCAGAGGTAAACGAAATGAAAGTAGTTATTTAAAATATATAGCAGCAAAAATTGCAGCAATAAAGCAGGTGCCTGTTGAAGAAGTCGCATCAATCACCACAGCCAATGCAGAAAAAATATTCGCCTTATAAATGTTGAAGCTGTATTTTTGCGATCCTTAAAAAGGAGAGTTGTCCGAGTGGTTGAAGGAGCACGCCTGGAAAGTGTGTATATGGGAAACTGTATCAAGAGTTCGAATCTCTTACTCTCCGCAATATAGTCGGCACTAAATATTTTATTGATAATTATATTTCAAATCCGGGAGATTGGATGTCGTTGTATGTAGCTTACACAACACAGGACAGTTAGCTGTGGGTGGTGTGTGGATTACCGCTATAGTTTGTATCTCGACCTATATTAGTTTAAGTTCAGTGAAAAATTTGACTCTTAGATGCATGATAAATTGAAAATGCCTGCCTGAACTTTTGAAAAAAAGAGTAAGCTCATTTTTAAGTTTCTTATTTTATTATCAAGATCCTCATAAACTAATAAGTAAGTAAGTGCATGTTTAATTAATGAAATACCAATTAAGTTTTTTGGAAATTTTACACAACATGCACAATGCTTTATTGCAAAAATTCGTTTTTCATTCTTTACACAAGATTACCATTGCTTTTTTTCGTAATTTAAATAATTCATGTTTTTTGCTCAACTAATTAGCTTTACAACTTCTTAATCAAAAGTGTAAGCTTAATTATTCAAGTGTAGATTTTTAATCACCGTTTATGAAAAAAGATAATAAAATATATGTAGCAGGGCACAATGGTATGGTGGGAGCAGCTATATGTAGAGTTCTTGCAGCACATGGGTATAGTCAAATAATAGGCAAATCAAGCAAAGAACTTGATCTCAGAAACCAGGCAGCGGTAATTAATTTTTTTAAAACAGAAAAACCATCTGTTGTAATAGATGCCGCAGCAAGGGTAGGTGGAATTCTTGCCAATAGCAATTATCCTTATCAGTTTTTAATGGATAATCTGTTGATCCAAAATAACCTGATTAATGGTGCTTTCGAAAATCAGGCAGATAAGTTTATCTTTTTGGGTAGTTCTTGTATTTACCCCAAATTAGCACCGCAGCCCCTGAAGGAAGAATACCTGTTAACATCAGAACTTGAACCTACAAATGAATGGTATGCCATAGCAAAAATTACGGGTGTAAAAGCATGTGAGGCCATTAGGAAACAATACCAAAAAGATTTTGTAAGCTTGATGCCAACCAATTTATACGGTTCATTTGATAATTTTGACCTGCAAACATCACATGTATTACCTGCAATGATCAGGAAATTTTATGATGCAACTATTAATAATCATGCAACTGTAACTCTTTGGGGAAGTGGTACACCAATGAGGGAATTTTTGCATGTAGATGATATGGCAAAGGCTGTTTTATTTGCTTTGGAAAATACCCTACCCGAATACCTGTACAATGTAGGTACCGGAGTAGATTTAACGATAAAGGAACTTGCCGAATTAATACAAAAAGTAACAGGTCATAAGGGTGAAATTATCTGGGACTCATCCAAGCCGGATGGAACACGCCGTAAATTGATGGACAATTCTAAATTGCAACAATTGGGATGGAAATACCAGATTGAATTAGAGCAAGGCATACAGCAAACCTATGATTGGTTTTTAAAAAATATTCACCAATACAAGACAGTTAAAATGTAGAAAAAAATATTATAAAGTGATACAGGAGAAAATTATTTTTAAGTATTAAATCAGATTAAAAACACCATGACAAAAGTTGCATTAATTACAGGAATTACAGGACAGGACGGGGCTTATTTAGCTGAATTTTTATTAAACAAGGGATATTTTGTACATGGGATTAAGCGCAGAAGTTCGTTGATTAATACAGACAGAATTGATCATTTATACCAGGACCCTCATGAAAAAAATGTAAACCTGAAATTGCATTATGGCGATTTAACTGATAGTAGTAGTTTAATTAGAATCATTCAGGAAACACAGCCGGATGAAATATACAATTTGGCAGCCATGAGTCATGTTCACGTAAGCTTTGAAACACCTGAATATACTGCCAATGCAGATGGTATTGGTACTTTACGCATTTTGGAAGCCATACGTATTTGCGGATTAACTACAAAAACAAAGGTTTATCAGGCCTCTACTTCGGAATTATATGGGTTGGTACAAGCCGTACCGCAAAGTGAAACCACACCTTTTTACCCCCGTTCTCCTTATGCTGTAGCAAAGCTGTATGCATATTGGATTACTGTTAATTATCGGGAAGCATATAACATGTTTGCCTGTAATGGTATTTTATTTAACCACGAAAGTCCGTTACGGGGCGAAACTTTTGTTACACGAAAAATTACCCGTGCTGCCAATAAAATTGTTTTGGGCATGCAGGAAAAATTATTCTTGGGAAACCTGAACGCACAGCGTGATTGGGGACATGCCAAAGATTATATAGAAGCAATGTGGCTTATTTTGCAACAGGAAAAAGCCGAGGATTATGTAATTGCAACAGGCGTTACTACCACCATTAGAAAATTTATTCAAATGGCATTTACTGAAATAGGTATCACGGTAGCTTTTAAGGGCGAGCAGGAGCAGGAAGTTGGGTATGTTGAAAGCATTGATACCAATTTGCTGGAACTGAAAGGCATCAAAAGTTGCACATTGAAAATTGGCGATACCATTGTTGAAGTTGACCCGAGATATTACCGGCCTACAGAAGTAGAACTTTTAATTGGCGACCCAACAAAAAGCCAAACCAAATTGGGGTGGAAACCAAAATATGATTTGGCTATGCTGGTACAGGATATGATGCAATCAGATTTGCAGTTAATGCAAAGAGAATTATTTTTGAAACAATCAGGCCACAAAGTGATTAGCCAAATAGAATAAGCATAGGTAAGAATACAAGTTCTGTATACAGTTAATTATGCAACGTAATTTTTATGTAAGTGTAATAATTTTTCTTTTTTATCCGACATAGCTTTTATATATCAAAAATATAATTGTTAACACCGAAAGAATATTTTCAGCCTTGCAATATGCTTTTAGTTTTCTATATTTGGCACAAAAATTCCTGAATTATGAAACAATTATTCATTCTTGCAAGTATATTTCTTTTGACTATCGAAGCCAGCGCTCAAAACGTGGGAATCGGTACAACTACGCCTGCCACTATCCTGGATATAACTAGTACAACACAAGGTGTATTATTACCAAGAGTAACAACTGCCCAAATGAATGCAATAGTGAGCCCCGCTAATGGTTTGTTAGTTACCAACACAGATAGTTTAAACAGAATATTTATTTATACCGGTACAGGATGGAGTGGTTTATCATTTGGGGGTGGTGCAGCTGTGGATACTTCTTTATTGGTTCACAAGGCTGGTACAGAAACAATTGCAGGTAGTAAAATATTTTCAAACGATTTAGTGGTTCATGGAATGTCAATTGGACTTGGAAGCGGAGGATATCCGAGAAATATTGCAATTGGACTAGACCTGTTGGTTTCCAATACAACAGGCAACGATATTATTGCAATAGGCAATGCAGCCCTTTATTCTAATACAATAGGCCGTAATCACGTAGCTATCGGAACTGCAGCTCTTTATTCCAATACTATAGGTAATGGCAATAGTGCTATTGGATATGAAGCGCTTTATTCAAATACTACCGGATCAGATAACACAGCTGTTGGCAGTGATGCAGGTGTGTATTTACAGGATGGGGCAACAGAAAACTCCATTACCGATAAATCAATATTTATAGGTGCAAACACAAAAGCACTTGCTGACAACCAAACCAATCAAATTGTAATTGGGTATAATGCCATCGGATTGGGGTCAAATACAGTTGTTATTGGTAATGATGACATTTCTTTAACATCCCTTAAAGGACAGGTAGGCATCAATAATTCAACACCCGACGCATCTGCTCAGTTAGATGTTAGCAGTACAACTAAAGGGTTATTGTTGCCAAGGTTAACAAAATCGCAAAGAGATGCAATTGCTTCTCCTGCTGCAGGATTAATGATTTACCAAACAGATAATATTCCCGGATTGCGGGTTTACAATGGAACCAATTGGGTAAGATATACAGAGATTGCAGATTAAATATTATAACTATTATATAATACTTTATAGCGCTGTTATCTTTTTATAACATAAACCACAAGTAATAATTAGCATAGTAACTTAACGGTTTAGCCTGACTAGATAATCTTATACTGTGGAAATTACTACTGGTATTTCCAAAGTACCTTTCCCACCTTTTTAAGAACATTTCGTGGCAAGCTTTTTCTTATTTAAAAATAGTTAAGCGTAATTCATATGTTACAATATAATAAGCTGTTCGTTAAAGCCCCACTATACCTAAAGAAAAACTACTGGTTGCAGAACGTTTGTAAATTCCACAACAAATGCTGTAAAGCCTGGCTTTGCCAGTAGTTTGTAAGCATTTAAGTGGTAAGAAGTCGATAAATGGTATTCTATTAATCTCATAATTTCGGTCATCACTGTAAAATCCTTTTTGTTCCTCTACAACTTATGCTACAAAAAATAGCTTTTTGTTTTGATCTCTTATTGATTTCGTTCAAAGGGGGATGGATATTGTTTACGAATCTGATGCATCTTACTGCAAGTATTTCTCTATTAATGTTAAAAAATAAGGAGTATATTTTTAGCAGTTGAAATTGTATTAATTTTTTCAATTATTATAGTTTAACAAATGAGCCGGATCGCACTTTAGTAATAGATTATATTTTCACCTTATAGAAGAAACAAGTACTTTTGCGCCAAAAATTATCTGTGTAAAATTTCCATGAAAATTATTGAAATTGTATAATTATTAAAATAGGTGCGCAACCACATTCCTAACGAACAATTTATTTAGTTTAGAATGAAAATTAAACAATTGGGTAAAACAATGGTAATAATTTTATCGGCTTAATTTTTTTAGCTAATTAATATAAATTGGCTCTTCCTCTTTTGTGACTGAGATAGGCGAAGCCATAGATTTTTTAATTTATCTTCATCTAACGGATATTTAAAATTCAACATTTTGTGATTAGTATTTTTTATTGATACACGTTAATATTGAAAGTAATAATGGCTTTTGCTAAACCTGCACTTAAATAGAATTATATTATCTATGCTTAAAAATAAAAACTACTACCTGTTTTTTGTGATGATTGTATTTGCATATTTATTGCAATCCTGCACATCTACCAAAAAAGTAATTTATTTCAACGACTTAAAAGATACCGTAAAGGGAAGTTTGGGTAATGCACAATATATTTTCGAAACTCCCATACAAAAAAATGACCAGCTATGGATTACTGTTGGAGGGAGTAACCCTTTAGATTTAATGGCACTTAATTCTGCTACAGGAACAGGAACTGCATCATCAACCCCATTAAGTGAGAGTTCAATAGGCTTCCTGGTAGAAGCAGATGGGAAAATTAAAATACCTTATATCGGTAAGGTGAAGGCTGAAGGATTATCCCGTTTACAATTAGAAGATACGCTTACAACACTTTTTAAAGACTATACTAAAAATCCCGTAGTAAATGTTCGTTTTTTAAATTATAAATTTTCGGTAATGGGGGCGGTAAGAAACCAGGGTAGGTTTAATATGCCAAATGAACGCACTACAATTTTAGAAGCTATAAGCATGGCGGGTGATTTAACAGACCTTGGTAAACGGGAAAATGTATTGGTTGTACGTGAAGAAAACGGAGAAAGGAAGTATGCACGGGTAAACCTTCTATCGAAAGATGTCTTTACATCTCCTTACTATTATCTTAAAACCAATGATGTGGTTTATGTAGAACCTGTAAAAGCAAGTTTTATCACCCGCTCAGGAGTACCTCAGTATATGGCAATATTAGCAGTTGGACTTTCATTAATAACCACTATTGTATATTTTACTAAATAATACTATCAAATAGCTATAATGATTAACACTCCATCGGATTTTAATGATCAGGATGACACTCATCAACAGAGTAATAGAATAAGGCATTTAATATTTCGTATTATTCCTTACATCCCTTTAATAATTTTAGCATTGTTAATTGGATTGATTGGTGCCTACATCAACTTGAGGTATGCCACCAGAATTTATGCTGCCAAAACAAGGTTGATTGTGAATGATGATACACAGGAAAAAAACTCCAATTTATTAAATGTAGTGCAATTTGATTCAAGAGATATATCTGATGAAACAGAAAGAGAGATGCAGATATTACGTTCAAGAGATTTAGTGACTACCCTTGTAACCAAATTACAATTAAACGTTCAGTACAGCCAGAAAGGGTACATAAAATCCGGCCAGGCCTTTAAAGAAATACCTTTTACACTTGAACTGGAGCATCCTGATTCTGTAAAATCAACTGTAAGCGGGGAAGTTGAACTCGTTAATAACAAAGTTAAATTCGACGGAACACTTTATCCATTAGATACGTTGGTAAAAAGTAAATGGGGTAATATACGCTGGCAAATTAACGCGGGGTTTATGCCCAAAACTTCTGAGAATAAGCATTGGTTTGTTACTATCCAGCCTGTAGCCGATGCAGCCGGTACAGTAATAGGGGCACTTAGTATTAAACCGATTTCAAAATATTCTTCTATTTTGGAATTGACTTATATAGATGAAATCCCAGACAGGGGGATAAATATCCTAAACAACCTGGTTACTTTATATGGCACTTCAACTGTGGATTATAAGAGCCGCATATCGGCTAACACAATGAAATTTTTAAACGAGCGGTTATCTGTAGTTGCAGCGGAATTAAGTGGGGAGGAGAAAAAACTACAGGGATTTAAAACAAGCGAGGGGATTGTTGACCTTGGTGCCGAAGGTACCTTATTTTTAAGCCAATTAAAAGAAGCAGATTCTAAAATAGGGCAACTGGATGTACAGATGGACGTACTGAACCAAATAGAACAATACGTCAACAATCGAAATAATACCAATAGCCCAATACCAGCTTCAATAGGCACTACCGACCCGGTATTAACGGGCCTGCTAAATCAGTTGTACCAAACAGAATTTGAACTGGAAAAAACGAAGCAAATATCCGGCAGTAAAAATCCACAGATTGAAGTGTTTGAAGATGCCATTACAAAATTAAAGCCCAGTATTATTACCAGTATAAAGAATTTGAAACTCACTATTTCCTCCAGCAAGCAACAACTACAGGCAGAAAACAATAAGTTAACGGCCACATTAAGCAAAATACCGCTAAAGGAAAGAATGTTACTTGATATCAGCCGTCAGCAAGGAATTAAAAATGCTATCTATACTTTCCTTTTACAAAAAAGAGAAGAGTCAGCAATTTCTGCAGCAGCCATATTGCCCAATTACAGGGTAATTGAAAGACCAGAATTTGCAGGGATGGTGGCTCCGGTAAAATCAAAAATTTACGCATTTGGAATATTTGCCGCCCTTGTTTTGGTTAGTATTTTTATTTATTTAAAAGAGTTTTTAAATAACCGGTTGTTATTCAGGTCTCAAATAGAGAGCAAGCTATCAGCGCCCATTATTGCAGAACTTTCTTTTCAACCCAACCAAACAGGAAGCCCGGTGGTGGTAGGCTTAGGCAACCGAAGCCTTATTGGAGAACAATTTAGAGAATTAAGAACAAATTTAAATTATGTTACTGCCGTAACTAAGGAGAAATGTAAAGTAATTTTAGTTACTTCCTCTATATCAGGGGAAGGTAAAAGTTTTGTATCAATCAACACGGCTGTAAGTCTTAGCTTAATTGGCGCAAGGGTAATATTGCTGGAATTTGATTTACGCAAGCCAAAAATCAGTAAAGAGTTAGGCATTACCCGTGATCCGGGGTTAAGCAATTACCTGATTAATATGGCTACTGAAAAAGATATTATAAAACCACACGCTACCATTGCTAATTTAAATATTATTCCTTCAGGCCCAATACCGCCAAACCCTGCTGAATTAATCAGTAGCCCAAGGTTAATAGAACTAATGGATTATTTAAAGCAACATTTCGATTATATCATTATTGATTCACCACCGGTAGCTGCTGTAACGGATGCTAAAATTTTAGCAGGTATAGCCCACACTACCTTGTATATTATAAGGTATAATTATACCAACAGTACTTTACTTGAATTGATTTATGATGTGCAGCAAAAAAATATACTACCTAATTTAAATATTATATTTAATGGCATTACCCCAAAAAAAATATTGGGGTATAACTATGGACAAGGTTATGGATATGGTTTGGGATATGGCTATGGCCAGGGGTATAGTGATGCCCCCCAAAAAAAGTAAAAATAATTTAATATCTAATAGAAATATTTAGGTATGCATTTCAATTTTTTTCTCCCGTAATACAGACTCTATTGGTGGTGAAAAATGTATTTTTTGAAAAAAAATTTAGTAAAATTAAAAATGATAAATGCCCAAATTATACAGTTACCCAAAATTGAAGATCCAAGGGGAAATCTTTCTTTTTTTGAAACAGATAACCATGTGCCGTTTAGTATAGCCAGAACCTACTGGATTTATGATGTGCCCGGAGGCGAAATACGCGGAGGACATGCTTTTAAACAACAACAGGAATTTATCATTGCACTTTCGGGAAGTTTTGAAGTGGTTTTACAAGACGGGAAAGATGAGAAACGTTTCCATTTAAACCGCTCCTACTATGGATTGTATATACCAAGCATGATATGGAGAAGTCTTGAAAATTTTTCCACTAATTCATTTGCATTGATTGTAAGTGACAGCGAATATAAAGAGATGGATTATATCAGGGATTTTGAAATTTATAAAAAAGCTGCTAATGGTTAATACAACAGTTTTTGATTGCACTATACTTGATATAGGTAAAATAAAGAACGATGCCGGAAATATTACAGTTGTTGAAAAAAAAGTTCAGATTCCTTTTGATGTTGCCAGGATATATTACCTCTATGATGTACCGGGTGGAGAATCTAGGGGTGGTCATGCGCACAAGGAATTACAACAACTTATTATTGCCGCAAGTGGCAGTTTTGATATTATTGTAGACGATGGCAATGTGAAAAGAACTTTTCATTTATCCAGGCCTAATATCGGACTATATATGCCATCCGGATTATGGCGAGAGTTGGATAATTTTTCTTCTGGTTCTATTTGCATGGTTTTAGCCTCACTTGTTTATAGTGAAAATGATTATTTAAGAGAATACAATGATTTTATAAAATTAAAAAATGGAAAATAATATCCATAAAACTGCGGAAGTACAGTTGGCAAAAATTGGGGAAGGCACAACTATTTGGCAATATTCTGTTGTTTTGAATGGAGCAGTTATAGGACGAAATTGCAATATAAATTGCCATGTATTTATAGAAAATGATGTTGTAATTGGAGATAATGTCACAATTAAACCAGGAGTGCAATTGTGGGATGGATTAAGAATAGGTAATAATGTATTTATTGGCCCCAATGTAACTTTTACAAATGATTTAGTGCCTAGATCTAAACAATACCCTGAATCATTTATACCTACTCATATAAGTGAAGGGGCTTCTATTGGAGCAAATGCTACAATTTTGGCAGGAGTTAATATTGGCGAATATGCAATGATAGGGGCAGCTAGTCTAATCAGCAAAAATATACCAGCCTTTACACTTTGGTACGGCAATCCTGCAAAACAAATGGGATATGTAACTAAAAATGGGGTAACGATTAATATGGATTTGAAAGATAAAATCGGTAATGATTATTTCCTTGTTGATCATGAACCTAAAATCAAACTTTAATGGTAAAATTTCTAGATCTCCAAAAAATAAACCAACAATGCGCAACTGAATTGAAACAAGCCGCAGCCGAAGTGATTGATTCAGGTTGGTACCTGATGGGGGAAAAGCTAAAGCAATTTGAAAATAATTTAGCGGAATATAATGGAGTAAAAAATGCTATTGGTGTAGCAAATGGATTAGATGCACTGCGGCTTATATTTAAGGCTTATCTTGAAATGGGGGTTATGCAGGAAGGCGATGAGGTAATCGTACCTGCTAATACTTACATAGCATCTATCCTTGCCATAACTGACAATCGACTAAAACCTGTCTTAGTAGAACCTGATATAAATACTTACAATATAGATTTTACAAAAATTGAACAACTTATTACTTCTCGTACTCGTGCTATTATGGTTGTACATCTTTACGGTCAGGTAGGTTGGAGTGAAGAATTGCAATCTATTGCCAAACGTCACAAATTAAAGATAATTGAAGATAATGCTCAGTCAATTGGCGCTGTTTGGCACGATAAGAAAACTGGTGCTTTAGGAGATGCTGCAGGATTTAGTTTTTATCCGGGTAAAAATCTTGGGGCTTTAGGTGATGCCGGTGCAGTTACTACCAATGATGATGAGTTAGCATCGTTGATAAGGGCTCTTGGTAATTATGGTTCTCTGGAAAAATATAAAAATGACTTTCAAGGCTTAAATAGTCGTTTAGATGAGATGCAAGCTGCTTTTCTTGATATTAAGTTAAAATATATTGATTCTGACACTGAAAGTAGAAGGAAGATTGCAACTTATTATTTACAAAATATTTCTCATCCTGATATTGCCCTCCCTTGTTTCACGGATTACGCAGGCCATGTTTTTCATTTATTTGTAATACGTACTAATAGAAGAGATGAATTGCAATCATATTTAATTTCAAATGGAATTCAAACCTTAATTCATTACCCCATTCCACCGCATTTACAGTTAGCATATACAAATCTTGGTTTTCATAATGGAGATTTTCCAATAACGGAAAAAATAGCCCAAACATGTCTTAGTTTACCGATGTGGCCGGGTTTAACTTTTAATGACATTTCAACTATCTGTGAAGCGATAAAAAAATTCTCTTAATTCTTGCATCCTATAAAAATTATCATTGCTCAAATAAAAAAAATAGCAGGGTCAAAACTAGCAAAAGTTTTTGGGCTTACAACTGTATCTACGCTGGTTAAAATTATAACCAGTTTTATTTCAGTTAAAGTAGTAGCTGTCATTATTGGCCCTGCAGGTATTGCTTTATTGGGACAGTTAAATAATTTTTCTGCAATGATAATGACCCTGGCTACGGGGGGTATTGGTTCAGGAGTAGTTAAGTATACTTCGGAATATAAGAACCAGCAGTCAAAACTCAGGTTGTATTTAAGTACAGCATTAATGTTAACCCTGGTGTTTTCAGGTTTGTGCGGCATTGTACTTATTCTTTTTGCCGGGTTTTTTAGCAAACTTATATTGCTGAATATACAGTACACATTTGTGTTTCGTATTTTTGGTTTCACCATTGTGTTGTATGCATTAAATAATCTGCTTATTGCTTTTCTAAACGGTTTTCAGGAGTATAAAAAATTTGTAATTGTTGCTATTTCTACAAGTATTGCAGGGCTGGTAGTCTCTGTATTATTGGTTTGGTTTTTTAATATTGAGGGTGCCCTTGTTAGTGCAGTAACTTTTCAAAGTGTGGTTTTCTTTGTTACTGTTTTTTTTGTTTTAAAATCGCCCTGGTTTACAAAAAAAAATCTGTCTTTAAGATTTAGCAAACCTGTTGCTAAAAAATACTTTGCTTATTCATTAATGGCATTGACATCGGCTGCCACGGTTCCTGTTGGGCAACTTATTATAAGGGGGCATATTATTAGCAAATTGTCTATCGAAAGTGGGGGTTGGTGGGAAGCAATGAATCGCTTATCCGGTTTAAGCCTTTTGCTGGTAACTTCTTCCTTCGGTGTATATTATTTGCCCAGGTTTTCTGAGCTAACAGATAGGAAAGCATTGGCCAATGAAATTAAAACTGCATTTAAAATAATTGTTCCCTTATTACTGGTAATGTTTTCTGCCATGTTTATTTTACGGGAATTTATTATTACACTCATATTCTCAAAAGCTTTTCTTCCCATTAAGCAATTATTTATTTGGCAAATATGTGGTGATTTTTTTAAAATATGCAGTTGGTTATTGGCTTATGTGTTAGTGGCAAAAGCCAGAATAAAAATATTTATTGCGACAGAAATATTTTTTAGTGTAAGTTTCGTAGCTCTTGCTTTTTTACTATTGCAGAATGGTATTGTAGGTGTCGTTCAGGCATATCTAATAAATTATTTCTTTTATTTTTTATTTATGGTTATTTGGGTTATTAAATATTTAAAAGAAGATAAAATAAAGTAAAAGTTGTTTGAATGAATAATATTAAATCGGTAACAATTTTTTGCCCTAGTTTAAGAGAGGGTGGAACTACTTTTTTATATGGCAGGATTGCTAAGTTTATTAAATTAAATTCTGAATATAAGCTTACTGTAATTGATTTTGAGAATGGTTTTATAAAGCAGTTTTTATTACACAGCAATATTGCCTTTACTCATATACTCTTTAATCCAAAATTTATAAATAGAATTGAAGCCCCCACTATTTTAATAGTAGACTTACTTACTAGTAAGTTACTTGGCCAATCAATTCATCTTAATCCTAAGTCATGTTTGTTTCTTGTTTCCACTTTCCCATTTGACGGTTTTAAATATATTCCTACCGCCACAATTGTTTATACATGGAGTAAGGAAAATAAAAGAATATGGGCTAAACTTCTTCATCCGCTATTTAGAAAAAGAGTAAAACGGTTTTTGGATTTGGCAACAAAAAGAAAGGGGCTGGCTTATATGGATTGGGAAAATTACGAAGTGAATAAATATATTTTTGATCTGCAGAATGAGCCGGAAATATTACCAATATTTACAGAAGTACCATTTAGAAAAAAGGAGTTTTATAGTAAAGGGGGCCATTTTGATTTGGTTTGGTTAGGAAGATTAACTGATTTTAAATATTTACCGATATGTGCCATATTAGATTCGTTAGAAATGTTGCATAATGAAATTGGGAATAAATTTACTTTTCATATAATAGGAGATGGCAAGCATAGTGAAATTGTAAAAGAATACTCAAAAAGATGTAAGAAAGTAGAAGTGATTTTTTATGGCCATTTATCAGAAAATATATTTAATGATTTTCTTTTACATAAGGCTGATATTGTAATAGGGCACGGAACATCCATTTTAGAAGCTGCAAAATTGGGAGTGCCATCTTTATTGGTTAACGGAGCATATTTTCAACCAAAAGTAGAAGATTTCAAAGGGATTTGGTTATATGATGCGGTAGATTATTTTGTAGGTAAGGTTGTTGCAAAACCGGAGGATTTTACTGGTAATTCTATTTTACAAATACTTAAGGGTTTGAATGAAGAAAATGTTAGATCAAACGGAAAGAGTTCTTTTGATTATTGGAATGAGCATCACAATATCGAAAAAATTGGCCCCAAATATTTGAAAATGATTGATAACTGCTCTTTTACCTTTGAAGATTATTTAAAAACGGGCGTTACTAATTTAGATTTTTTAGGAAGCGTGACACAAGGTGTAAAAAATATAGTAAGTAAATATAGAAAATGAAAAAAATAAAAGTTTTAATTGCAAAAATTTTGACATTACCCATTTTTGGTTTTATTATCAAATTAATGAATGGCAATTTTATTGCAAAAGATAAACTGAAGTTTACTATTGATGCTGAAGGAATAAGTTATAAAACAATCAGTAGTTTATATTTTGGCTTTTATGAATCAGCTGAAATTAGGTTTGTAAAAAAATATTTGAGAGGCGATTTGCCTCTTATAGAATTGGGAACAAGCCTTGGAGTAATTTCTACCTATTGCAATGTTATCAATAAAAATAAACTTGTTTGTGTTGAAGCAAATCCAACATTAATTCCACCAATCAACAAAAATTTTCAATTAAATAATATAGAAAATTATACCATAATCAATGCAGCAATTGGATATAACAATACAATGTTTTTTGAGCCAGGTAAAAGTAATGTTTCAGGTAAATTATCAGCTACATTTAATGAGCGGTCAATTGTGGTGGATATGATTTCACTAAACTCAATATTGAATAAATATGGTATTGATGAATATATATTGATCTGTGATATTGAGGGAGCCGAAGCCCAGCTTTTAAAAAATGATTTCGAATCTTTAAAAAATTGCCGGCAAATTATAATTGAAACACATGAAGGGGAATTGGACGGTGTGAAATTTTCACCTTTATCCTTAAAAAAAATGATAATAAACTTAGGGTTTGTGCTAGTAGATGAGTATGGTTCAAATTTTGTTTTTAAAAAATAATTGTTTACTTATTTCCTACTTTTTTGTTTCAAGATAATTTCCATATTTAATAAAATTCTATTTACTTGAAAAGTGCTGTTGTAGTTCATGCAGGAAGAAGAGATAATTACCAGGTGGCATTGGCATTGCATGAAGTAGGATTACTAAATATGCTGGTAACAGAACTTTACTTTCCCGGCGAAAAGCATTTAATAGAAAGCCTGTTTACATTATTTAAAAGGAAGGAACTTTTAAGGTTGAGGTATATGGAGGGGTTACCATCATCCCATGTATCTGTTTCTAAAAGAGCCTTGTTAATGTCGGGTGTTATTAAAATTTTAAAAACGGCTACATATTATCCGTCGCAGGGAGAAATGTTAGGGGCAAAGGCCAGCAGGATTGCAATTAAAAATAACAGCCCCATAATTAGTTATAGCACGTATGCAAAAGAAGCATTAAAAAACCAGCAGGTAACACATAGGATTTTATTTCAACACCATCCTCACCCTGCATCAGTGCGTAAAATTTTTGAGGAAGAGTTGGCATTAAATCCATCCTCGGCAAATTCTCTGCAATCAGAATATGAGCTTTCTTTAAGTGATGGTGAAATGGAAGACTTTATGAAAGAGCCTTTTCTTGCCAATAACTGGATGGCGGCAAGTTCGTTTACTGCTAAAACTTTAATAGAACATGGCATCCCTGCTTCGGGAATACATGTAGTGCCCTATGGAGTAAACACCCATGATTTTAAACCAAAAGAAAAGTATAATAAAAACGGCAAATTGAAAGTAATTTTTGTTGGAAGTTTTAACCAACGAAAAGGGTTGTCTTATTTATTGGAAGCAATTAGAAGGATTGGTACAAAAGAAATTGAATTGATATTGGTAGGCAGAGGTATTATGGATAAAGCGCTACTAACTTCTTATTCGGATATATTGCAGGATATAAGAATAAATGTATCACATCAAAAACTTTTATCCTCTTTGTACGAAGCTGATGTTTTTGTTTTACCCTCCATTGCAGAAGGATTTGCACAGGTACTATTAGAAGCAATGTCTTGTGGTTTGCCAATTATTACTACAGAAAATACTGCCGGGCCTGATATTATTACAAATGGAAAAGAAGGTTTTATTGTGCCTATAAGGGATGTGGCCGCCCTGGTACAAAAACTATCCTTATTTATAGCAAACCCAAATTTGATAGAAAACATGGGAAGGGAGGCCTCGACAAAAGCAGCCTATTTTACATGGGAAAGATTTAGAGCAGGAATAGTTGAAGCGTATAAAAAAATAGTTCAATAATTTGAGCAGTAAAAAGCAGATGCTTGTAATACTAACCAATATACCCACCCCATATAGAACTAATTTTTTCAACGTATTAAGCCAGCAATTAGCAATTGCAAAAATGGGTTTCCATGTGTTGTATTGTGCTGAAACAGAGCCAAACCGAAGTTGGAAATTTTACCCTGAACAAAATAATTATTCATATACTTTTTTAAAAGGTCTTCATTTAAATGCAGGTAGTTTTTATCCTCATTTCAATCCGGCAGTTATACGCTCGCTAAAAAAATTAAAACCCTCTTATGTAATAATTGCCGGTTCATGGAATACACCTACCATGGTATTGGCAACACTCTACTTGAAATTTTCTGATAGCAAGATAATTTTTTGGAGCGAAGGCCATATAGATAGTGTAGGGATTACAAAAGGGTTAATTCCTTTTGTAAGAAAAAAAATATATAGCCTCTTTGATGCTTTTGCTGTGCCCAATAAAAAATCAGAAGATTACGTAAATGAGTACCTGGCAATAAAAAATAAAATTTTTATCCGGCTGCCTAATACTGTTAATGATGATTTTTTTTTTAAAAAGTATCCCCTCAATAATGAAAGTGCAGTAAGAAAGAAATTTGATTTACCCGAAAAAAAAATCGCCATACAGGTAGCTCAGTTAGAAGACAGAAAAGGTGTTATAGAACTTGTAAACGGTTGGCTGAATGTAGATGCAGCAATAAAAAAAAATTGGGTTTTGTTACTGGTTGGCAATGGTAATAAATTAGATGAAATAACCGGATTAATAAGTGCGGCTAAAGACAATGATACAATAAAACTGCTGGGCCAGGTAAACCCCGAAGAAGTGAGAGACATTTTGCA
>JANXSR010000480.1 GCA_025352625.1 Ferruginibacter sp.
TGCAAAATGGCTGGTGTCTTTTGAAGAACATGATTCTCTCCGGCTGGCATACGGCTTACATAAATATGTAATCGGCCGTGGGGTGATGGATACCAATATGATATTGGTAGCAGTGAAAACAGATGATTTAGCCAAAGCAAAAGCCTTTGCCAAAGACCCTTCACTTAAAATGGCGATGCAAAAAAGTGGTGTAACCGGTGCACCCATGATTTCATTTATTGTTGCTACCTGGCAAGATACCGGAACCATTAGCACCACCCTCCGCTCCCGTACCAATTTTTCAGTAAAAGATTTTGATGCCTGGCAAAAGGCATTTGAAACAGGTAGGCAGGAAAGGATGGATAATGGTATCACCGACAGGGTGATTAGCCATGATGCAGACGACAATAAAAAAATATCGCTGGTTACTGCTGTAATGGACACTGCCAAAGCATTTGCTTATTATAAATCAGATGCGTTGAAAAAAAGAAGAGAAGCAAGCGGTGTAATTGGTTCGCCCGACAGGTTTTTGTATACGATTGCTAAACGGTATTGATACCAGTGAATTTGAAAATACAAAAGATGAAGCAGGTACTTCATCTTTTTTTATGCGCATAGTTTTGTACCCCAGGCTACCGTGATTATAATGTGAGCAATGTTGTTGGTAAGAATTTATTTATTTAAACATAGCTCCGTAGTATATAAGGTTGCTGGAAACAAACGCCCAACCTTATCTTAAGCATTTGTTGTACATTATGCAGGAAAGTGTCGGCCAAGAAAAAAAACACCCGCTAATAATGCAGCTATTGCAGCCAATACACTCCAAAGCTGTGCAGGTTTTAAATTGGTAATTAGTTCACCGATTGTTAACTCAGTAGGGTCAATTTTTGTTTTAGCTTCAGTTAATTTTTGTCTGTTGCTATTAAACTGTTCTACCTTAGTTTTCCAACTGGATAAAACACCATTAAACTCATCTGTCATTAATAAATTAGGGGTTGGGTTTACATTCATAACGTACCAATCGTACCCCTTTTCCAATAGCCCCTCAGCCTTTACCCCATTTTCCAGTATTACTAAAATTGGTAAGCCCCTTGTATATGCCATTGCAGATTCAATTTGGTTCCAGGGTGTTGCAAGTTTTATTTTTGAAAGATTGGTTTCCTGGGGTCCCCCTCTTTTTTCTATTCCATTTTCAAAATAGGTTCTTTCGAGTGCAATCACTAACATACCTGCGCATTCATCCATTAAATCTTTTACTGTTTTTAAAGGAGACTCCGACCCAAACTTATTTCTACCAACTGTGTTAGGGTTTAAATTTTCGCTGCTTAACCTTTTCTGTATACACTCTATGAATTCATTTTGCTGAGTAGTTGAATAGGATCCAACGCTCATGAATACTTTTGGCTGTTCCATAATTTTAAATAAAATTTTATCAAATGATTGACAATGATACCTAACCAGTTTAGTTACGTAAAACAGGCTATTTGTAATATACAAAAAAATATAGGCACTTCCAATTTTAGCACCCGTTGCAGCATTCTTCTTCTGGGCTCCCCACTTACTAATCTTCATCTGGGTTGTCGTCAGCAGCAGTTAGCACTCTGCTGCTGTGCGAAATTTTTTGCAAAGCAATTGCCAAATTCCAGCGCCTTACACATGGTGTGTAAACTATCATTTATTTTATTTTTGCAATTTTTGTAATTGAGTATTTTATAACGTATGTTTTTTCATAACAATCATTTAATCAAAAAAATCATACATCAACGTATTAGTAAACCGCCTACACTAAAACCTTTCTGTAAAAGCAATACCTCATTCCTGCTACTTAAAAAAAATATATACACATGCGTTGATACGGTTAATTTTTAAACAACAGTTTGTGCAACGTAACTTTAGGTGTATAATTATTTGTGTTGTGCGTCACTTTTAACAGACATTTTATTTATGTTAGGACTATTCAAAAAGAAATTACCAGAGTGCGACACTCTATTTGAAAAATTTTTTAGTCCTTGGTATCAAGAAGACGAAAGGCCTAAAATGACAAGGCCAGATATGTATCAAATTGCTGCATACGAAGGTGAGCCTCTCGACTTTGAGGAAATGCAATATTTGGATAAAGAAGACTTAGAAGAGAGAAAGGACTTTATTAATAAAACAATGGTTCACGCTGCCTTAGAAGATTTTCAAAGCATAATTAAATCTGACAAACTTGACCTTAATGTTTTGGATGCTGTTGATAAATATTATGACAAAGCAAAAATTGCATCTTTAATAAAAGAAAGCGACCCGACTGATTTCTCAAATCCATACGTCGTGACAGTTTGTGAGTTTGGAGTTATGCTTGGACATTTATTTAACCAAATAGACGGATATGATTGGCTTTATTCTCATCCATACTTTCATTCAATTATTGTTCATAAAGACACGGGGTTTGGTATAACCGTTTTTGATTGGGCGATAAAAAAATTTAGTGAGTATGGAGTTGACGATGGCTATGTTGCAAAATTTCACGCTGCGTTAGACGGAGTAAATGGAAAGTTTGAAGACGACGAAGAATAAAAAGCGAACGCACAACACGGCTTTATAAACTATCAATATAAAAACAGTTAACCCAATGATAAGAGCTTCATTTTTTTTGTTGTTTTATTTCTCTGCCTGCATTGCGGCGGCTCAAAACAAAACCATTGAATATAAAGAGAGCCACGAGGATATGGTAAATCCTGAAAGAGGTTTCTATATTCCTTCAGGCACAAGGGCAAGTAATTTTATTTTGCTGGATGTAGAAAAATTAAAGGCTTACCGGGATAGTCCGCAACGCACCGGAAAAGCAAGTTATACCGTAAACGCTAGTTTAATTTATCGTGGTTACGAATTGGATACTTTTAAAAATCAACCTTTATCCCTTTCTTTTTTAGCCAGTCTTCAAAAAGATTTTGATGCAGTACGTGCCGCTGGCTTAAAGATGATTCTGCGGTTTGCATACACCAACAGTTCTCATACAGGAGATTGTACGGATGAGTATAAAATCTGTCCTCCTTATGGCGATGCGCCCCGGGATATTGTATTGAATCATATTAACCAGCTAAAGCCATTACTACAACAAAACGCAGCTGTTATAGCTGTGATGCAGGAGGGTTTTATTGGCATTTGGGGAGAAAATTATTTTACAGATTACTTTGGCGATGCATCTACCAACGGAGTTGGAAAAGTGCTTGACAGCAGCTGGATTCAGCGGAATGAATTATTGAAAGCCTTACTTGATGCATTACCCCAAAGCAGGATGGTGCAGGTTAGAACGCCCCAAATAAAACAAAAATTTGTTTATGGCCCATCGGCTCCAACAACAAGTGCACCACTTACATTAACGGCAGCGTTTAACGATTCCTATCAATCAAGAATTGGTTTTCACAATGATTGTTTTTTATCGGGTGCAGATGATTATGGCACTTTTTACGATTATGGAAGTTCTCATCAGCCAAGGCAACCAGCTAATGAGGTGTTAAGAAAATACATTGAAGCCGATACAAAATTTGCAGTTGTTGGCGGAGAAACCTGTGATGATAGTTTTAGTCCACAAAATGATTGTGCCCCTGCCGGCTATGCAGAAAAAGAAATGCAGCGTATGCATTACAGTTATCTAAATGCGGCTTACAATAATGATGTAAATAATGACTGGGATAGCAGTGGCTGTTTGTATAACATAAAAAGAAACCTTGGCTATCGGTTTGTTTTGCGGAAGGCCATATTGCCACTGCAGCTAAATAAAACGAAACAGCTAACAATTGATTTTACAATAGCAAATATTGGCTATGCAGCTTTGTACAATCCCAGGCGGGTGAAAATTATTTTTAGAAATATCCACACAAAAAAAGAATACACCATTTCGCTAAAGGCAGACCCACGGCGTTGGTTTAGCGGTACCCATCACATAAAAGAAAACGTGCAACTTCCTGCGGGCATGGGTGCAGGTAGTTTTCAACTGTTTTTATATTTACCCGATG
>JANXSR010000097.1 GCA_025352625.1 Ferruginibacter sp.
GTCACCAAAATAATGGGCTACTCCAGCAGTAATACCAAATTCTCCCTCCTGCACAGTACCAAGATCAGTTTGGGCAACGACCCCGGAAATTAAAATAAATAGGAATGATACGGAAAGGAAACTCTTTTTCATAATTGCAAAGTAAAGAATTGTTTTGTAATAAATAGTTAACGCTGCGTTTACTTATTACACAAAAGCTATTTATGTAATTGGTGATTAACGACAGTAAAGTAATTTAATTGCGCTTATCAAGACCCCAGGAAAGCTTGTTGCGTAATGTTTGCAAAAAATTATTTTCGTTTAACCTAACCAGGTTCATTCGAAATTTTTCTTTTTTAACAGCCAACTGCACTTCTTTTGGAACTAATTCTCTCCGGCTGTCCATACTACATAAAAAGCCATCACTTCTACTTTCAATTTCAAAAGAGATGATATTATTATCGGGTACTACAATAGGGCGGATATTAAGATTATGCGGCGCTACCGGAGTTATAACAAAATTGCCACTATCAGGAAAAACAACCGGCCCGTTGCAGCTTAATGAGTAACCGGTAGAGCCAGTTGGTGTTGCAACAATTAATCCATCTGCCCAATAAGTATTTAAAAATTCACCATTTAAATAAGTGTGAATTTTTATCATGGAAGAAGTATCCTTTTTATGAATAACAAATTCATTTAGTGCAAAAGGTGCTTTACCAAATAGAGGAAGATCTGCATCTAAATGAATGAGGGTTCGCTTATCCAAAACATACGTTCTTTCAACCAAAGCTCTAATAGCAGAATTAAGATCCTCTTTACCTATGGTTGCCAAAAATCCAAGCCTGCCATAATTAATGCCTAATACAGGAATACCTTTATCCCGAATAAAGGTTACCGTATCTAAAAGTGTGCCATCGCCCCCAAGGCTAATCATAAAATCAATACTGTCATCTAAATCTTCTGCGGCATTAAAAGTTGAGTATTTACCTTTCATGTTAACAGCCGAATAAAACTTGTTAAAAAAATCCTGAAAAAAAACCGGCTCAACATGATAAGCATTTAATTCTTCTGTTAATGCTACAATATCTTTATGCTGATCATTTTCTATCCCCCTGCTATATATTGCTATTTTCATTTTTAAGATTTTTATTTCTAACAGTTATACGTTAATGGCATAACTGTTAAGCTTAAGCGATGATTTTTTATGGAGCTATTCAAAACAACATTCCTACGATTATTAAATATATCGCTATACAAGTGTAAAAATAAACCGTTTTAAACTAAAAACTTAAAGAGTAATTATTATTAAAGATTTGATTTCGTTTTGTTGACACAATAATTTAGGAAAACAAAAGGTTTTTTTAAAAGAAGGGTTTATTGTAAGAAGAGAAAAACAAATTGTGTAAGACAAACGGATAAAAAATAAAATTGAAAGGATGCGGATTAAATATCCAGGTAGTTCATTAAATGGCGGTAATTGGTATCAATATTGTCTTCAAATTTTTCATCGCTAAAATTATAAATAACATCATACTCATACCTTTCAAAAGCTGCTACTATTGCAGTTGTTTCTTTTTTATTTAAATGTAGCGTAACGGTTAATAATCCTGTATCAGGGTGTACTGTTGTGTTAAGATGTAAAATGGTAGCGTCGTTACTTTCTACAATGCGGCTTATCTCTGAAATGGCAAACTGCGAACGTTCCATTTCCATTACAATGATGCCGCCGATTTCGTTTGCACCAGAGAAATTACCAAGGGTTTTTAATAAATCAACCAGCGTAATAACACCGGCTAACTCGTTGTTACCATTTACTACCGGTACAATGGATGTTTCAAACTGGTTACTATAATTTACGGCATTTAAAAAGTGTACATTTTCTTTAACGGACCCAGGATAAAAATTTCCCTGTAATACTTCAATGGTTAATTTTTCGTCATCGGCATCTAACAGGTCATCCTCGCTTATTAATCCAAGAAATTTATCTGCTGCTACAACCGGCAGATGTGTAACACGATAATCATTAATAAGGCGCAATGCCTTACTAACAGTATCTTGTAACTGTAGCCTGGGAATGTTATTATTTATAAGTTCTGCTGTAAGCATGGGGTATAATTATCTACATTAAACTCTAACGACGTGCAATAGTTTAAAGTATAGGACAATTAAAATTATTAAACTGTTGCAGCAGGTGTTTTTTGTTTAGCCAGAAAGGTATCTAAAATCTTATTGAATTCAAATGGCACTTCCATCATGGGTGCATGGCCACATTTATCAATAAAATGTATTTCACTATTTGGAATTAATCGGTTAAATTCTTTGCCTACAAATGGAGGAGTGATGCTGTCATTGTTTCCCCAAATAAGGCAGGTTGGTTGTTTTACCTCATTTAACTCTTCTCCAAGGTTATTGCGGATGGCACTTTTAGCAAGCGCAATAATTTTTATAACTTTTATACGATTATTGGTTATTTCAAAAACCTCATTTACCAAATCGTCTGTTGCCATTGCGGGATCGTAAAAAGTAAGTTCTGTTTTTTTACGAATGTAATCCTTGTCACCACGTTTTGGATAAGTGTCACCCATTCCGTTTTCGAATAATCCTGAACTACCGGTTAATATTAATGATTTAATGCGTTCCGGGTGTTTAAGAATATGTAACAAGGCAACGTGCCCACCCAAAGAGTTACCGAGCAAATGAATGTTGTTATAATTACGATGCTCAATAAATCTAAAAACAAATTTCTCAAGCCCCCCAACAGAAGTGTGTAAAAGATCAAGTTCCAGTAACGGCAACATGGGTACAATCACAGTATAATTTTGCCTGAAATGTTCTATCAGGTCTCTAAAATTACTTAGAGCGCCAAATAATCCGTGCAACAGCAACAATGGTTCGCCTTCGCCAACTTCAATATATTTAAATTTTCCGTCTTGTTTAATTTCGTAACTCATTTGTTGAAACTATAATAATATCAGGTGTTTTAACTAAAATGCTAAAATAGCGAATCGGGCTAAAATTACAGTAAATAAAACAATGCCTCAAATTAATGAGGAATTTTAGGGGATAAGCTTTCAAAATAATTACTCAATTGGGTAAACATATCTTTAAATATTGGCAGTATAGTACCAAATGCATTTATTACTTTAGGCCCCCAGGGTTTTATAAATGGAAAAACTTTAGATGATTGAATGGTCGCTTCTTCAAACAAATGTATTTTTTCTGCATAAAATAAAAATATGCTAAAAATAATGGTGTAAAGTATTACAAATAGCAAGATGCCTCCAATTCGGTTAGCCCAACCTAACAGAGCCATTTCAAAAGTTTTTTCTATCAATTTACCACCCAGGCTAACCAATACAGCTACTACACCAAATACCATTGCAAAAGATAAAAATGGCAACCATTTGCCGGAAATACTTACACTATTTTGCAGGTAGGCGGCAACGGTAGCAGATAGTTTTAATGCTGCAGCTAAACCAACAATAAAAGCAACAATAGAAAATATTGCAATAATTAATCCCTTTCTATAGCCCTTAAAAATGGCAATTGCAATTAATATAGCAAAAATGATATCTATCAAAAAAGTATTTTTTATTTACTCAATAACTCTTTTACAATAGTACTTATGGTCTTTCCATCTGCAAGTCCAGCCAATTGTTTGCTGGCTACACCCATTACTTTACCCATATCGGCAGGAGAAGTGGCACCAGTTTGCAAAATAATTGCTGCAACAGCTTCTTTAATTTCAGTCTCTGTCATTTGCTTGGGTAAAAATCTTTCTATCACTTTTATCTCTTCTCTCTCTTTCACTGCCAGGTCTTCACGTCCCTGCTTTTCAAAAATCTCCAGCGAATCCCTTCGTTGTTTCATCATTTTCTGTAAAAACTTTTGCTCAGTTGCTGTATCAATTTCGCCACCTGCACCAGGTTCTGTTTTGGCCTTTATGATCTCAGCTTTTATTGCACGTAGGCTACGCAATACACCTTCGTTTTTTGCTTTCATGGCATCTTTCATTTCTGCCATTATTTGTTGTTCAAGACTCATAGTAGTTAACCCTATTCCTTAACAGGTGCAGGACTTTTTTAAATAGTTATCAAATATTGCTTAATTATTTTATTTTAAATTTTTCAAGTGAAAGCTTAGTTCCATTTCAAAATTAGCAAATAAGTAAATGAACTTATTACTTTTGTTCTTTCAATTGTATAGCCCTGAATTTATCAAAAAACTCCTTTGCAAATTTTTTCATATCCTCACTAAGTTCCTGTTGTTGGGTGGCTCTTTTAAAAGTATCTGCCATCGTCATCAGCATCTGGTAGTAAAAATCTGCCATTTCATCCATCATCATATCTTTTGTCCACAGATCAATGCGAAGTGCAGTTTTATCGGCTCCATCCCAAAAGGCAATGCACATTGCTTTTGCTTTTTGAGCCATATCTGCGGTACTGTCGCTTGCAACCCAGCTAATTTGTTCCGGTATTTTATTGGGGTCTAATAAAACATCTATTTTTATGGTAGATTTATTCATGCAATAAGTATTATAAATTGTTTGCCTGTGCTTGTAAATTAAGTTGGCAAAGATAAAGTGTTTGTTGTAGTGTTTACGTAGGTATGTCGGCACATTTTACAATGTTTTGCCAAAATAAAGTGTTTGTTGAAGCCATCGTAAATTGGGCTGCCTGTTGTTTGCCCAGGGTAATTAGTTCATTGCGCTTATTTTCATCTTTAAAAAGTAACATCATTTTGTCGGCAATGTTTTCAAAAATTGCCGGATCTGCAAATAAAGCTGCTGCTCCGCAAATTTCTGTCATTACCACAGCGTTACTGGTAATTACAGGTACACCGGATTGCATAGCCTCTAAAACGGGGGTATAAAAGCCTGCTTGTTTAACAGCATAAACAAATGCATAGGCTGCTGCTGTGATGCTAACCAACTCTTCTGTCTTAAAAGCGGTTATTATTTTTACCTCGTTTCTATACTTATATGTTTTTAAACTTTCTGTAAAAGCATTGTTTTTAATAACTTTTTTTGATGCAATAATTAATTGCATATTGCTCTTTTGCCTTTTTTTAAAAAAGGAAAATGCTTTTAATATATTAACCAGGTTATTTTCATTATCAATTTCACCAGTAAATAAAAAGTATTCTTTTCCATCTGTGTATTTCTCCTTCGTTTTTTCCTTTTCTTCCCAATCAACAGGCAAAAATTTTTCATTCGCTGCGGTGTAAATAACTTCCACTTTTTCTGCTTGTGTTTTATAGTATTCTTTGCAGATAGTATTTTTTGCAAATTCAGAAAAAGTAATAATCATTGCAGCTTTGTTAAATGAGGGAGGTATATTTTTTTTGAATAATGAAAGATGCTGCACAAAGGAAATGTCTGGTAACAATAAACACTGTGGAATACTGGTTTTTAAAGAACAAATGCTATCAAGGTTAATAAATACATCGGCTTTATATTTTTTTAAAATGGCAGGTAATTTTAAAGCATACCAAATTTTCCAGGATAAGAGATTCCCTTGTTTTGGAGTTGTAGCAATTATACTGCAATTGGATGTAGTTAAAAATGCATCAGCAAAATGATTGCGTATTAAAAAAAATGAATGCTCCGGGTGTGAAGTAACGATCTTAAAAATGTAGTCTGATACAAAATTACTTTGTTCAAATGGGGAGTGTTTTGATATCGAACTACTATTTATTACAATGTTCATTATTACAAAAATAGGCTTGTAAAATTATATGTAAAAAGATAGATTGCGTACATCCTGTAAACCATTAAAATGTCAATAGCGGACTTGCTTAACCGATGCTTAACTTTTGTTAATGGATGCTTAACTAACCCCCTGGCTATATTTGTTACTTCAATAAAAAAGTATTGTAACCTATGCACAAAATAATTTCTTTTTTGTTTATTACTCTTTTTTTTTCAGCAGGTAATGTATGTGCACAAACTCGTGTTGATACCGTAGTGTTATCTTTTGCTACAGCCGAAAAAATATTTTTACAAAACAATTTATCCCTGTTGGCCAATAAGTACAATGTTGATATTAACAAAGCTTTAATAAAACAGGCAAAGCTTTGGGACAACCCTATACTCAGCACTGATCAGAATGTATATGACGGTAAATTTTTTCAGCACAATGCCAATGGGGGTCAGGTTTATATTCAGGTAATGCAATTAATAAAAACTGCAGGAAAAAGAAATAAAGCTGCTCAGCTAGCTACAGACAACACTACTATTTCGCAGGAACAATTTGATGATCTGTTACGGACGCTACGCTATACTTTACAAAATGATCTTTTGGAAGTAAGCCATTTGTTAAAAATAAAAAAAGTATATACCGGAGAGATAGATGAAGTGAATAAGCTTGTAAAAGGAATGGACCTTTTATTACAGGCCGGGAACGTTTCAGTAAGAGATAACCTTCGTATAAAAGCACTGCTTTTTAGTTTACAAAACGAACTGGTAAATACAGATGCACAACTAATCAATACTGAAAGTGAATTAAAATTATTATTGAATAACAACGAACAAAAATTTATAACTCCTCAATTTGAGTATACATTTGGAGACCTTACCATTGCTACTATTCCGGATGTAAATGAATTGGTGCAACAGGCATTAACTAACAGGCCGGATGCAAAAATTGCACAAACAGCATTGGCATTGCAAAACCATAATCTTACCTATCAAAAAGCATTGGCAAAGCCTGATGTAAGTGTTGGTACTGAATATGACCAACGAAGTAGTTATGCTAATAATTATGTTGGGCTGGCAGTATCGTTACCACTAAATATTTTTAATAAAAACCAGGGTAATATTGCTGCTGCAAAATCTTCTATTCAACAACAACAGGCTTTTACAGACTTAACTACAGAAAGAATAAAAAATGATATCACAGCCGCCATAAGTAAATTTTCATTTTATCAAAGCATTAATAACAGAGAGCAATTAGATTTTTCTAAAAAATACGATGAGCTGTTTACCAATATGCTGAACAGTTATCAGCAAAGACAATTAAGCCTGTTGGAATTTATAGATTTTATGGATGCCTACAAAGACACTAAATTAAAAATGATAGAACAGCATAACGGATTAATACACGCAGCAGAAGACCTTAATTATGCGGTAGGTAACACTGTCATTCAGATTAATTAAGTATGAATGGTAAAGTGAAAAATTGTCAATAACGATCATTAATAATCCATCATTCAAAAAATACGGATTATTAAATACAGAAACAGTATGCAATACAAAACTTATCAATACAAAATGAAAATAGTCTATGTAATTACAGCAACATTTTTTTATGCAACGATTTTGTTTTCCTGTAAAGAAAAGAAAGAGCCCGAAGTTGATACCAATCAAAAGATTTGCATAACAGATTCGATGGAACGAATTATACACATTGATTCAGCATCTACAAGTAATATTGAAAATGCTTTAAAACTTTCTGGTGAGATAAGTTTTAGTGATAGCAAAGTGGTGAAAGTGTTTCCATTTAGCAGTGGTAAGATAATGGAAGTAAAAGTTTCGCAGGGTGATAAAGTAAGCAAAGGTCAGGTGTTAGCTGTAATTAAAAGTGTGGAAGTAGCAGGCAATTACAGCGACCTCTCTACTTCGGGTAATGATGTTACAATAGCAAAAAAGCAATTGGATAATGAAGAATCTTTATTTAAAAATGGAATCGCAAGCGAACGGGAATATATTGAAGCTAAAGAAAATTATAGTAAGGCATTAACTGCGGTAGAAAAATTAAAGGAACAAATTAATATTAACGGTGGGGGGCATACAAATGCAGGGGGCACTTATGTAGTAACAGCACCGATGACAGGTTATGTGGTAGAAAAAAAAATAAGTGAAGGAGCCTTTATAAGAAATGATAACAGCGATAATATGTTTACCATCGGTGATATCTCAGAAGTGTGGGTTTGGGCAAATGTGTATGAAACGGATATTGCGAAAGTGAAGGAAGGTTATATAGCTACTGTAACTACACTCGCTTATCCTGACAAAGTTTTTATGGGTGTAATTGATAAAGTAAGCCAGATTTTAGATCCAGAAACTAAAGTAATGAAGATAAGGGTAAAATTAAAAAATGACAACCTGCAATTAAAGCCTGAAATGTTTGCCAACATTACGGTTCAAAATAAAGAAGGGCAGCAGGCCATTAATATTCCTGCGGCTTCCATTATATCAGAAAACGGAAATAATTATGTAGTGGTGTACCATGGCAAATGCGATTTAAAAGTACAGCAGTTGGAATTACTTAAAATCTCAGGTGACAGGGCGTATATCAAATCTGGTTTACAAGTTGGAGAAAAGGTTATTTCTGCCAACCAGATATTATTGTTTAAAGCTTTAACCGAAAAATAAAAAGCTACAACTACTTAGCCCCAAGCCACATCCTACATTTTAAAAAAGGTCATGAATAAATTTATCAAACAAATAATACACTTTTCTTTAAGGCATCGCATACTGGTATTTTTTTTAACCGGTATTTTAGCGATCATTGGTGTTATCAGTTATAAAAATACACCGATAGAAACTTTTCCGGATGTTACCAATACGCAGATCATCATCATTGCTCAATGGAGTGGCAGAAGTGCAGAAGAGGTAGAAAAGTTTATCACCATACCAATGGAAACGGTGTTGAACTCCGTACAAAAAAAATCAAACCTGCGAACTACCTCTGCCTTTGGATTATCTTATATCAGGATTATTTTTGATGATGATGTGGACGATGCTTTTGCAAGGCAACAGGTAATGAGCCGTTTAAGTGGAGCAGATTTACCTGATGGTGTAAAGCCTGATGTGCAGCCACCTTACGGCCCAACGGGTGAGATTTTCCGTTATACTTTAAGCAGCGCTACAAGGTCTATCCGTGATTTAACTACTATACAAAACTGGGTGTTAGACAGACAGTTTAAAAGTGTGCCCGGTGTGGCTGATGTAAATAGTTTTGGTGGTGAAGAGAAGACATTTGAGGTAAGTGTTAACCCTGACCTGTTGTTGAAGTACAACCTTACTTCACTGGACGTTTATAATGCCATTGCAAAAAGCAATATTAATGTAGGCGGTGACGTAATTGAGAAAAACGGGCAGTCTTATTTAGTTAGAGGAATAGGCTTATTGAATAATATCGAAGACATACAAAATATTATCATCACTAAAACAAAGGGTGTTCCGTTACTGATAAAAAATGTAGCCAATATTGTTGAGGCTGGCAAGCCAAGATTGGGCCAGGTAGAAAGGGCTGATAAAAATGGTAAACAAACAGATGTAATAGAAGGAATTATTGTGATGCGGAAGGGGGAAAACCCCAGTGAAGTACTCGAGAGTATCCGTGGAAAAATAAAAGAGTTAAACGAAAATATTTTACCGAAGGATATAAAGATCAATACATTTTATGACCGTACCAACCTCATGGATTTTGCACAGGAAACGGTGATCCACAACCTGATTGAAGGCATTGTGTTGGTTACGCTGATCGTGTTGTTGTTTATGGCCGACTGGCGCACTACTGTTACAGTCAGTATTATCATTCCGCTTTCTTTGTTATTTGCTTTTATTTGTATGCGCATTAAAGGCATGAGCGCCAACCTGCTTTCCATGGGTGCCATTGACTTTGGTATCATCATAGATGGAGCTGTGGTAATGGTAGAAGGATTGTTTGTAGCAATGGACCACAAGGCAAGAGAAGTGGGCATGGAGAAATTTAATAAACTGGCAAAGCTGGGCCTTTTTAAATCTACCGGAACAGAAATGGGGAAATCTATTTTCTTTTCCAAACTTATTATTATTACCTGCTTGATTCCCATTTTTGCTTTTCAAAAAGTAGAAGGAAAAATGTTTTCGCCACTGGCTTATACCCTGGGTTTTGCATTGGCAGGAGCCTTGTTGTTTACCCTTACATTGGTACCTGCATTATCGAGTATTTTACTGCGTAAAAATGTAAAAGAAAAACACAACCCGATTGTATTATTTTTTGAAAATGGAGTTGCCAAACTATTGTCAATCGTTTACCGCAATCAAAAAATGAGTGTGGTGATTGCGTTGATCGTAATGGTGCTCACCTTCTTCTCTGCCAAATTTTTAGGAACAGAATTTTTACCGGATCTGAATGAAGGCGCTTTGTGGGTAGAGGCAGAATTGCCGATGAGCGTGTCTTTAACAGAGGCTAACCTGGTAAGCAATAAAATGGTGGATATCCTGCAGAAATTTCCCGAAGTAAAACAAACACTTTCGCAAGTTGGGCGTACCAACGACGGTACCGATCCCAAAGGATTTTTTAATGTGCAGATACAGGTAGATCTGCAACCACAAAAAAGCTGGAAAAGAAAAATAACAGAAGACGAATTGATTGACGAAATGGATGCCCAGTTGAGTAAATTTCCGGGCATTGTATTTAACTATTCCCAGCCCATACGGGATAACGTGGAAGAGGCGGTTGCAGGTGTAAATGCAGCCATGGCAGTTAAAATATTCGGACCCAATTTTCTGGTGCTGGACAGTACTGCCAATTCCGTTATGGATGTTTTGAAAACGGTAAAAGGTATCGGGGATCTGGGGGTATTGAGAAACTTAGGTCAACCCGAATTCCGCATTGAACTGGATCAGCAAAAAATGGCGTTTTACGGCATTAATACAGCAGATGCCAATTCAGTAATTGAGATGGCCATTGGTGGTAAGGCAGCCACCCAATTGTACGAAGGCGAACGGAAATTTGATGTCAGGCTGCGCTACCAGCTTGAATTCAGGGCATCACAGGAAGCTATTGAAAATTTGATGGTGCCCACCAGTGACGGATCAAAAATTCCGTTAAAGGAAATTTCTACTATCCGCACATTAACGGGTCCTGCATTTATTTTCAGGGATAATAACATGCGCCATATTGCCGTAAAATTTTCTGTAAGAGGGAGAGATTTGGGGAGTACCATTGCAGAAGCCCAGCAAAAAGTAAACGCGGCAGTTCATTTGCAGCAAGGATATAAAATGAGCTGGAACGGTGAATTTGAAAATCAGCAACGGGCCTCTGCAACATTATCAAGAGTGGTACCTATTTGTTTGCTCGTAATATTTTTAATTTTGTTTGTTACCTATGGCAATGCAAAAGATGCTTTTCTAACTATTATGAATGTACCCTTTGCATTAATTGGAGGTATCCTTGCCCTGCATATTACAGGTATCAATTTTAGTATTAGTGCTGGTATAGGTTTTATTGCTTTGTTTGGTGTGTGTATTCAAAATGGGGTTATATTGATCAGTGTTTTCCGAAAAAATATGGATGCTAAAATGAGCCTGGATGATGCGATAAGAGAAGGCGTTAAATCGAGGGTGCGGCCTGTTGTTATGACTGCTCTGATGGCCATGATTGGCTTAATGCCTGCAGCTATTTCAACCGGTATTGGAAGTGAAACGCAGAAGCCTTTGGCCGTAGTTGTTATTGGCGGATTGATCACTTCTACAATACTAACATTGCTAATCTTGCCGGTAATTTATTCGCTCGAATTTAAGCTGATGCACAAAAGAGAAAACAGGAAATTGTTGCGAAAAATGAGGGTCGTAAGTAAAGTGGAAAAACCAAATCAATAAAAGTCTGATGTATGATTTAATCAATAGCCTTATTTTGTATACAAAAATAAGGCTATTGATTTTTTTAATTTTATCGTCCGAGCTAACAAGCAATGTTTAATTTTAATAGCATTACATATTTTTACTTTTACTGTTTTTGGGTCTTGTTTTAGAATTTGCTGATGGTAACAGATTTCATTTTCGAAGATCTTTCAGGCGACCTTTCTTATATGCTGATAAAAATCAGAGTGTAGTTACTCTCAAATATGGCGGGAATAAGTGTTATTTCAACACTTTTAATTTCACCGTTTCAATCCTTGTATCGCTTACATTTAAAATATCAAACTGATAATTACCAACGGTGAAGGTTTCTTTTTGTTTGGGAATTTCATCCCTGTTTTGAATAATAAATCCACTGAGTGTTTCAGTCTCTCTGCTATCTGGAAATTCAAGTTCATATTTTTCGGTAATGTAATCAAGCTCCAGCCTGCCACTAAAAATAAATTCGTTTGCGGCAAGTTGTTTTTCTACAAACTCTTCTGTATCGTGTTCATCGGGAATGTCTCCAAAAATTTCTTCCAGTAAATCTTCCATCGTTACAATTCCGGAAGTGCCACCAAATTCATCCACTACCCAGGCAATACTTTTTCTTTCTTTACTAAATTTATTCATTAAATCCGGGGCACTCATACTTTCAGGAATGGCAGGGATGGGTAATAATATTGAATGTACATCTGCCGGATTTTTAAACATATCCAACTGGTGAATATAACCAAGAATATTATCAATATTTTCTTCAAAAACAACCAGCTTGCTCAATTGTGTTTTTATAAAAATGCTTTTCACTTCTTCAATATTGGTCGAAATATCGACTCCTTCTATTTCTTTGCGGGGTATCAGGCATTCTCTTATTTTTTTTTCACTTAGCGACAAGGCGTTTTCAAACAATTCTTTATTTATTTCACTGGTATCTTCTTCATCGTGATTTTTACTTTGTTGAATAAAATGTTCCAGGTCTATTTTAGTAAACACCTCTTTTTTCTCATTGAGGCGTACATTAAAAATGTACTTTAATATCCATTCTGCTATTTCAACAAAAAAAGAAGAAATACCAGCGAATGCTGCAAAAAAAAACTGAACGATGTATGCTATAAAACCACTGCTTAAAATACTTTCATTAGTGGCCCTGAAAATGGCTTTAAAAATAAACTCTATAAAAAGTACGATAACGGTTGATAAACAGGTTTCAAAAAATAACTTAAAATACTTAACATAATCGGCGAGGGAGGGAGATATTTTTAATTCAATATAATGCCACAGCGGCGACAATAAATCACCCACAAGCAAACCATACACCACCAATACTACATTTACACCTATTAAAGTGGTGCCTATAAATTTGGCGGGCTTATCCGCATATTCTCCCCAAACTTTACCGCTATAAGTATGCTGTTTTTTTCTTAATTCTATCGAAAGCTTATTGGCAGAAACAAACGCAATTTCTATCCCTGAAAAAAAACCAATCAGGAGTAATGCAATTATTATAGCTACCGGTTCTATCCATTCCATAAAGTAAAAATAATAAAGATGATTGATTTATTACCAAAATCCGTTTATAGTGCAATAAAGCCTTTTATTATTTGTTCAGCTTCTTTACAGGCTTTATCAAGGTTGTCATTTACAATCTGTTTGTCAAACTGATCTTTAAAAGAAATTTCGTATGCAGCTTTATTAACTCTTGCAGCTAATGACTCCGCATTTTCTGTACCTCGGCTTTCCAGTCTGTTTTTTAATTCAGCTACAGATGGTGGAACAATAAAAAGACTGATAGCAGAGTCAGGATATTGCTGCTTTACATGGATGGCACCTTTTACATCAATATCAAGGATCGGTATTTTTCCTGCGTCCCAAATTCTTTGCAGTTCGCTTTTTAAAGTACCATAATATTTTCCTTCGTATACCATTTCCCATTCAACAAATTCGTTGTGCTGTATCTTTTGTTTAAATTCATCCATGCTCATAAAATGATAATCTACCCCATTTTTTTCTGCACCCCTTGCCTGCCTTGTAGCAGCAGAAATAGAAAAAGCAAGTTGTGGAAATGTGCGCATTAAATGAAGGGTAATGGATGTTTTACCTGCGCCCGATGGAGCTGTGATGATGATGATTTTATTAGGGATAGCCATTTGCAAAGAAAAGAAAAGAAAACTGGTTTACATAAATTTCCGGGTTCTTACTTTAGCACGTTTTTTAATTCGTGTAATTAGTGCTTAAAATTCGTGTTAACATTTAATTAATTCTTTTTATATCTGCACCCAATGCTTGTAACCTTATATCAATATTTTGGTATCCCCTGTCAATTTGCTCTATGTTCTGTATCACACTTTTTCCTTGTGCACTTAAAGCCGCAATCAGTAAAGCCACACCAGCCCTTATATCCGGGCTGCTCATGGTGATGCCCCGCAGTTGCTGCTCTCTTTCCAAACCTATCACTACGGCCCTGTGTGGATCGCAGAGTATTACCTGTGCACCCATATCAATCAATTTATCTACAAAAAATAAACGGCTCTCAAACATTTTTTGATGAATGAGTACACTTCCTTTTGCCTGGATGGCCGTTACTAAAACAATGCTTAGTAAATCCGGGGTAAATCCCGGCCATGGATGATCATAAATAGTTAAAATACCGCCATCCATATATTTTTGAATTTCATACAATTCCTGTGAAGGGATATGAATATCATCACCAATAAAATTCATTTTAATACCTAATTGCTGGAACCTTTCCGGAATAACACCTAAGTGTTGCAAGCCAACATTTTTAATGGTTACATCACCATGGGTCATTGCAGCAAGACCAATAAAACTGCCTATTTCAATCATATCAGGCAACATCCTGTGTTCTGTGCCGCCCAAATAATCAACTCCATTAATTGTTAGCATATTGCTTGAAATGCCGCTAATTTTTGCTCCCATCCGGTTAAGCATTCTGCATAATTGCTGTAGATAGGGCTCGCAGGCTGCATTGTAAATAGTAGTTGTGCCTTTTGCCATTACTGCGGCCATTAAAATATTGGCAGTACCGGTTACGCTTGGTTCATCCAATACAATATTGGCACCTTTTAATTCATTGGCTGCAAGGTAAAAAAATCCATGAGGGTTATATTGAAAACCGGCACCTAATTTTTCAAAACCTATTATATGCGTATCTAATCTTCTTCTGCCAATTTTATCGCCACCCGGTTTTGGAATGTAAGCTTTTTTAAAACGGGCTAACATTGGCCCGGCAAGCATTACAGAGCCTCTTAATTTACCACTTTTTTTATGGTAAGCATCGCTGTTTAAATAATCAACATCAACATCATCAGCCTGAAAAATACAGGTATCTCTGCTTATGCGGTCAATCTTTACCTTCATCTCTCCCAGCAATTCAATCAACAGGTTTACATCAATAATATCTGGAATGTTGGTAATGGTTACTTTTTCCCCGGTAAGTAATACCGCAGAAATAATTTGTAAAGCCTCGTTTTTGGCGCCTTGTGGTGTTATTTCTCCAAAGAGTTTTTTACCTCCTCTAACTTCAAATGAACTCATAATAAAAATGCTAAAGTGAAAATATTATAAATGAAAGTAACCAATTTAAAGAAAAAACCCTGATTCAATTTAATGAACCAGGGAAGTATTTTTTATAAACTATACTATCTTTTGGTGTTGTTTTTATTAAAAAAATCTTGTACTAAAATCTCTTTTTAAAATTACGGTTGTTGTTGTTCCTGTTGTCTCCACCTGGCCTGTTGTTACCACCACCTGTTCTGTTATCACGACCGGTATTACTACTTCTGTTATCTCTGCCGGCATTGGTATTATTATTTCGGGTGCCAAAGTTTTTGCGGTAGCCATTATTTGTACCACGTGCAGGATAGTCATCTGTTCTGTTATCAACTCTATGTTTTACAAACGGGCGGTTGTTAAACTCTAATTGACCATCTGTCATACTTTGTAACTCAGTCTGGATGTTATCATCATGCACTAATTCTTTATGCCAGTTGCTATAAGTTAATTTCATGTAGTAGGCAATGGCATTGGCAAAACCCTGGCGTTTCTCTGGATTTTCTTCCTTTAAAGCTTTATTAATTACTACTTCGATATTTTTACCCAGGTGATTGAATTTGGGATATCTTTTTGGATAAGGTAATGGTTCGGGCTTGGCCTTTAAAGTTTCCCTGGTGGGTATGGGGTATGGGCTGTCCACGTCTAATTTAAAGTCGCTTATTAAAAATAAATGATCCCATAATTTATGACGAAAATCTTCTACATTTTTTAGATGCGGATTTAAAAAACCCATTAGTTCAATCAGGCTCATGGCATTGCGCTGCCGCTTTTCTTTGTCCTCAATGGTCAACAAATAATCTACCATTTTTTGTATATGGCGTCCATACTCCCTCATAGTTAAATAACTACGGGTGGTATTGTATTCCATGTTATCTACGTTCATCATATAGGCAAATGTACTAAAAACTGCTTCAAGCAGCAATTAAAGAGAATAATTATTGTATGCTAAGATAAACCATCAATTAACTGACAGCACGCCAGAATTGTATAAATAGTTATTTACTATATTTTGTGGGTGTTACTCAAACTTATAACGTTGGTTTGTCTCTTGTGGTTACAGCATCACGGGTAAAAAACAGGCTGCAGAAAATATAGGCACACAATGCCCCGGTGCTGTCTGCTATCCAGTCCATTAAGTCATAACTTCTGCCATGGGCCCAGTATTTTTGGATTAATTCAGTTCCGTAACCAAATGCACTGGTTAGTATTGCTATGATTATAAAATAGCTGATTTTTCTTTTTCGGGCAATCGCTGTTTTGTAAAATGGCCAGCAAAATAAAATGGCTAATAATCCAAATATACCTGCATGAACAAATTTGTCGAAGTTTATTTCAAACAAAAATTCTGATTTGGGAATATCATTGGCAGGCATCATAATAAGCACCAAGACTACCAAAACCCAAATAATACCTGGTATAAATCTTTTAAAAGAAATCTCTTTTACAGGCTCCATTATTACACAAGTGTTGTTGATACTGAAAATTCAGGATCAATAAAATATTCATTGATTACAATTATCCAACTAAAGCAGTATAATTTTCAGCGCTTAACAGGG
>JANXSR010000105.1 GCA_025352625.1 Ferruginibacter sp.
CAACTCTTTTGTGAGCGTAGGTATTGCCAGTGCCGCAAAAGCCAGCAGCATCAAAGTAGCTATCATTTTAGGTGGCTCCGATTGAAATTTTTGTGTGCCGTTTTTTAGTCCGCCAATGAGCAATGCCAACCCAAATACCAGCAACGAATTACCGAGAATAGATCCAATCAACGCAGCTTGCACCACTTTATCCAGCCCAGCTCTTAATGCAAAAATGCAGACAAACAATTCGGGCAAATTACCCAACGCAGATTGCAATACGCCTGTTGAAGCAGGCCCCATGCGGCTACCCAGCTGGTCGGTGGCGTGGCCGACAGTCATCGCCAAAAATACCAGTGCCACTGCGGTGAGTACAAACAGTAGTACTGCATTCAGTTCAAACTTAGTAGCAAGCCCGGCTACAATGCTCATAATGATGGCGCCGGCAATTGTGATGATATCTTTTTTTGACATAAACAGGTTGGTTGAAATGATAGACAGTTCAAAATAGTAAATAACAGGTAATGCGAAGGATTTTTTTATTGAAGTAGTAATTTTCGACGACTTTATTAATTTTACAGCACTCAACATATTTGCCATGCATGAATTAACAAAAGCTGAAAAAAAAGTTGCCCGAGCCGCTATTGACAAAGGCCTTGATGCCGAATTCAAAGAAGGACTTGAAAATTTTGAAAGTATTCTACAAGATTGGCGGCAGGGAAAATTCGCAAGCAATAAAGAAGCCTATCACAAAATATTTAAAGCGGTAGATGATAAAGATTATGCCATGAGCCGACGGTATGATGGGCTTACTGGCGGCCGGTATTTGTTAACTGTAGCAAACATTTTTATGGATGGATACATTGATGAAAAAGACCTGGAAGGCTTTAGGCCGGAGACAAAAGAAATAATTGTTGCCAGGTAAAAAACTAACCAATTAAATATTCACTCTTACTTAAAATGTCATTGCCTCCGCGTGCTCAACAGGAGGCATTTGATCGTATGTTTTACCATTTAATACTCTTCCAGCTTTCTTTTTATTGGTTCCTCCCCACTGTTTAAAGAAAAATGCAGTTTTTGCTTTTGCGCATTGATCCTGTATATCCAATACCCAATCTGCTTCCATTGGCCTCGGTGTTCTGCCACTTTCTCCACCTACAATTACCCAGTCGATTTTTTTTAAATTCATTTTCGGTAACGGGCCAATTAATGGTTCGCATGAAAGAAATTTTACTCTCGCATTTGTTTTGCGAAGATCATCAATACGATGTTTTACTCTTGCATCTTCTACAGAAACACCCATCCAAATATTGTGAGTCCAGTTAAACTCTTTGTGGTATTCTAAAAGAATGTCAGAACGTTTTGTAAGCACCTGAAATGTATGCTGAGGGCAATTATTCATTGTCTCAAAAACCTTTTTAATAAATTCCAATGGCACATCTTTATGAAACAAATCACTCATTGAATTGACAAAAACTATCTTAGGCGATTTCCAGCCATAAGGGGTCAATAAGGCATCTTCATGTGTCCGCAATTGAAAACCGTCCTTATATTTTTCAATGCCCATTGCTTCCAATCTTCTGGTCATAACTTCTGCATAGCAATATTTACAACCTGCAGAGATTTTGTTGCAACCTGTTGTTGGGTTCCAGGTCATTTCTGTCCATTCTATTGAGGATTGTGCCATAATTATTTGATTTTAAAGTAAACTTTTTTGAAATCATTTTTATAGTTATCGTAACTAATATAAAAAGCTTTCCTTCTGACTTTTCCATTCGTTTGAGATAATACTTCTATTTTGTCATCGTCCTGCAAAGAATTAAAAATCTCAGTTACATGCTTAGGTAAAAAACCTAAACTCAAGGCAAACTCATATACTTCTCCATTAAATGGCTTTTCTTTTTCTGATATAAAACTTAATAGCTTTTCTTCTAAATAATTAGTTTTAATAGTAGAAAATAAATCCCCAGTTTTTTCATAACTCCATCCTTTCCCATGATCTTGATCTATTTCCCATTTGGTCTCTAGCATTTTCTCAAATCCTCTGATGTGACTAGAAAAGAAAAACAAACAATAAACTGTCGATTCATCTTTTTGAATTGTAAAAGTATCAACAAAAAAACCTTTCCCTAAATATTCACGCAAAGCATTATTGAATTGTTCAATAAATGCGTACACGGAGTTAGTGGCTTTCCAATTTTTTATATCTACTAATTCTTCCAAAATTTCAATTAGAGCTTGTGGAGTACCTTTTTCATCAAACCTATACATAAATTGTGTAGGAAGAAATAGCAACACCTCAGATTTCTTAGACGCAAGTAAAGCCTTTATTTCACTCGCCCTTATTTCTTTATAGCCATACGGATCTATAAATACAAATGCCTTTTCATTTTTAAGCCCATTAATGTATACAGATAATTTTTCAACAATTTCTTTATAATCTTTACACCTATAATTTAATTTCCCAAAATCCTCGTAATGCAATTTCTTTTCAGAAATTATTTGTTTTAATTTTTCAATTTTGGTTGTATCCGTATCATTAAAAACTAAATCAACCTTAGGCGTTATTTTACTTTTAGCTTTATTGATAAAGTGTAAATCTTTCAACACTCTTAACGTAACTATTGGGCTACCTTCACCACCATTTTCATAAATTCCTTCGCCACAGAACAAATCAAACAAATTTATTTTCTCTGTAAACCCATCATTGGAAATTATACTTAAATACTTTTGCAAATATTTTTCAAGCAGTTCTACTTTTGCTTTGGAGTGATCTAACATTACAATTTGAGATTCTCTTTTCTTTGCCATGGGTAAAAATTATATTATATAAATATATAAAAAATACTCAGCCCATATCCACTACTACGTTGTTAACTAATAATTCCGAATTTAAATTCCTTTTCTCTACATTTATCGTTTATGTCCTTAATACTTTAATAAGGCAGTGTCAAAAAATCCATATTACTCCTTTGTTGACTAGTATTTGAATTCATTGACAACCGGAAAGCGCCGTGCAGCCATTCATCGCTTTCAGCCCATCTTCCGGTGCGTACACTAAAAGCAATTTCCCAGGTTTGGCTGATGATGATAGTTTGCTCGCTTAAAAATCCCAAAATGAAATTTTTAAGGCGTTCATCAAAATACGGGATGGATAAAATGAAGTCTGCAATTTCTTCATTGGTGGCATACAACAATGGCCCTACCAACAATTCTGTTGCAGAAAGATTGCGCCGCAGACCTATCGTTTGATTAACGCGGCGTTCGATGATGTTGATTAAATATTCTCCGGTTACTGCTATCATGGTTATAAAAATCAGCAATGAAAAAATTGGTTCAATATGGAAGTGATAAAAAGTTTCTGTCTTTGTTGATGCCGCTGGT
>JANXSR010000142.1 GCA_025352625.1 Ferruginibacter sp.
GGGGGCTTTGTTTTTTGTTGGATAGCATACATAAATCTGCGGCATTTTTAATGATTTTGCAAATAGCTGCCAGTTTTTTACTGTACTTTTTATTAAAAGCCCTTATCTAACGGGCTTCTCAGACTTTTTGAGGGATGACTACTTAGAATGAATAACTTTTTTAAAACAATTATTGCAGGCTACGGTGCAAAGAAATTAGGTGGAGGCTGTCTCAGTACTGTAATAATATTTATGATAATTTGGTGGGCTTTAGGGCATTGCAATTAGCAGGCTAATTATTAAAATTTATTAATACCCTATTATTTTTTTAAATATAGCTTTTTCCGTAAATAATATTTAATAATTACTGAAAGTTTTATTGCTGCCGGGATGTGATAAAACATTCTATACTTTACGTAAGGCACATTTTGCTATTATACTACAGAACCTATAATCAATATAGTTTTAATAAAAATTATCAGTAACAAAACCAGCTTTTAAAAATACGGGTTTATAAATTATTGTTAGGAAAAGATTGTTTCCTGATGAACACTTATAGAAGTTTTTATTATTGAAATGCTGGTGCCAAAATCAGTTTTTACATTTTGTATATCTTGTTCAGTTATTGTATCTGTAATATCAGTGACATGTTTAAGGATTTTTTTTCTTGTCACCTTATCTAAAAATTTTTCCTGATTATAATATTCAGCGTTTAGTTGCTGGTATTTTTCGTTTTGTTCCATGGCATCTTTTTTGTAAAACTACACGAACATTTGTATAAACAATCTACCTGTTTTTAACAATCCTAATTGGTAATGTAAACTTAACATTGCCATGTATTTTTTAAATAGTATATTAAGAAATTAAGAGCAAGTTTTAATATTATACTGCTGAAATGCTTTACTGTCGGCAACATTGGTCTTTCCAGCTTTATTGATTATTTGTCTGTAGTTATAAAATCAGCATGTGCTATTTATCCACAAAATTTAAGAACCATTTCGTTTCTTCTTTTTTGGAGGAGATGGAATTTTTTATTTAAGGTAAAATTAATCTAACAACTTTAAGGTTACACCTTTTACTTGCCTATTAAAAGGTGTTTTTGCCAATACATTTTTCCATTTTTTTATGATGAAAAATAAAAAACAACTGCCAATAAATAATCCCATACGGCTTTAGCTTTTCTAAAAGTCATTTTGTAGCCAAAATACGGCCCTTCGTCGCAACATTTGATAAATCAACGCTTTTATTGCAATCTATTACTAATTTGGTGTCATGAAACAAGCATGGTATGCAAAAAAATGGATAACAATGCTGCTACATACAGCGGCATGGGTGCTGTTATTTTCATTACCTTATTTATTAAGACCACAAAATAATGCCAATCAACCCCCACATCCACAATCCCAAAATGAAGTTATAAATACTATCCTTTGGTTTACCGGAGACCTAATGATGATAGGCTTTTTTTATTTGAATGCCCTACTAATTATACCCCGCTTATTTTACAAAAAAAAATATACCCTTTATACATTGGCAATTTTTGGCAGTTTTACAATTTATGTAATGCTGCAGTGGCTATTAAAGATTTCTTTTACGCAGGCAGATAAAAATTTAGAATTTAGAAAACATGTTTTCTTTAGCACTTTCATTTTCATTTTCATCCTGGCCTGCAGTATTGCTTACAAAACAATTAAAGACAAAATAATTGCTGATAACCTGGCCAAAGAAAAAGAAAATGAATATCTTAAAACAGAGTTATCATTATTGCGCAGCCAGGTTAGCCCACACTTTATGTTTAATGTGCTAAACAATATGGTAGCACTTGCACGCAAACAGTCTGATTTGTTAGAGCCTTCTCTGATTAAATTATCTTCGCTAATGCGCTACATGCTGTATGAAACAGACGAAGAAAAAGTATCACTCGAAAAAGAAACCGAATACCTGCAAAGTTATATAGATTTACAGCGCCAACGTTTTAGCAAAAAAGTAATCATTAATGTAAACATGCATCCGGCAGATAAATTGTACGAAATAGAACCGATGCTGTTAATACCATTTGTAGAGAATGCTTTTAAACATGGCACAGGTATGATAGAACAGGCCCAGATTGATATCGATTTGAAAGCAGAAAGTAATAAAGTACAGTTTATTGTGAGTAATAAATATGACCCTGTTTCAGTTGAAGTAAAAGACAAGGCAAGTGGCATTGGCCTGGTGAATGTACAAAGGAGATTGGATTTACTGTACCCCCATTCTCATAATCTGCAGATTAAAAAAAATGAGAATACTTTCATTGTTACACTTCAAATACACCTTGCAGTATGATACGTTGCATTGCCATAGATGATGAGCCTTTGGCACTTGAACTGCTGGTTGACAATATCAGCAAAGTACCTTACCTGCGTTTGATTGCAGCCTGTGATAATGCGCTGGAAGCAATGAAAATAATGGAAGAGCAATCCATCGATCTTATATTTTTAGATATACAAATGCCGGGTTTAACAGGTTTACAGTTTATACAAAGTATGACGGTAAAGCCAATGATCATACTAATTACTGCTTATGAAAAATATGCACTGCAGGGTTTTGATTTAAATGTAACTGATTACCTGGTAAAACCTGTGTCGCTTGATCGTTTTGTAAATGCTTGTAATAAGGCAAAAGAATTATTTGTGTTGAGAACTCAGCCCAAACCTGCCAATGACGCCGGCTTCTTTTTTGTAAATGTTGATTACAGTTTAATAAAAATAATTACTGCCGACATTGTATACATAGAAGGTTTAAAAGACTACATTAAAATACACCTTAAAAGTTCACAACGGCCAATTGTTACCCGGATGCCCATGAAAACTATTGAAGAACAATTACCTGCTGATGCCTTTATTCGAATACATAAATCTTATATTGTTTCCATTGCATATATTACCGCAGTTAGAAAATCAAGTGTATTTATTGATACACTCGAACTACCGGTAAGCGACAACTATCGCGATAATATAACTGCTCTTACCGGTAAATTATAATACAATATATTTTTATCCATTTTTTTGCATTTTAATTTAAAGTAACAATTGGTTACCGAAGTAACATGTATTTGCATACGCTTATTACCTGATAACCATAAAGTTTGTCAATTACTAAAAAACGTAAGATAGTTTATGGTTATATAAATTAATTAAACAATAGTTGGTAGACAAACTAACCAAAAGCGAAAACAAATTGTTACATTCATTTTTAGATTTCATTTACAGTTTAACTATTGATTAACCCGAATTTTAATTGCCATAAAGTCATGAATTTATTCTCTTCAAAATTAGCACTGATAACCTTTGTTGTAGTTTTTCAATCCTGCGGCAGCAGTAATAAAATTACTACTTCAAATAATAATTCTTTTATAGTTGGCGATGCGTTGCCTGATGCTCCGGCATTATCAGGCAGGGGCGATTATAAAGTTGGAGTTAGAACGCTTGATCTTATTAATAAAAATCAGGTGGACATCTTGCATTCCAAAGGAGGTGCAGACCCATTATACGACCGATCATTAAAAGTTGAAGTTTGGTATCCAGCAATTATACCTGAAGGCAAAAAAGAATTGGTGGCTTATGAAGCCACACTGGGATTGTTTAAAGATTCTGCAAGGCCATTGATCCCTTATACTTTTTTGGGCAGAGCTTTGCGTAATGCAGCACCCGATCTTTCAGCCGGCAAGTTTCCTTTAATAATTGTATCGCACGGTTATCCTGGTTCAAGATTACTTTTAACTTATCTCACAGAAAATTTAGCATCAAAGGGATATGTTGTAGTTGCCATAGCACATACTGAATCTACCTATAGCGACAGGGCTGCTTTTCAAAGTACGCTGCTTAACCGGTCAAAGGACGATTTGTTTGTTCTTAACCAAATAGCGGCTTTAAGCATTGCTGATAGTAAAAGTTTTTTAGCTGGTTTGGCAGATGCCAACAATACCGCATTGATTGGGTACTCTATGGGTGGTTATGGCGTGCTGAATGTTGCCGGAGCTGGTTATAGTGGCAAGCTCGATACTGTTTTTGGCCAAATGACGGGGGGAAGTAATGCATTAAAAGTACGCACAACAAACAATGCAGCATATAAGGCATCTATTGATCCAAGAATAAAAGCAGTTGTAGCATTTGCCCCCTGGGGAATGCAGCGTGGCGTTTGGGATGCGGCAGGATTGCAAGGATTAAAAGTCCCCACGTTTTTTGTTGCAGGCAGCCTTGATGATGTATCTGGTTACGAAGATGGCATTAAAGCAATTTACACAGGTGCAGTAAATACCAACCGCTACCTGTTAACGTATCAAAATGCCCGACATAATATTGCCCCAAATCCACCCCCGGCAGCGTCTTTAAAAGCAGGTGTAAATTTTGATGAATATTATCATTATGCAGAGCCATCCTGGAACGGGCAAAGGATTAACAACATCAACCAGCATTTTGTAACTGCTTTTATAGGCATTTATTTAAAGCAACAGGATTATGGTAAATACCTTGATCTTCAGCCAAATTCTAATGAAAAAACATGGACAGGATTTAAGCCAAGAACGGCAACGGGACTGGAACTGTTACATGCTGGTGCTAAATAACTACACAACCCAAAATACTTCAACCGGCATAATTTTTAATTATGCCGGTGACCGGTGACGTACATTCTAAATTCAAAAGCCGAAGCAATAAGCTGGCAGTATGCATTCCCTGGCAATTAATTGCGGGAAGTAAGCACTTTATGCGTATTTCCTCTTTTACAAAAAACAAACTCCCGCTTTAAGGATTTTTCTGTCTTTAACGATTTCGTCGCAACATTTTACCTGCTTATCTCATTTGCTTAAAATAGCATTTGCAGCAAGGTAGTTTTGTGTTCAATTAAATAACAATTATGAAAAAGATTCTTTTATTGATAGCCATCACAATCACCTCCTTTGGTGTTTTTGCACAAATGCCTGCAGGCATGCAGCCTGGTGGAATGAACAAGGGCATGGGAAATGTTGGTCATATTTACGGCAAATTAACCGATGCAGATGGCAAACCTGTAACCGGTGCATCAGTAATGTTGATGAGAAAAAAAATGGATTCCACAACTAAAAAGATGAAAGAGGTTTTAGTAAAAGGAATGATCACTAAAAGCAATGGTGATTTTAGTTTTGAAGAGCTGCCTATAATGGGTAACCTGCAATTAAAAATAAGCAGCAGTGGTTTTAAAGCTACCGATCAGACAATCTCTTTTTTACCAAAAATGGAACCCGGCGCTACTAAACCTGCGGCAGGCAGTATGCCATCTTTTGATAAAGATTTAGGTAATATTAAATTAGTTACAGATTCCAAACAATTGCAGGATGTTACTATCACTTCGGTAAGCCCGTCTGTAAGATTAAATGCAGATAAAAAGATATTTAACGTAGAAAAAAATATAATGAGTGCCGGCGGTACGGGGCTTGATGTTATGCGCAATGTACCTTCTGTAAATGTTGATATTGATGGCAATGTTACACTACGTAACAGCCCACCTCAATTATTGGTTGATGGCAGACCCACAACACTAACGCTTGATCAAATACCGGCAGATGCAATTGAAAGTGTTGAAGTAATTACCAATCCTTCAGCAAAATATGATGCTTCTGGTGGTGGTGCAGGTATCTTAAATATAGTTTTAAAGAAAAATAAAAAGAGTGGCTATAATGGTAATGTCAGGATGGGAGTTGATAAACGTGGGGCATTTAATGGCGGTGGAGATTTTAGTTTTCGGCAGAATAAATTAAACTTTACGGCTGCACTTAATGCCAATCAAAATAAAGGTCAGACTACCGGTACCACTAAACGGTTAAATTTACTGGATGTTCCGCAAACATCTGTTTACCAAAGCAATTTCAATAAAACAAAAGGTGGTTTTTTGTTTGGCAAATTTGGTATTGATTATTTTATAACTAACAGAACTACGTTGTCATTAACAGGCATCAAAGTACATGGTGAATTTAACCCTAATGAAACCATTGATATTACTACGGATAGTTTATTCAATAGTGGAAAAATAAGCAGTGAGAGCAATCGCACCACTACAGGCAAACGTGAATTTAATGGGCAAGGACTTGTATTTGGCTTAAAGCATCTTTTTCCTAAAGAAGGTGAAGAGTTAACCGTTGATGCCAATTTTTTTGGTGGTAAAAATAGCAATAACTCTTTATACACTACCAATTATTACGGATATAACACTGATATTATTACAAATACAGAATTACAAAAATCCATTGGCAGCGGCCGGGATAAAAACTTTGTTATTCAATCAGATTATGTAAAACCATTGAGCAAATTAACTAAAATAGAAGCAGGCGTAAGAGCTGCCATCAGAAACAGAACCAATATAAATAATAACTACCTTTACGATGGTACTGATTATGTTATCATTCCTTCTGCTACCAGCAATTATACAAACAATGATAATGTTTATGCAGCCTATGCAACAGTAAGCAGTAGTGTAAAAGATTTTAGTTACAAATTAGGATTACGTGCAGAGCATTCTGACTATACAGGAACATTAACCAACACCGGTGAGAAATTTAATAACAGTTATCCAATCAGTTTGTTTCCTTCTATATTTTTAAGTCAGCAATTAAAAAACAAACAACAGGTACAATTAAGTTACAGTCGTCGTATTAACAGGCCTAACTTTTTTCAATTGATTCCTTACACAGATTATACTGATAAATTAAATATCACGAGGGGTAATCCCAACCTGGTACCAGAGTTTACACAATCGCTCGAATTATCTTATCTAAAAACATTTAAGGGAAATAATACCATTTTGGGTTCTGTTTATTACAAACACACCAACAACTTAATAACTCGTTATTTAGTACAGGAGCCTGACCCTGTTACAGGTACAGATCAATTGATCAATACTTACATCAATGCCAACTCAAGCTATTCTACAGGTGTAGAAGTAACATCGCAAAATTATTTAAACAAATGGTGGGATATCAGTACAAATATAAATTTGTACAACTCAAAAGTAAATACTGATAATGTAACCAGTACATCGCAAGGTGCCTTATGGAGTATGTTTGGTAAATTCAATAGTAATTTTAAACTGCCTTCTAATTTTGCAATACAATTTACAACAACCTATCAGTCTAAAACTAACCTCCCGGTAAATAATAACCCTGGTATGGGCGGACCACCAATGATGCAAAGTCAAAGTTCTTCTCAGGGCTATATATTGCCATCATGGGGAATGGACCTTGCAGTTAAAAAAAGCTTCCTCAAAAACAATGCAGCATCTGTTTCTTTAAGTATCAATGATATTTTTAAAACCCGGGTAAGTAATCAATATTCAAGCAGCGAATATTTTACACAGACTTATAACCGCCTGCGTGATCCACAAATGGTTCGGTTAAACCTTAGTTACCGCTTTGGTAAAATAGATGCCTCATTGTTTAAACGCAAAAGCAATAAAGGCGAAGCAAATGCTACAGAAGGCGTTCAATAAAAAGTAGGTAATTAATGATACAATTTCAGTTATATTGGAAACAGTATAGCTGTTTTGTTTTAAGGCAAATTGCAAAATAAAAAATCTTTTAGCTTTTGTAACTCTATTTGAAGTTGGTGATCTTTCAACAATTATATTTGAAAAATTATATGAGGTTAGGTTTAACTTTATTTCCTATATTTTTAAATAATATTTTTATGGCCGCTATTGCAATAATCTCTTCCAGCATCCGTACGGGTAGAAAAAGCCACCGGGTAGCTTTATATTTTAAACAATATGTAGAAGAAAATCAACTCGCTATTGCTGAAATACTCGACCTTCAACAATACCAATTTCCCATTTTTGAAGAACGTTTGCGACTGCAGGCCAGTCCTTCTAAAGAAGTGCTGGATTTTACGGAAAAAGTAATAAATGCTGATGGTATTATAATAGTCACACCCGAATACAATGGTGGCTACCCTGCCGCTTTGAAAAATGTAATCGATCTTTTATACAAGGAATGGCACCGCAAACCAATTGCTATTGCCACAGTATCCGATGGTATTTTTGGTGGCACCCAGGTTATTACCTCCCTTCAATTCTCTTTGTGGAAGATTGGTGCATGGACAGTACCAGCCATGTTTCCGGTACCAACGATTGATAAGGCATTTGACGAAAAAGGAAATGCCATTGACAAAGAAGGTACAGATAAAAGAGCATCAATTTTTATTAAAGAGCTTATTTGGTGCATAGAAGCCAGGGCTAAGATGGAGGTATATTAGTATTAAAACATTGGTGCATACAACCATATAGTTCCCCATTGTTTAATCACATTTTTTTCACAATAAGCAAATGCCACCTGCCGCCTGCCCGTATTTTCTTACTTTTAAGAAAAAGAAACCGTTTTAGAATGAACAGGAAATTATTAAAATTATTTTCACTATCTCTTACCATGCTTTTTACCAGTTTTTACACGGTAACAGCTCAATATAGTTTAAAGTTAAAATATAAAAACTCTGCAGTGTATGCCGGTATTGAAGTTGGTGCAAAAGGAGTTAAAATGAGTTTGCTTGAAATAGGTAAAAATGCAAAAAAAAATGGTGCTTTTAATGCAATAAAAGATACTTCTGTTAATACCGATTTTATATCATTTACAAACAACACTTTTGAAGCTTCGTTGAATGCATTTTGCAATCTTTACAAGGCGGCAGTAAACAGTTATAATATACCAACAGAAAGAGTGTTTACAGTAATTAGCAGTGGTGTTAAAGTACAGGCTGAAAAAGATAACAAGGTAGGCTGGATTAGCAAATTTGTAGATTCTTTCCGGTTTAAAATAAATGAACCTAACCGTGCAGTAGAAATTATTGATGTAATGCAGGAAGCCCGTTTATCCCATATTGGCATTATTCCTGAAGCAAAAAGATATTCAACATTTTTAATTGATATTGGAAGTGGAAATACAAAGGGTGGATATTTTCCAAATGGAAATACAAAAGATTTGAAGCTTTTTCAATTGACTTGGGGAACAAAAAGTACCGCTACTGCTACTGATAAAAGATGCGAAGATGATAAAAGCATTGCAAATTTTAAAAGACAACTGCCACGGGTAATTGCAGGTACTGTAAATACGGAAGTAATTTATGCAGTTAATGAAAGTGGAGCTTATAATATGAGCGACAATATAGCCTTTAGTGGAGGTATTTCCTGGTCGATAGCAAATTTGTTATTTCCTGAGCTGGTTGACAATGCTGTAGTAACTGTTACCTACGACGAGGTCGTTAAATTCAATGACGTATTATCAACCAATTATACCTCTCTCTCGGATGTTATGATTGTAAAAAATATTAAAGACAGTACAGTTGATAAAATTGCCATTGCAAATGAAATCAAAAAAGTAAACCAGGTTTTTGATCAAAAATCTTTATTGGCCGGTACTGCATTATTATTAAAAATAATGAGGCAGTTTGAAGGTGTTTACGAAAAGAAACAATTTTTTCTTATAAAAAATGGACAGGTTGGATGGATATCTGCCTATGTTGATCAAAATATTGGTAAATAAATTGTGTCTTTTTTACATTTTTAGATAGCATTATTACTTCAGGTTTATGAGAGATAATAAATCATCATCATTAATTTTACTTTCTTTAGTACTGCTTAGTTTGTCATTGGTATTCCTTTGCCTTTGGGGTTATAATTTTTACAATGATACCCTGAAACAAAAAGCCAACTTACTTGAAAACAAAAAGACTCCTTTTATTGCTACATCAAATAATATTCGGGATTCGTTACTTAACATTTATACAAGTACAATAGATAAACTGGATTCCAGGATTAATTCTACAAAAATTTCGACAGATTCTCTGTTGGGTAATATTGACAATAAATTAAATGAGATCAATAAATTAAAAGAAGATATTGTCGCTATTTTAAAAAATAAAAACAATACAACCAACCTTGGTACTGCAAGTGAAAAAATTGAAGAACTTCAGCTAAAAATCGCACAACTTCAAAACCGTAATCTGGAAGTTGAAAATGGTAATAAAAATTTAAAAACACTCCTGCAACAAACAGTTGCTGAACAAAATTCCGGTGGGCAAAATAGTAACCTTATGCCAGTTACAGATAAATTGCCAGCAACCAAAACAAATATTACACCTGTTTTTACAACAGCTGATATTCGCTTAACAGCCTTAACGTCGAATGATGAAAAAGATATAGAAACTATAGAAGCAGATGAAACTGAAAAGTTAAATGGATCCTTTATTGTTAAAAGTAATAACTATCAAAGTAAATCGGCCGAAATAATTGTGGTAGTAATACAACCAAATGGAAAAATATTACAAAACTCAGTTTGGGAAGCGGGCACATTTGATACCCCGGATGGTAAAAAAAATTATAGTGATAAAATACATTTCGATTACACAGCGGGCGAATTAAAAAAGTTACAATTATCCTTAAGTACCGAAAAATTTCAGAAAGGAAATTACATTATACAGATATACTATAATGGTTCCATTATTGGTAAAATGGTAAAATCTTTATCTTAGAAACTTTAAAAATTCTGACTTTTAATAAAACGTTTATTATATTTCCTTCAAAAGATTTAATGCAATTTTTAATTGCTGCTCCATACTGATGTTGGTATTATCAATTACAATGGCATCAGCAGCCTTTCTTAAAGGACTCACTTCCCTGTTAGAATCAATATAGTCACGCATTTCAAGGTTATTTTTTACTTCCTCTATCGTAATGTTTGGATTTTTTTCGAACATTTCCTTAAATCTTCGTTCAACCCTTACCGATATATCTGCCGTCATAAAAATCTTAAGCGCAGCATCCGGAAATACCGTTGTACCAATATCCCTGCCGTCCATAACAATCCCCTTCTTTTTTCCCATTTTTTGTTGCTCAGCTACTGCAAATGTTCTCACTTCTTTTATTGCAGCTACATCACTAACTTTTTCAGCTATTACCAAATCCCGAATCACATATTCCACATTTTCTCCATTTAAATAAATCTCTGATTGCCCGCTTTTTTCATTGAAGTGAAATTCCAATATAATATTCTTCAACGCGTTGTTTACTTCTAACACGTCTGTCCAGTCAAGATGATGGCGCAAAAAATAAAGGGTAATTGCACGGTACATGGCCCCGCTATCAATGTAAACATAGCCCAAATGTTTTGCCAATTGTTTTGCCAAAGTACTTTTTCCGCAAGATGACCAACCGTCTATTGTAATTACAATCTTCTTCATTACTGCAAAAGTGAGCCAAAAAAGGGAACACTCAAAGTAAAATATGGTAAAGTTTAAGCATTGAAAACACTAACAATTTTTAAACCTCTTTAAAATAACAACGCCACCCAAAAGGATGGCATTGTTATTTATCTTGCTTATAAAATTAAACTTCTGATTTGGCCTCTATAACCGTTTCGGCAGGTTTTAAAGTGAAGAGAATTTTCTCTTTTGCATCATCTAAATCAGCTAGAAGTGTATCTCCTTCCTTTACAGCCATATTTAAAATTTCTTCTGCTAAAGGGTCTTCCAGGTATTTTTGAATAGCCCTGTGTAAAGGCCTTGCACCAAACTGAGAATCGTAGCCTTTTTCTGCAATAAAATCTTTAGCCCTTGCAGTTAATTCCATTGAAAAACCAAGGTTTACCAAACGCTTCATTACACCTTTCATCAAAATATCAATTATCTCAAAGATATTTTCTTTTGTAAGAGAATTAAAAATTACTACATCATCAATCCTGTTTAAAAACTCAGGACTAAAAGTGCGCTTTAGTGCTTTTTCAATAACTGCTTTGTTATTTTCATCTGCGTTTAATACCCTTGCTGCTGTAGCAAAACCAACACCTTCACCAAAATCTTTCAACTGCCTTGCGCCAATATTCGAAGTCATGATGATGAGGGTATTTTTAAAATCAATCTTTCTGCCCAAACCATCCGTTAACTGACCATCATCCAACACCTGCAATAAAATATTGTAAATATCCGGATGGGCTTTTTCAATTTCATCTAATAAAATAACACTGTATGGTTTGCGTCTAACTCTTTCAGTTAGCTGTCCGCCTTCCTCATAACCAACATATCCTGGAGGTGCACCAATTAAACGACTTACGCTGAATTTTTCCATGTATTCACTCATGTCAATTCTTATTAAGGAATCGTCATTGTCAAACATGTATCTTGCTAAAGATCTGGCCAACTCTGTTTTGCCCACACCAGTTGGACCAAGAAATATAAATGTTCCAATTGGCTTTTTAGGATCCTTTAAACCAACACGATTTCTCTGGATAGCTTTTACAACTTTTGAAATACCCTCTTCCTGTCCAACTACAGCACCCTTTAAATCGTCAGCCATGCGACGCAATTTTTCAGTTTCCGCCTGTACCATTCTTTTTACTGGTATTCCTGTCATCATACTGATCACTTCTGCAATATCTTCTTCTTCAATCGGGAAACGCTTGTGTTTACTTTCTTCTTCCCAATCATTCTTGGCTTTTTCCAGTTCTTCCTGCAAACGCTTTTCTGTGTCCCTTAAAGAGGCAGCTTCTTCAAAACGCTGACTTTTTACTACTTTATTTTTCTCTAATTTAATGTCCTCAATTTTCTTTTCCAATTCAATAACTTCCTCAGGAACATTAATATTTTTTATGTGCTTTCTTGCTCCTACTTCATCCATTACATCAATTGCCTTGTCAGGTAATAACCTGTCCGTCATATACCGCTCACTTAATTTAACACAAGCATCAATTGCTTCAGCACTGTAGGTAACATTGTGATAATCCTCGTATTTACTTTTGATATTTGTAAGAATTTCAATTGTTTCTTCAACAGATGGCTGCTCAACAATTACCTTTTGAAAACGGCGATCCAGGGCACCGTCTTTTTCAATGTGCATCCTGTATTCATCTAATGTTGAAGCACCAATACATTGTAATTCTCCCCTAGCTAATGCAGGCTTAAAAATATTAGATGCATCTAAAGAACCACTTGCACCACCGGCACCAACAATTGTATGTATTTCATCAATAAATAAAATTACATCCCTGTTTTTTTCAAGCTCATTCATGATGGCTTTCATTCTTTCTTCAAACTGTCCACGATATTTAGTTCCTGCAACCAATGCCGCAAGATCAAGCGATACAACTCTTTTGTCAAACAAAACCCTGCTCACTTTTCTTTGTACAATTCTTAATGCCAGGCCTTCTACAATGGCAGTTTTACCCACACCTGGTTCACCAATTAAAATAGGATTGTTCTTTTTACGGCGGCTCAGTATCTGAGATACTCTTTCAATTTCAGTTTCTCTGCCAACGATTGGATCCAATGAACCACTCTCTGCTAACCTTGTAATATCACGGCCAAAATTATCTAATACTGGAGTTTTTGTTTTTGGTTGGTTAGCCGCTCCGCCACGTTGTGCCTTTTGTTGTTGACTGTATTGTTTTTTCTCTTCGTCAAAATCATCTTCATTTTCGTCACTAAATTCTGCAGAAGGTGGGGTACTTGTTACAAACCCAAGTTCATTTTTAAAAATATCATAGTCCACATCAAACTGGTTTAAGATCTGCGTTGCAATATTTTCTTTATTTTTTAAAATGAACTTGGGTTTGTAACAAGTACCCCACCTTCTGCAGAATTTAGTGACGAAAATGAAGATGATTTTGACGAAGAGAAAAAACAATACAGTCAACAACAAAAGGCA
>JANXSR010000195.1 GCA_025352625.1 Ferruginibacter sp.
AAAGTTGATGGTTCGGAGTACAGGTTGAAGGTTCAAGGTTCAAGGTTGAAAGTTGAAGGTTCAAAGTTGAAAGTTGAAGGTTCAAAGTTGAAAGTTGAAGGTTCAAGGTTGAAAGTTGAAGGTTCAAGGTTGAAAGTTCAAAGTTGATGGTTGATAGTTGAAGGTTATTGATTTCGTTTCTTAATAAGTTAGTTTCCTTAAAAAAGTTTTCGTTAAAAAAGTTGAAGTTTAGTGACTTCGTTTCTTAATATGCTGGTGGTTTCAGTAAAATTATTTTTATAAATACAATATAAAAAAACTAAAAGTTGAAAGCGGTTGCCGAATAGGTGAAGTAGCCAAACCATCAACCTTGAACCTTCAACTTTCAACTATCAACGTTCAACTATCAACCATCAACTATCAACTCCGACCTAATGAAGTTCTCTAACTATGTGTAGAATTGCAGGGATCATCAATGCGGGTATGCCGGTTAACGCAATTGAAGTTGCAGTTAAAGAAATGTGCCGGATACTGAAACATGGAGGGCCTGATGATGAAGGAATTTATACAAACGGAGATTGTCACCTTGTGTTGGGGCACAGACGGCTTGCATTGATTGATCTTTCCGCAGCCGGGCATCAGCCAATGGCGTATGGCGAGGGAAGGTTTGTTATAAGTTACAATGGCGAATTGTACAATTACATCGAGTTAAAAGCAATACTGCAAAAAGCCGGTTGCGCTTTTACTACAGCAAGCGATACAGAAGTTATATTAGCCGCTTTTGCAACCTGGGGCACTGAAGCATTTGCAAAATTTAATGGCATGTTTGCGTTTGCCCTATGGGATAATACAACGGGCAGCATTTACCTTGTTAGAGATGCAGCGGGTATTAAACCATTGTATTTTGCACATACCAAAGAAGGGTTGGCTTTTGCTTCTGAAGTAAGGGGATTTAAATCAATTCCTTATTTACAGGCAAGTCATCCACATTGGCCGGTTTACCTGATGGCGTACGGCCACCTGCCCGAACCTGTTACCACTTTAAAAGAAGTGCGCCCGCTTAAAAAGGGTTGTTATCTGCAATACAATGTATCATCCGGCGAAATAAAACAGGAAGCGTTTACCCGGTACAGTTACATTGAGCAAATTAATAACAGGGAAGAAGCAATTACGCTGATACAAAGCGGTCTTGCAAATGCAGTAAAAAGCCACCTGTTATCGGATGCCCCTATTGGTGTATTTTTAAGTGGCGGGTTAGACTCGAGCATTGTTGCCCGGCTGGCAAATGAACAGCACACCGATATCAATACCATTTCACTTTTTTTTGATGACGCCCGGTTTTCTGAAAAAAAATACCAGGATCTTGTACAACAAAAAATGCATGGAAATCATTACCAGCAATTACTAAAGGAGGAAAGTTTTCATGCAGACCTGCCTTCTATAATTGGTGCGATGGATTTGCCAAGCTGCGATGGAATCAATACCTGGTACATAAGCAAATTTGCCAAACAGCACGGACTAAAAGCTGTTTTATCTGGTATTGGCGGAGATGAATTGTACGGAGGTTATCCATCTTTTAAAAGGATAGCAGCGGCATTGCTGGCTCAAAAAATACCCAATGCAGTTTTAAAATCGGGCAGTATCAGTGGATCAAGAAAACTGCGCCGGTTGTGTTACCTCAGTATTCCGGGTACGGTGGGCATGTACCTCTTTTTACGGGGTCAGTTTATTCCGTCAGAAGTGGCAGCCTATTTAAATGCCAGCGAAGCAGAAGTATGGGGCATATTGGAAGAACAGCCACAATTACCGGATATTAGCAACTTAACTGCTAAAAACCAGGCGAGCTGGTTAGAGATGAACATGTTTATGCAGAACCAATTATTAAGAGATGCCGATGTTATGAGTATGGCACATGGAATTGAAATACGGATTCCATTTTTAGAAGCTAACTTTTTAAGACGCTCTCTTAAAATAGCTTCTAACATTAAATACACCGGCAGCTACAATAAACAATTGCTGGTAGATAGTTTTAAAGATATATTGCCCGAACAGGTTTGGAACCGGCCAAAAATGGGTTTTGCATTTCCATTTAAAGATTGGCTTATAAATGATAAATATGCCGGTGCGCAAACAGGCACAAAAAATGCCGCATACCATAAAAAGTTTTCAGAAGGTAAGTTACATTGGTCGCAGTTTTTAACTGTTTTTTTAATGGAAAATAAGTAACTACTCACCCCCCAATTTAGCGATAAGGCATAAAGCTTCCAATACCTTTTGTCCGGATTTGATAGCAGTGTCAATAATAGACCTTATGATAGCAAATGCATTTGCCCCATCCTGAGATTTAAACTGGCCGGATATT
>JANXSR010000197.1 GCA_025352625.1 Ferruginibacter sp.
AATATCCGGCCAGTTTAAATCTCAGGATGGGGCAAATGCATTTGCTATCATAAGGTCTATTATTGACACTGCTATCAAATCCGGACAAAAGGTATTGGAAGCTTTATGCCTTATCGCTAAATTGGGGGGTGAGTAGTTACTAAAAGAGAATGAGCAAAAAATAAATCACCACGGCAAAAGAGCTGACGCCATTGTAAAAGGAATGTTGCAACATTCGCAAACAAGCACTGCCCGGAAAGAGCCCACAGATATCAATAAATTGGCGGATGAATATCTGCGAATGGCTTATCATGGATTAAGAGCCAAAGACAAATCATTCAACACTACTTTGAAAACTGATTTTGATGATAGCATTGGTAACATCAACATCATTCCGCAGGATATTGGAAGGGTGTTATTGAATTTGTATAACAATGCGTTTTATGCAGAGAGTCAAAAGCAAAAAGCTGAAAGCTCAACGCTAAAAGCTCAAAGCAATGGCTACGAACCAACAATTACAGTCAGTACAAAAAAAGTTGGCGATAAAGTCTTTCTTAGTGTAAAGGATAATGGCAATGGCATTCCTCAAAAAATAGTAGCCAAAATATTTCAGCCATTCTTTACTACCAAGCCCACAGGACAGGGCACGGGACTAGGCTTATCACTGAGCTATGATATTGTAAAAGCACATGGTGGAGAGATAAAAGTAGAGAGTAAAGAAGGGGAAGAAACTGAGTTTACTATTCAATTACCAGTTGTCTGAATCAGAGATTAAAATGATTAAAGAATAGCACAGAGTAGCAAAATAAATGAATTGAACAGGTTATCATTTAAAATGAACAAATCAGTGAAACTCTTAAATCCAATAAATCAGTGATTCACTCAGAAGTTACAATATTATAAAAACGCATGGCGGGCAAATAAAAGAGAACACGAAGGTGGCAGAAGGAAATACCCATACTGTCGGAAAAGGGCAAGTGCTGAATTTATTATTCAGTTGCCATTTATTTAAACCACCAATTTTAAATAAAAAAAAGAGGGTGAAAACACTACATACATTTTTACTATAAATATTTTAACTTCAAGAATGAATTTACCTTTTCTGCTAATCAGGCGATATCGCTGTGTTATAATTTTTTTATTATCACTACTTTTTAATGTTGCTGTGTTTGCACAGCTTGACGCCAGGTATTTAACACAATATACCGAACTGGATGGGGTGCCCGGCTCGCAGGTTTTTAAAGTATTACCCGACAGGTTGGGTTATATATGGGTAGGCACTATCAACGGATTAGCCCGCTACGATGGCTACGAATTTAAAAGATATTTTAATAATCCAAATGACAGCAACTCTATCCAGGGGCTAATAGTATGGTCGCTTTTTGAAGATCATAAAGGACAGATATGGGTGGGTTGCGGGCCCAGCTTTCTGAATGTGTATAATCCCGTCACCAAATCTTTCAGGCAACAAGGTTTTACACACCTGGTTGACCATCCGGCAAATGTTGAGATAGGTATTAATGCCATTAGTGAAGATGATAAGGGAAGGCTATACTTTGGTGTGTCAACCAATTTCGGCGAACCCATTTCATCCGGCCTATTATACCTCGATGAAAAAGATAACCAAATAAAAAAATTTATCAGCACTGATACCATTCTAAATGTTAGGAGTATCACCAAAGATAAAGATGGCAACAACTGGGTTTCAAGTTATAGCGGTTTATTTAAAATTGATACCAACCAAAGACTTAGCAGGATTTTTTCGCTTGATAAAGAAATGAATAAAAGTAATGACTATCCCAACGATATTAAATGTACTAAAGATGGACATGTATGGATGATAACGCAGAAGTGTAAATTATGGGATTTTAATCCGGCAGACAGCTCGTATAAAATATATTCCGCCGACGGAGTATTTGCAGAACATTTTAATAATAATAAAATCACTTTAGATAAAAACGAGAATATTTGGATGGGTACCAATAACGGTTTACTGAGTTTTAACAGGACTACCAGGCAATTTGAAATTTTTAAAAATGAATCGCCAAAACAATTGGAAAAAGTTGCCATGCTTAGTTTGAAATTTGATTCATTTGGGGCTTTATGGATCGGTACTGCAACACAAGGATTGCTTAAATATGAAAAAAGGGCTGTATTTAAATCGTATAGTTTTAATAAAGATGAAAAAAACACCTTAACGCCCGGCTGGGCCAATGTTATTTATGAAACACAGGATGGAAAAATTTGGATTACCACATCAGGCGGAAATGCAGGAGGTATAAATGAATTGGACCTTCAGGCAAATACGATTCGTTCATTCCCCTTCAGGTCCATTTTACCCAGTTATTATAATGTAAATGGACTGATTGAAACAACGCCTGGCGAATTGTTATTGAGCACCAATTTGGGTATTTACCAAATGTCAACTAAAACCAATACTTTACAAAAAACCGTGTTGAATGGCGTGCCTGATAATATCAGCATTAACCAGTTTTATAAAGACAGCAGGGAAAATTTATGGCTATGCACATTAACCGGCCTATACAAAAAAAATAAGGGTGCAGAAATATTTAAAAAATATGATTTAAGCAGTATCAATGGCAATGCCAGCAGTAATGAAATTACCCGGGCATTTGAAAGCAAAAAACATGGTTTATGGTTAGCCACTAATAACGGGTTGTTTTTGTACAATTATTCAACAGATAAAATTGAAAGGCATGGGTTTGATCTAAAAACCGGTAATATTTTTATAACGCAAGACATCAATTCTTTTTACGAAGACGGTGCCGGAACAGCCTGGGTGGGCACCTGGCAGGGCGGCCTTAGTATGTATACGGTGGAAACAAAAAAAATAAAAACATACACCCGCAATGATGGTTTACCATCTATGAGTATACAGGCCATCCTTGCCGATACAAAAAATAATTCTTTATGGCTTAGTACATTTGATGGCCTTAGCCGTTTTGATTTAAAAACAAAACAATTCAATAATTTCTCCATTACCGATGGTATACAGAGCCAGCTATTTGCAGATGGATCTAATTTAATAACCAGCCAGGGGCTTTTTATTTTTGGTGGTTCTAATGGCATAACCATTTTTAACCCGGATGACATCAACAAAAATTCTACCCCGCCAAAAGTTTTCCTCACCGATTTAAAGTTGTTTAATAAATCGGTTATACCCGGCGAAAAATCTATTCTAAAAAATCCTATTGATGAAACAAAAGAAATTGTACTGGCCTACGACCAGAATAATATATCGCTTGAATTTTTGGCCATACAATATTCCAATCCTGCTAAAAACAAGTACGCCTATAAATTAGAGAATTATGATAATGAGTGGCGGAATGTAGGTAACCAACATGTGGCATTTTATCCCAATCTTCCACCAGGAGAATATTTGTTTCATGTAAAAGCAGCCAACAACAATGGTGTATGGAACGAAGAAGGCGCCACACTAAAAATAATTGTAAATCCGCCCTGGTGGAAAAATACCCTGGCCTACATGGCTTACCTGGTTTTATTAATTGCGGCAGCATTTGCCATAGACCGTTATTTCAGGTACAGGCTGATTGAAAAAGAGCGGGAACGCAACAGGGCAAAAGAACTGGAGCAGGCTAAAGAAATTGAAAAAGCCTACTACGCATTGGAGCAAACCCATGAGACATTAAAATCTACCCAAACCCAATTGATACAATCAGAAAAAATGGCCAGCCTTGGTGAGCTCACTGCTGGCATTGCACATGAAATTCAAAACCCGTTAAACTTTGTAAACAATTTTAGTGAGGTGAACAAAGAAATGCTGGAAGAGCTAAAAGCTGAACGCTTAAAGCCCATAGCAGAAAGAGATGAGCAGACGGAGGCTGAAATTATAGAGGATGTTATTGCTAATTCTGAAAAAATAAATCACCATGGCAAACGGGCTGACGCCATTGTAAAAGGTATGTTGCAACACAGTCGTACAAGCAATAGTTTAAAAGAACCTACCGACATCAATAAATTGGCAGATGAATACCTGCGCCTCTCCTATCAAGGTTTGCGTGCAAAAGACAAAACATTTAATGCTACATTAAAAACTGATTTTGACGAAAGCATTGGCAGCATCAATATTATTCCGCAGGATATTGGAAGGGTGTTGCTGAATTTAATAAACAATGCATTTTATGCGGTAAATGAAGAGAAGAAAGCGGAAAGCTTAAAGCCTAAAGCTAAGGACAAAACGTACGAACCCTCCGTTTCTGTAAGAACAAAAAGAGTTGGTGATAAAGTTTTTGTCTCGGTAAAAGATAACGGCAATGGCATTCCTAAAAAAATAGTTGACAAAATCTTTCAGCCATTTTTTACCACCAAACCAACAGGGCAGGGAACTGGACTGGGTTTGTCATTATCTTATGATATCATAAAGGCACATGGTGGCGAAATAAAAGTAGAAACAAAAGAAGGTGAAGGCAGTGAGTTTATCATTGAATTAGTAGCATAAAAA
>JANXSR010000206.1 GCA_025352625.1 Ferruginibacter sp.
GGGGGCTGCTGGCGGGGCTGGTGTCGTCGGCCGTGCTGGCGGCGCCGCGCCGGCAGGCGCGGTAGGGCGCGGTCAGGCGGGCAGGCGGAGCCGTTCGTCGCGCCGCTTCAGCCAGGCCATCACCGGCAGCGCCAGCAACACCATCCAGGCCTTGCCGATCACCTGTCCGGCCAGGAACTCCAGGCTGCCGAAGGCAAGCCAGAGGAACACCACGCTATCCACCACCAGGCTGTCACCCACATAACTAAACGGCAGATCGATATAGAATGGCGGCTTATTGGCATTCGGGGACCAGGCCCTTGCACAGGCAGCAATTACTTTGGGATAATAGGCTTTATCCAGTTCATCTTTTGTTTTAATAGCAGCCAGTTGTTTATATGAATCGCTGTTGGGCCCAAACTCTTTTACAAATGCAAGCAAGCCCGGACTCAATGCATATACACTGCTAAACACATCTGGATATAACATGGCTATTTTTAAAGCACCATAACCACCCATTGAATGTCCGCCAATGCCCCGTGCATTTTTATTGGCAATGGTTTTAAAATGCTGATCCATGTAAGAAACCAGTTCCTTTGCTTCAAAGTCGCTCCAGTTTCCGGTAAGTGCAGAGTTGCTGTAAAAACTGCCTGAGTACAATGTAAAGTGATCAGCAATAACAAGTATGTAAGGGCGGATTTTGTTTTTTGCAATGCCCATGTCAAGTATGTTTTTCATGTTGGGCGTTATGCTGTCGGTGCCTAAAAAACCATGCAGGTAATAGATAACAGGATAATGTTGTTTTGCCTGCGCATAGCCGGGAGGAAGATAAACGGATATTCGTCTGTCCATATTCTCGCCGCCGGTGTTTTGCAGGTAGGTAGAATGTATAACGCTTGTAACAACAGTGCCTGCATTACGTTGGGCTACAGTAACGCCTATGATGGCAAAGGATAATAAAATAGCAAGTATCTTTTTCATATTCATTACAAATTACGGTTTGTAATTTAAATAACATGTGACAAATTTGTTGGCGTCGTTGTTGGTTTTGTTGAGGCTGTTGTTGGCCTTGTTGACCAACAACCGAAGCGCACAACAAAAGCTGCAACTAAAAATAGTATCTTTCATCAATGGAAACATATTTAGCTGTTGTTGGTAGGGTTATTTCATGTAATAGTAAATGTTTTTTGATTCGCTTGCCTTTAGCCATTACGTCCTTAAAATCGTCGGCTATCACGGGGGCCGTTGTTGGTCTTGTTGACCAACAACCAAAGCGAAAATCATCCGCTGGTACTGGATAAATTCAGGGTGAATGCAAAGGACAGAACCTATCAGTTCTGGGAAAGAAATCCTTTGGGTATTGAATTGTATTCTCACGATGTGTTTATGCAAAAGTTGGAGTACATTCACTGGAACCCGGTAAAGGCCGGCTTATGCAGGTTGCCGGAAGAGTATTATTATTCGTCAGTTAAATTTTATCATACCGGAATTGATGAATTTAACATGCTGACACATTGCTAAACCCAACGATTCGGTTGTTGATCAATAAGACCAACAACGGCCTTTAAATTCGTTAGCTAAATTTTATCATACCGGAATTGATGAATTTAATATGCTGACACATTGCTAAGCCCAGCGATTTGGTTGTTGGTCAATAAGACCAACAACGGCGTTTAAATAGGATGACACAAAAGGATTTTAATTTTTTAGAAGATGTGCAGGAAGAGTTTTAACCTTGCAGTATGGTTTGTGCTGAACCATGGCAGAAAAAACAATCAAACAGAAACATTCAACGCATTGCATTATGAAAAAAATACTGGTTCTTTCTTTCTTTTTAACAGTATTATTTGGAGAGGTATTGAGGGCACAAACTACTGATAGTAACGATACAGACTCTGCCACTTTTGTTAACCCGTTGAAAGTGCAATTTGGTGATCCTTACGTGTTGCACACACAGGGCATGTATTACATGTATGGCACCGGCGGAGGAGCGGATCATGGATTTGCAGCCTATTCATCCAAAGACCTGGTGAACTGGAAGCAGGAAGGGCAGGTATTTTTCAGCAACAATAAAAATGGCTGGAGCGATATAAAAGCCAAATGGGAGGGTGCGTACTGGGCACCGGAAGTGTATGAAGTAAAAGGTAAATTTTACCTTTTTTACAGTGCACAATGGAAGAAAAATCCTAATAAGGAAGAAGAAAATTTTCGTATTGGTGTGGCCGTGGCAGATAAGCCTATAGGGCCTTTTATTGATTTGAATACCCGGCCGGTTTTTGATCCCGGCTATCCCACTATTGATGCCAACGTTTTTTTTGATACCAATGGTAAATGCTATTTGTATTACTCCCGGGTGGCTTATAAACACGCTGTAGAAAGCGAAGTAGCTACATGGGCCAGGAAGAAAGGCTTGTACAAAGAAATTGAAGAAAGCTGGGTTTATGGTGTAGAACTTAAACCCGATTTTTCGGGTGTCATCGGCAAGCCGAAATTAATGCTCCGGCCTCCCGTTAGCATGGGCGACAAGCAGTCTGAATGGGAAAGCAGGTCTGTTATTGCACAGGAAGTAAACCGCCGCTGGACGGAAGGTTCGGTAACGTTTAAAAAAGATGGTATCTATTACATGATGTATTCTGCCAATCATTTTGGTGGCCAGTATTATGCCATCGGTTATGCTACAGCCGCTACGCCGTTAGGACCTTATAAAAAAGCAGCCAATAATCCGGTACTGCAAAAAAATACAGATAAGGGTGGGGCCGTTTCCGGCACGGGGCACAACAGCGTTACTTACTCGCCCGATGGTAAAGAAATGTTTTGTGTGTACCACGGAAGAACAGCAGCAACCGGTGATGAAAGGGTTGTTTTTATTGACCGCATGACGGTAAAAGCAGGCATCATAACCATTGCGGGGCCTACTACCACTGCTCAAAAATTTCCTTCCGGCGTAACAAAAATTTCTATTAACAAATGAGATGCTGCTTATGCATTAATAATATTTTCCTGAATAGAAAAGGGTGCCAGTGCCTTGCTGCAAAAAAAAGATATTGAAGATACAGCGCAGGAAAATATAGGTTGCTTTCACCTAAACACTATCCTTAGCAATCACACTCCAGTCATCTGTACCATGGCCGTTGGCTATCCATTTATCCATCACTGTTGCAATGGCTGGTATAATGCCCAGGGTTGTTGCGGCTTCGTTGGCTGCACTTAACATTAGTCCTGCATCTTTTCGTGCCATATTCAATTCCCAGGAGGGTTCATTAAACTTTGCTTCTGTAATCTTCTTTAGCCTTGCCGGAACCATGGCACCCGGGTTCCAGTTATTAAATAGGGTAAGCAGTTCTGATGGTTGTATGCCATGCACCTTAGCCAGTGCCAGCGCATCTGCAAGCCCGGCAGTTAAGCTTAATAAGAAAAGATTGCCGGAGAGTTTGAGCCCTGCTGCTTTACCTTCTTCCGCACCAAAATTAATGAGCTTGCCCGTCATGGCAGATAGTGCTGGTGTATGCTTTTCAATGACGGATTGATCGCCTGACACAAGCATAAAACCCGTACTTTCCAACGCATTTGGCGGACCCATAAAAACAGGTGCATGCAGATAGGTAAAGCCCTGGCTTTTCCAATAGGCTGTTCTTTGTATAGCGCCTTTTACAGAAGTGGTGGTGTGATCTATAATAACTGCACCGGGCTGAAACCCTTTACTGGCAGCAGCCAGCACTTCATCTACCGTTGCATCATCTTTGAGCGTAACATGAATAACATTTGCACCCTGTACTGTTTTATCAATAGTATCGAATGCTTTTGCGCCATATTGTTCCAATGCTGTTGCTTTAGCTGCAGTGCGGTTCCAAACCTGTACGGTATCGCCTTTCTGCAACATTGCTTTAACGAAATTGGAGCCTAATAATCCCATGCCTAAAAATGCTTTCATACTATAACTGTTTTTTGTAAAGTTACTGAAACGACTTTTGATGTTGTTATCTCAAAAGCGTTACTTATTGAAAAATACAGAAAATAATTCAGCTGAATTTGGTGGGATAAATTGCGGCTGAGAATCGGCTTTCAATGTTCAATTTAGTTCATAACTTCAACCATCAATTTTAACCAGCAAATTTTATGGCAGCGCTTTTTAATCTAACCAACTAACCAACATGGCAGCGAATATTTTTATTGAAACAGATTATGTGGAGATTAAAAAACGCATCAATCAACTCCATGTAGCAAGCCAGCGCCAGTGGGGTCAAATGTCGTTGCCCGAAATGCTGGAACATTGCAGCATTCAACTGAAGAAAGCTGTAGGCATTATACCTGAATCAGCTTATGAAGGCCCGGCAATGTATAGAACTTCTTTCATGCGCTGGTTATTGTTCTATGTAATTCCCTGGCCCAAAGGTGCTGCAACACCATCTCAAATGAATATGGCAATCAACGGTTCAAATGTACCAGATGTGCAGCATTCAAAACAAGAGCTGTTGGGTTTGCTCGAAAAAGTACAGTTGCAAGACCACTTTAATCCTCATCCTTTCTTTGGTAAAATGGAGAAAAAAGATTGGGGCCGCTTAATCTGGAAACATATTGACCATCATTTGAGACAGTTTGGAAATTAAAAGCAAGGAGGTTTATACTTTTTGTAAAAGATATTTACCAATTGAGATAGATGTAAGTGAGGCAAGGAACAATTGCCTGTATCATTTCTTGATTTTTTCTTTATCCAATGCTGTGTTGCGGCTATTGAAGCAAACTTACATACTGGCAGAACTGTTTAAATAATCAGCGTAATTACATGTAAATACCAACAGGAACAATGTTGTTTTAAAGATGAGATACCAGGTGTACGTTATTGAGTTGTCAAAAAAAGTGTTTACAGAAAACGCAAAGTTCCGGGCTGCTAATCCGCAGTTTAACGGCGTGTTGCAGTGCCTGTATGTGGGCATGACGAGTAAGACGCCGGCGGAAAGATTCATACAACACAAAACCGGCTATGTAAATAAAAAAGGACATAAGCTGTCTGCCAGTGTTGTTCAAAAATATGGATCGTATTTACGCCCCAGCCTGTATGATCACATCAATCTAAAAGCAATGACCAGGCAGGAAGCGCTGATCATGGAAGAAGAGCTGGCGCTGGATTTAAGGAGGAAAGGATATGCAGTGTGGTTTAACTAATATCTCTTTCGCCCTCCTTTCATACATCCACAGCTATGCTTCAAAGTGGTTGAAAAAACGTTGCTGAAAATAAGGCATTCCTTGCATGCAACTAACCTGTTTCAGCATTTCGGTACACTTCCGCAGACTTCCGAAGTTTTTAAAACTTCGATGGCTATCCGCAATTTGGTTCATACTATATCTATCAATATATTTTACTCTCCTAACTACCCCGTCAGCGGTTGCAAACCCTGACGGCGGTTGAAGAAAACTACTGCTTTATTTTTAAGTACCTTATCTAACCGCCGACGGGGCTGAAAGCCGCCGTAGGGGTTGGGTATACTTACTGCTGCGTATAACCATTGCGAAGGTGTAACGTTGTACGGTGCTTTCCCCTGCAATTAATATATTTATTAAAATGATTGCCAATGAAAAGAATCTCTGTGCTACAGAATTTCCATTACCTTCCATTTCTTTCATTTAATTTGTATGTTTGATTTATGATAAATACAATATTTATAAACTTCCGGGGCGGTATCATTGTGCCCGCTGATCTGCACAATATTTTACAGGCAGTAAATAAGGTAAGAATAAGAGAGGTGCATTTTGGATTGCAGCAGCAAATGCTGGTGGATATGGAACATTACAGCGTGGAGCCCTTTACAGCAGCACTGGACATGCTGCAAGTACCTTATGAAATAGATACCTGTAAACATCCCAACATTTGCAGCTCCTATCCGGCAACAAATGTGTTTATCGGCGACAGTTGGTTAAGTGAAGCGATTTATAAAAATGTATTGGATTCCATTGATTATACGCCGCGGTTAAAAATCAACATCTGCGACAATAACCAGAGTTTTACACCCATCCTTACTGGTAATATTAACTGGGTGGCCACTCCTTCAATAGAACATTACTGGCATTTAATTATCCGGTTTCCAAAAACAAATGTTATTTACGAATGGAACATGATTTGCCACAGCAATGACATTGCTTCGGTTACAAAAACAATTGAGACTATTATTCTGCAGCAACCCGATAAATTTATTGATACCGAACTGGCCAATGGCGATGAATTGTTTGCATTGTTTAACACCACTGGTTTAAATGTGCAGCCTGCTGCAAGTGCCGTAGTGCTGCCGCCCTTTAACCTGCCCTATTATGAGGGCCTTAACCGTTACAACGACAAGTATTGGCTGGGCATTTACCGGCGGGATGAATTATTTAGTGTGCAGTTTTTAATAAACCTCTGTAAGCTGTGTATGCACACAGGTATCACGCAGTTTTGTTGTACTTCGTGGAAAACAATCCTGATAAAAGGCATTGAAGAAAAAGATAAAGAAAAATGGAATTTACTGCTAGAGGAATTCCAGATTAATATGCGGCATGCTGCCAATGAACTTAACTTTCAGGTAGAAGATAATTGCCCGGAGGGCCTTGATTTAAAAACTTTTTTGGTTAAGAATTTAAGTGTGGATGATACCCGAACATTTGGTATTTGCATTGGCATAAAAACCAGGAAAAAAAGCGAAGTGTTTAGCAGTATTTTAGTACGCAGACGATACCTGATTGATTTTTTAGGAATCAAATTGTTTAAAGTGTATGATATTTTATGCGCCAAAGATTTTAATCCAAATGAAAGAACGGGTGAAATATTCAGTAGAGGAAATCCTAAATTGGTGTTGGCAGAACAATTGAGAAGGTGTGTGTTATACTACTACCGGCACAGGGCCAAGGTGGTTAGTGGAAAACTTGCAGCGGCTAAACAGAAATTGCCGGGTGGAAATTAATGGCCTGGCAGATGTGATATAAATTATAAGTTGGTCTCAGCCCTGGTTCCACGGCGGATTTTTATTTGCAGCCACTTCAGCCAGCATATGTATGTTGTAAGCTTTGGTGCGAAAGACTGGCTCCAGCATTCTTTAACTTAACAGAATCGCTGACCACGGGGGAAGTACAAACCATTCAAACGCCTGTATTGTCAAATCATTTTATCTCTTCAAAAATGCCTGTCTGCCGGTTCTTTTGTACATTGTCCCAATTGAAGTAGCGGCCATTCATGGCGACGTATACACCAACGGGCAGGCTTTGCGCAAAGGCAAGCGCACTGCCAAGGTTAAACAATCCATCCGAGCTGCCGAACTTAATCGGGATCATGGCGCCGGTGAGGATGATGGTTTTATTGATTTTTTTCTGTGCGATTATTTTCGCTGTTTCCGCCATGGTATCTGTGCCGTGTGTAATTACTATTTTAGTTTCATCGCATTGGTTGCACTGGTGTACAATCAGCTCCCGGTCTTCAGCCGTCATTTCAAGACTGTCTATCATCATCAGCGTTCTTATTGCAACAGGTACTTTGTTGCGTCCCATATCAAGCAGGTCGCTCAGGTGCGTATTTTTAAAATACAATTGTCCGTTCAGCTCATTGTATTCTTTGTCAAAAGTGCCGCCGGTAATAAATATGCGGATTGCCATGTCAATCAGTTTAGAGTATGAAGGTAGCAGAATTTGTAATGTGGTTGGTTCGGCAGATACAGTCAGTGCATCATTCAATTCCCTGCAAAGTAATCAGCCGGTTAAATATTGCTCTTGTAACTGCTCCGGGTTTTCCATCGCCAATGGTGTCGCCATTGATAGCTGTAACCGGTAAAACAATTTTTGTTGTGCTGGTAATAAATGCTTCTTTAACGGAAGCGATTTGTTCGGGATAAATAGCGGCAGTTGTTGTGTTGAATCCTGTAAGTTCCAATATTTTTTTTCGGGTGATGCCATGCAGGATATTTTTATCCGGCGTAATAATTTCATCATTGTTTGTTACAACAAAAAAATTAGATCTTGGGCATTCGCCAATACCGGAAGCGCCATAATACAACACATCATCCGCATTGTTTTGTTTGATGAAATGCTGTAAGCGGATGGCCTGCAGGTAGTCGATGGTTTTAACATGCGGTAATTGCCGCTGGTGTTCAAACGTTATCAACCGGGTGCCTTTTTCGAAACCTGTCTTATCAAACATAAGCGCCGATTGAGTGATGAGCAGGTTAGGTTTTGCAATAGCATAACCATCTTCAGCATAACCACCGGTAAGTGTAATGCGGATACCGGAATCAGGAAGGTTATTTTTTATCATCAGTTGCCGGATGATTTCTTTTAACCTATCCCGGTCAAAAGGAACAGGCAAAAACATTTCTGTAGCGGAAGCATACAACCTGTCCAGGTGATCATCCAAAAAAACAGGCTCTCCCCGGATGGTTTTGAAAAAATCAAAAACGCCATAGCCCCTTTGCACTGATAAATCGGTGATTAAAATTTTGGCGTCCTGTTTCAATACAAAGTCGTCATTGATCAATACATAGTTGGCACTCATTTTTGTATCCGGTTGTATTTTTACCGCAGTGATTGCAATAAACAGGGGAGTTGTTTACGCATACCTGCAATGAAATTTTTTTAAAGATAAATCATTGCGGGTATTGGTGGTGAGTTGTATCGAGCATCTTTGGCCTAAGAAATAATTCGGATACATTCAAATGCAAATTAACTTTGCAACCCTGCAACAGAAGTCAGGCAATAGATAGGAACGAAACACAAGCAATCTAAAACGATAACATGTACATACCACCTTATTTTAAAAACACCAACATAGCTGAAGTCCATGACTTTATTGACAAAAATAGTTTTGGAATTCTGGTAAGCCAGGCAAGTTCAAAACTATGGGCTACCCATATTCCGCTTGAATTGGAAAAGAACGGGCAGGGCAAGCATATTTTAACGGGCCATATTTCAAAGGGAAATCCGCAATGGAAAAACTTTACAGACAATACACCCGTACTGGCAATATTTTCGGGCAGCCACAGTTACATTTCTTCATCCTGGTACGATCATGAAAATGTACCCACCTGGAATTACATTGCAGTGCATGTGTATGGTACCATCAAAATAATAGAGGGAGAACGCTTGCTGACGGTTCTGAAAAATTTGGTAAACAAATATGAAAGAGCCTCCGCTAACCCGGTTTCAGTAGAGCATATGTCTGAAAAATTTGTGGCCAAAGAGATGAATGGAATTATTGGTTTTGAAATTGAGATTGATGAAATTCAGGCAGCTTACAAATTGTCACAAAACCGCGACAGTAAAAACCATGCAACTATTATTGAGCAACTGGAGAAAAAAGGAGATGCTGATTCACTCGCCATTGCCGCCGAAATGAAAATACATAGAAGAGAATAACACTCTTTACAAATACACCCCGCATTAAAGTAAAAGCCATCCATCCTGCGATGCAAGATTTTGTATACAGCTATCCTTAACAGCAATTTCATCCCTTCAGATTAAGTACTTTTATAAGTAAATTTTACTGTTATGCTGAATAGTATATTGGCGACTTTTTACGAACGGGACATTCGTAGGCTGATAGAAGAAATCAACTTATTTAAAAATGAAGATGACCTGTGGAGAACCGGCAGAGCGGTAAAGAATCCGGCCGGTAATCTTGTACTGCACATCATTGGCGGGCTCAATCACCTCATCGGAGCTACACTTGCACAAACCGGCTATGTGCGCAACCGCAACCAGGAATTTAGCAGCAAAGGCGTGGAAATGGAAGAACTCGTGGCTCAACTGGAAGCGCTTATTTCGATGATCAACAAAACGGTGAATTGCCTTACTCCGGAAGATATGGAGGCTGCGTATCCGATATTTTTTGACGAGCCGAACACTACTACCAGCTATGTATTGCTGCAGTTATTGCTTCATTTAAATTATCATCTCGGCCAGGTAAATTATCTGCACCGCATGTTTGATTAGGATTTGAGTGATTTTATTCCCCAGGTATTTGATGAGTGTCTTAACGACAAAAGCAGCCTTTCGAACCGGAACATATTGGATGCTGTTTTTCAGCCCGGCCTTAAATAGTTTTGCTTTTATAATAGAAATCCACCGTGAAGGTTACCTTCACAACCTGGATTAAAACGATCCCAAAAAAAATCATGAAACATATTCTATCGCTTGTCTTTATATTACTTACCAGGTTTTATTGCTTTTGCCAGGATACCGTTTCAATTGCACAGTTTGGATATGAACCAGGCTCCAGGCAAAATGCTGCGCCCTTTGTTGCCAAAGCCATTGAACAATGCAAAACTAAAGGCCATGCTGTGCTGGTGTTTCCCAAAGGCCGTTATGATTTCTGGCCGCAATATTGTGCTCAAAAAGAATACTATGAATCCAATACTGATGTAATCCCTTTTCGGACATGCCCGGTGCTGATTGAAAAAACAAAAGGCCTTACGGTAGATTGCAGTGGATCAGATTTTATTTTTCATGGCCGCATGCAACCCTTCACTATCGATAGCAGCAATGATATCCAAATTAAAAATGTGAACATAGATTGGGACATTCCTATGACGGCACAGGCACAGGTGATGACTGTTGCGAACGACTATATTGACCTTAAGATAAACGCCCTGGAATCGCCTTACATCATAGAAGATAATAAGCTGATGTTTACCGGTGAAGAGTGGAAAAGCAGGTTTTGGGCCGCAATGGAATTTGATAAAGATTCAAAACTGATTGTGCCACAGTCGGGTGATGATTGCCTTGGCGGTGGCTGGAGTAATTACAAAGCAACCGAACTGGAGAAAGGACTTGTTCGGATTACATATCCGTTTAAACGAAAACCTGCAATGGGCAACTACCTGGTGTTGAGACACAGCGCCCGTGATCATGCAGGAACGTTTATACAAAACAGTAAAAATGTTACCATCGAAAACATGCGCATGTACCAGAATGCGGGGCTGGGTATTTTGTCGCAGTATTCAGAAAACTTAAGCTTCAAAAATGTAAACTGTATTCCCAATAGCGCAAAGAACAGGGTGTTTTCCGGTCATGATGACGGCTTTCATTTCTCTAACTGCAAAGGGAAGATATTAGTTGACAGTTGCAGCTTCGCCGGCCTGATGGATGACCCAATCAACGTGCATGGTACCAGTGTTCATATAACAGAAAAGTTGACCGGCAACAAACTTAAATGCAAATTTGTTCACGGTCAAAGTATTGGTTTTAAATGGGCAGAACCAAATGATGAGGTAGGCTTTATTGAAAACGAATCAATGAGTACGGTTGGCCTCGGTAAAGTTGCCTCGTTCAAAAAATTATCAGCGGTTGAATTTGAAATAACTTTTATTAATAGCATACCCGATAGCATTGTGGCAGGGGATGCTTTGGAAAATTTAACGTGGACACCCGATGTAATCATTCGCAATAGTTACTTTGGCTCCAGCAGGGCGAGAGGTATTTTAATGTCTACACCCGGCGAAGTGTTGATTGAGAAAAATACTTTTGAATCTAGCGGCAGTGCCATATTGATTCCCGGAGATGCCAATGGCTGGTATGAATCCGGCGCTGTAAAAAATGTAACCATCCGCAACAATATATTCAATGATGCATGCCTCACATCGCTCTACCAGTTTTGCGAAGGTATTATCAGCATCGATCCTGAAATACCAAAGCCGCAAACCAATAAGCCATTTCACAGGAATATCAGGATTGAGTACAACACATTTCACGCTTTTGATTTCCCCGTGCTTTACGCCAAATCAACCCAGGGGCTCATCTTTAACAACAACATCATCCAGCGCTCCACAAAATATGCTCCCTTTCACTACCGCAGGTATATGATCACTTTGGAAGGCTGCAAAAAAGTGCAGGTGCTGCAAAATCAATTGTCAGGAGATGTGCTTGGAAAAAACATTCTTTTAAAAGATACGCCGGTTGCAGAGGTAAAGAAAGACAAGTCGCTGCAGATCACTGTGTCAAAATAATTGTCCTGGTAATGCTTACACCATTTTTGTATCAGGTTTTTGTATCAGCATTTTAATAAGATTAATTGCAACAGGCCTGGCAGATACATCATGCTAATTAACCTGGTCATAAATGTTTAATGGCATCAATGCCAATTAAACATTTTACAATATCTTTCGGATAAATTATTAACGCCTTATAACATTCAAATGAAAAAGCTTGCCTGCTGCATTTATCTTGTTGCTGTTGTTTTGTTTTTTAACAACTGTAGTACAAAAGATTCAAATATCCGTAAAGTATTATTGTTTACCAAAACAAAGGGTTATCACCATGAATCTATTCCCGCAGGTATTGCCGCGATACAAAAGATCGGTAAGGACAATAACATTAGTGTGGAGGTAGATTCCAGCTCGACAGCGTTTACCGATGCTAACCTTAAGCAATACAAAGCGGTTATTTTTTTAAGCACTACGGGTAATATTTTAAACAGTGATGAGCAGGTAGCCCTGCAAAGGTACATAGAGGCTGGTGGCGGCTTTATGGGGATACATGCAGCAGCAGATGCAGAGTATAATTGGGCATGGTACAATAAACTGGTAGGCGCCTATTTTAAAAGTCATCCCGGCAACCCAAATGTAAGAAAGGCAACAGTAGTTGTTACAGACACCAGTTTTATTGCTACCAAAGGTTTGCCTGCAAAATGGGAACGCACCGATGAATGGTACAATTACAAAAACATAAATGCCGATTTAAAAGTAGTGGCTACACTGGATGAAGATACTTACGAAGGTGGGGAGAACGGTAAAAATCATCCCATTGCCTGGTACCATGATTTTGATGGCGGCCGTGCATTTTATACCGGTGGCGGACACACCACAGAAAGTTACAGCGAACCTTTGTTTCTGCAACACCTGGCCAACGGTATACAATATGCAATGGGTGCAGATTCTGCAAAACTGGATTATACAAAAGCCTACGCCACCAAAACACCGGAAGAAAACAGGTTTACTAAAACCGTGTTGACCAACGACCTAAATGAGCCGATGGAGATCGCTGTAACACCAACCGGCGTTGTATATATTGTAGAACGTTCCGGTAATTTTTATGCGTACAAACCTGCTGATAATCTTACTAAGTTGATTCACAGATTTAAAGTATTGCCTGATACCAAGAAGGCTTTTGGCAACGGCCTGCTGGGCATGACGATTGATCCTGATTTTGCTGCTAATAAATTTGTTTACTTTTTCTATACACCGGACTCTGCGGCAACGG
>JANXSR010000231.1 GCA_025352625.1 Ferruginibacter sp.
CATAATTCCCTTATCTAACCTCCCGGTGCATAATACTGTTAAACGATTCATCAAAATCAACTGCATCCTGGTCTTTATCTCTCCACCAAAATGAGCCACTAAATACGCCAACTTTTGCAAATTCCTGGGGATGGTTCCATACTATATCCAATGCACTCAATCCTCCCAAAGAAAAACCTGCATATGATTTTTCGCTGAAAAAAAATACGCTATATTTTTTATTAATAAAAGGTAACAACTCTTCAAAAACAAAACGGGTATATTGAGCAGCCTTAGTTCCCCGGCCTTTATAGTCAGTAACTTTTGCAGTAGCATATTCGTTCCTTCTATCGTGTCCACAATGCAGACCTACGCACAACAATGGTGTAATAACATTTTCTCGGTAAAGTTTTTCAAGAATGTATTGAAACTGCATTGTTACCAAATCTTGCCCGTCATTAATCAATAACAGGCTCATTGGTGAAGATGGCTCAATATGAGTAGGTAAATAATAATCTACTTTAACATCCCTCTGCAGCCACGCTGATTTAATTACATGTTGTTCCACAATAATACGTGCAGTCTTCCCATTAAGCATAGCACCAAAAATAAGCAATGACTGGGAAACTATTTTGGTTACAATGTATTTTGTTCATCTTCATATAAATCAGCAAGTATTATTTGGTAAATTCCACTGAAAAAAATACATTCGGTAATTGATGTTTTTCACAAAATATTTTTCAATTCATCATTCCTTTATAAAAATATATGTATGAAAAAAATAGGGATTTTACATGGTAAAGAAAGAAGTTTTCCTGAGGCTTTTGTTGAAAGAGTGAACAGCAAAAATATAGAAGGCATTTTAGCAGAACCAGTAAAAATTGATAAGGTAATGCAAGGTGAAAGCAGCGGCTATGCTGTTATTATTGATCGTATATCGCAGGATGTACCATTTTACAGAGCCTTCTTAAAAAATGCTGCTTTATGTGGTACGGCTGTAATAAACAACCCATTTTGGTGGAGCGCAGATGAGAAGTTTTTTAATAATTGTTTATCAACAAAAATAAACGTACCCGTTCCAAAAACAGTTATTCTGCCTTCAAGGGATTTACCTGTGGATACGACTGGTGATTCCTTCAGTAACCTTGCATATCCGCTGGATTGGGAAGGCATTTTTAATTATGTTGGCTTCCCGGCATATATGAAACCTTTTGCAGGCGGCGGTTGGAAAAGCGTTTACAAATTGACTGATAAAAATGATTTTTTTGAAAAACATGGCGAAACAGGTGAGCTGGTAATGATGCTGCAGGAAGAAATAATTTTTGAAGAATATTACCGCTGTTATTGTATCGGAGGTAAATATGTGCGCATCATGCCGTATGAACCACGCAATCCACATGCTTTGCGATACGTTGCCGATTTTAAGCCCTCAGAAGAAAAATTAAAAATGATGACTGATATTGTTTTGCGCATCAACCATTATTTGGGATACGATTTTAATACAGTAGAATTAGCACTAAAAGATGGAATCCCTTATGCTATTGACTTTTGTAACCCTGCACCTGATGCTGAAAGAACCAGTGTTGGTGAAGAGAATTTTGAATGGGTTGTAGAAACTGCTGCTACCTACGCCATTGAAAAAGCACTGGAACAAAAAGATGGAGAAGATAATTTAACCTGGGGCGAATACATTAAACGTAGTGCTGCCAGGCAAAGTCTTTTTTAATGGATAATTTTTTATCAATTATCAACTAATCATTTATCAATTATTATTATGGCTAACCTATCATACAAAGGCTTTACAATTGGAGTAGAAGAAGAATATATGGTAATTGATCCTGAAACAAGGGAACTTAAAAGCCATGAACAAAAAATTGTGCAGGAAGGCCAAAAGATAATTAAAGACAAAGTTAAAGCCGAGATGCACCAGGCTGTTGTAGAAGTTGGAACTGATATTTGCCAGGATATTGATGAAGCCTTTATGGATGTTTCTACTTTACGTAAAACCATCAGCAGTATTGGTGAAGGCCTGGGTTTAAAATTAGGTGCTGCCGGCACCCATCCTTTTAGCCATTGGGAAAGCCAATTGATAACCGATCATGTAAGGTATAGTGAGATAGTGAACGAACTACAGGAGGCAGCAAGAAGCAATCTTATTTTTGGATTACATGTACACGTGGGTATGGAAAATCGTGAAATGGCGATTCATATTGCTAATTCCGCCCGCTATTTTTTACCCCATATTTATGCGTTAAGCACTAACTCCCCTTTTTGGGAAGGCAGAAAAACAGGCTATAAATCTTTTCGTACAAAAGTATTTGATAAATTTCCACGAACAGGTATCCCTGATTATTTTGAAAGCATAGAAGCTTATGAGAGTTATGTAAAACTACTGGTAAAAACAAATTGTATAGACAATGCAAAAAAAATCTGGTGGGATCTAAGGGTACATCCTTTCTTTAATACGGTTGAGTTTCGAATTTGCGATATACCAATGACCGTACAGGAAACCATTGCTATTGCTGCATTATTTCAGGCGTTGTGTGCAAAATTGTATAAACTACGTAGCCAAAACCTAAATTTTATGACCTATTCACGGGCATTGATAAACGAAAACAAGTGGCGTGCCAGTCGCTATGGTATTGATGGAAGTATGATAGATTTTGGTAAAGAAACTGAAGTGAATACAAGGGTGCTAATTTATGAACTACTCGATTTTATTGATGATGTGGTACCGCAACTAGGAAGCCGACACGCTGTTAATTATGTACATAATATGCTAGAGCAGGGAACGGGCGCAGACAGGCAACTAAAAGTATACGAGCAAACCAATAGCCTTGTAGATGTAGTTGATTATATTCATGGAAATTTTTTAGCTGGTATTTAACCCCCCTGCCGTACTCTAAAATGTATCTAAAATAAAAATATTATTTTTGCCGCATGTCCTTAGTTGAAAAAAGCAAAATTCGTATAGCAATTCTTGATCTCTATGATGGTGTAGCCAACCAGGGAATGCGTTGTATCAGAGAAATACTCAATCAATTTGGAGATTCAAATAATGTAGATATTACATGGGATGAATTTGATGTTAGACAGAAAAAAGAAGTTCCCGATCTTACTTATGATATTTTTATTTCAAGTGGAGGCCCTGGCAGCCCTTTAGACAGTGAAGGAAGTGAATGGGAAAATGTATTTTTTAGCTGGTTACATAAAGTCCAAAAATGGAACAACAATGAAGCTCATGTTCAAAAAAAATATGTTTTCTTTATCTGCCACTCTTTCCAATTAGCCTGCAGACATTATAAAGTTGGTAATGTTTGCCAAAGAAAAAGTACTTCTTTTGGGGTTTTTCCAATTCATTTATTAAAAGATGGAAAAAAGGAAGTTGTTTTTGAGGGCATGAAAGATCCGTTTTATGCGGTAGATAGCAGAGACTACCAGGTTGTTGAACCAAGACACAATCATTTACTTGAAATGGGTGCTTCTATTTTGGCTATTGAGAAGGAGCGTCCGCATATTCAATTAGAAAGAGCTATTATGGCCGTTCGTTTTAATGAGTACATGATTGGTACACAGTTTCACCCGGAAGCTGATGCTGTAGGAATGAGCATGTACCTGCAAACTACAGAAAAAAAGAAAACGGTTATTGAAAATCATGGCGTAGCAAAATGGGCCAGTATGATTGAACAATTAAACGACCCCGATAAAATCATTTTTACCTACGAACACGTCCTTCCCAATTTTTTACAGGTTGCTGTACAAAATTTACAGCCAGTTGAAATATAATTCCTTTTTTATTGATAGCAGAGTTAGATTATTATGATTATTTTTAACTAACATAATACTATCAATACATCCTGCATGCAAAAAGAATTAAGACATCAATTCAACAGCAATTTTTCCGAAGAAAAATATAAAAGGTATGAGCAAGAATTAGAGAATCTTCATCCGGGATCACTTGAATTTAGAAATGCAGAAACACCGGTTTTTATTCCCAAAGATTTTACTCAAAAAATGTTAGCTGCATGTGAAGATATTATTGATGTAATAGTTGATCCTAACTTTAAAACACTTACCGAAAGAGCTATACCAAAAGATATAACTGTTGCCAATGAAAATGACCATGCAGAATTTATCGCATTCGATTTTGGCATCTGCGAAAATAATAACGGTATACTGGAACCACAATTGATAGAAATGCAGGGATTCCCTACCCTGTTTGCATTTCAGGCTTTTCATACTGCCATAACTAAAGTGTATGCAAATGTTCCATCAACATATGATGCCTATTTAAATGGTTATACAGAAGCATCTTATTTGCAGCTGCTTAAAGAGATTATTGTAGGTGATTGCGATCCCGAAAATGTTATCCTTTTGGAAATTTATCCTGAGCAACAAAAAACAAGAATTGATTTTTATTGCACTGAAGATCTGCTGGGTATTAAAACAGTTTGTTTAACCAAACTGATAGGTGAAGGCAATCAATTGTTTTATGAAAAAGATGCTAAAAAAATACCAATAAAAAAAATATACAACCGGCTTATTTTTGATGACTTACATCAGCAAAAAAACCTTGGTAAAATTATTGATATTTCTCATCCGTGGGATGTAGAATGGATACCTCATCCTAACTGGTTTTACCGCATCAGTAAATTCACTCTACCGCTGATAGATAATCCTTATGTGCCGCCAACTTTTTATTTAAATCAGTTAAAAAGTATACCTGCTGATCTTGAACATTATGTGCTAAAGCCATTATTTTCTTTTGCAGGAATGGGTGTTATTATTGATGTTACAAAGGAAGATATAGACAAGGTAACAGATCCGGAAAATTGGATTCTCCAGAGAAAAGTAAAATATGCTGATGTAATTGAAACGCCTGATATACCCGCAAAAGCAGAAATCCGTTTGTTTTATTTTTGGAAAAAAGAATGGGCCAGACCAATAGCTGTGCATAATCTGGCAAGACTAAGTAAAGGCAAAATGATTGGCACGAGATATAACAGAGATAAAACCTGGGTTGGTAGCAGTGTAGCTTTTTTTGAGCGATAAAAATGAATCAAATAATTTAGCAGGTAATGATTATTTTATTTTACAGATAAAAATATAGAAATGAAAAAAGGACCAGCAAGATTTGTTTACTTTCTTAATAAGTTACAGGTACTATTAGATAATGCAGCCAAACAAAAAAATCCAGCCCTGTGGCTTTACAGTAATGATGCCCGCACGCCGTTGTTTATGCTGGAAGGTTTGGCTAAGTTGTACACTCAAGTTCATAATAAAAAGAAATTTACCAAACTGAAAGAACAGTTTAAGTTATTGGAAGACACACTGGGTGCAATTGACTATTATGATAACATAGCAAAAGACATTAGTAGCAATAAAAAAATACCCGCTTCGGTTATCGCTTATTTACAGGCACAAACAAGGGAAAAAGTACAAAGTTTGAATGAAATACTTGTTGAAAAAGAATGGCTTTCACCAAGCTATAGCCGTATCAAAAAAATACAAAAAAAATTAAATGAAGCAGATTGGCTGGAAGAAAAAGAAGAGGTAAAAGCAATTAATGAATTTTATGGAGAGGCTATTTATGATATTACCGAGTTTATTCAAACCGAGGCTTATCATTTTAATAATATAGAAGCAGATGTACATGAGCTTAGACGCAAATTGCGCTGGTTAAGTATTTACCCGCAGGCTATCCAGGGCAGCATACAATTAACCAAAAATAAAATAACTCCAAAACACTTGTCAAAATATCTTACTAAAGAAATTACTACTTCTTTGTATAATAAAATGCCTGATGCAGGTGACAGCACTTATTTTTTAATGCTGGAACAAAACTATTTTTACTCCCTCAGCTGGATGATTGCAGCACTGGGGAAAATAAAAGATAAGGGTTTGCACACTGTTGCCGTAAAAGAAGCTTTGCAGCAAAACGCTGGTTTGGCTGACGCAGAAGCTTTAAAAAGGACTTATCAACTGTTAGGTAAAAGACAACCAAAGTTGGAGGTTTTGCTAAAGGAGGCTGCCACTATTAGTAAAGTTTTTTTTGCTGAACAGAATCTTGAAAATTTAGTAGTTGGAATTAAAACAACAAAAAAAATAAGCAAAATTTAGTAGATGGCAACAAAAAACCCCAATAAAATCATTGGGGTCTTAATTTATACTTTTGCTTTAGCAGGCACTTTTTTCTTTACCTTTTTCAAAGCTGCTTCTACGGCCTTGCTAAGTTCATCATAAGTTACTTTACCTGTAAATCGTTCTCCATTTACAAAAAATGTAGGAACGTCCTTCACACCCCGATTAATCCCTTCTCTCATATCTCCCTGTACTTGCCATCCATAAGTAGCGTTTACCAATTCATCCAAAAAACGTTTATTCTGTACACCTGCTTCCCTGCTATGCAACTTTAAACTGGTAGTTCCCAGGTTTCTGCGGTTTGCAAAAAGAATGTTGTGCATTTCCCAAAATTTTCCATCCTGAGCCGTTGCTACTGCAGCTTCCCCAGCTTTTAAACTGCGTTGATGAATATTGGTCATTGGAAAATGACGAAAATTGAATCTCACTTTTCCTTCGTACTCTTCTAACAACTGTTTTACAACTTCGTTAGCCTTTGCACAAACTTCGCTTTCATATTCTCCAAACTCTTCTAATGTTACAGGTGCATTAATATCCCCAACAAATACATCTCTTGGTTCTATAATTTCTACCACCTCTTTTTTAAATGCCATAATATATAATTTATTTTATGTCATAATCCCCATTTACTTACCTGGTCTATGACTTGTTATTATAACCAATCCTGAAGGTTAATTGTTGTAATTTTTTTTAATATAAAGTAACAATAGGATCATTATGTAAGTTGTTGAAGGTAATATTTTTTACCTTTTTTTCTTTACCATTTAAGGATATTTCCTTCACAGATTATCCACAATGCTGGTAACCAAGTACTTAATTTTTTATTTACTCATTAAATAACTTTAATTTAACCAATTTTTACAGCTTTTGTCTTGCCTTTTTCAGCTATTGCCTCATTTCTAAAAACCACCACCCCATCAAAAACATCTACTAAAACCGGTTTTGCTTTGTCGATATCTCCTGCCAAAATCCTTTTACTAAGCTGATTTATAATTTCTTTTTGAATCAGCCTTTTTAAAGGCCTTGCTCCAAATTGAGGGTCGTATCCATTTTCAGCCAGGTAGTCTAAGGCATAGTCGCTAAACTCAAGCTGAATACCATTTTTAGCTACCAGTTCCTTCAGATTATCTAATTGTATGCCAATAATACCCTTGATTTCCTTTTTCATTAGAGGCTGAAACATAATCACTTCATCTATCCTGTTCAAAAATTCGGGCCTGATTGTTTGTCTCAATAAACTGATTACTTCTGCTTTTGTGCTTTCAACTACCTGTTCTTTGTTGCTTTCGTCTACTTTTTCAAAATTTTCCTGAATAATCTGGCTTCCCATATTACTGGTCATAATTATAATGGTGTTCTTAAAATTTACCACCCTGCCTTTGTTGTCTGTTAAACGGCCATCGTCCAATACCTGTAACAATACATTGTATACATCCGGATGCGCCTTTTCAATTTCATCTAATAAGACAACACTATAAGGTTTACGTCGTACTGCCTCAGTTAACTGGCCACCTTCCTCATATCCCACATATCCTGGAGGTGCCCCTACTAACCTGCTGACAGAATGCTTTTCCTGGTATTCACTCATATCAATCCTGGTCATCATACCATCATCATCAAATAAATAGTTTGCCAATGCCTTCGCCAACTCAGTTTTGCCTACTCCGGTTGTACCTAAAAATATAAATGAACCAATTGGTTTTTTAGGATCCTGCAACCCGGCCCTGCTTCTGCGAATGGCATCACTTACGGCTTCAATGGCTTCATCCTGGCCAACCACTCTTTTGTGTAATTCTTGTTCCAGGTGTAACAATTTTTCTCTTTCACTTTGCAACATTTTCATAACCGGTATCCCTGTAGCTTTTGCTACACTTCCAGCAATATCTTCAGCATCCACTTCTTCTTTCAGCAAACGTTTTTCACTGATGTCATCCAGTAATTTGGTTTGTTCTTCAATAATTTTTTCCTGCTCCTGAACTTTTCCATATCTTATTTCTGCAACACGACCATAATCCCCTTCTCTTTCTGCTTTTTCGGCAGACGCTTTCAAATTTTCAATTTCGCTTTTTGCAGATTGTACTTTTTCAACTACTTCCTTTTCCTGCTGCCATTTTGCTTTAAAGGTATCACGCTGCACAGATAGATTACCTATTTCTGAATTCAATTCCTTTAATTTAGCTGTATCATTTTCTCTTTTGATTGCTTCTCTTTCAATCTCTAACTGGCGAATCTGTCTTTCCAGTTTATCCAATTCTTCCGGCATTGAATTCATCTCCAACCTTAATTTGGCTGCACTTTCATCAATTAAATCAATGGCCTTGTCAGGTAAAAAACGATCTGTAATATATCGGTGCGATAATTCTACTGCAGCAATAATGGCTTCATCTTTTATTAATACATGGTGATAAGATTCATAGCGATCTTTTAAACCTCTTAGTATAGAAATAGCATCTTCAACACTCGGTTCATCAATAATTACTTTTTGAAAACGACGTTCTAATGCCTTGTCTTTCTCAAAAAATTTTTGATACTCACTAAGTGTGGTTGCACCTACTGCTCTTAACTCTCCTCTTGCCAAAGCAGGTTTTAAAATATTGGCTGCATCCATTGCCCCATCGCCTCCTCCAGCACCGACAAGTGTGTGAATTTCATCAATAAATAAAATAATATCACCATCGCTTCCCGCAACTTCCTTTACTACCGATTTTAGTCTTTCTTCAAACTCTCCTTTGTATTTAGCTCCAGCAATTAACTGGCCCATATCCAATGCATAAATGATTTTCGATTTCAAATTCTCCGGTACATCGCCATTTACAATTCGCATGGCAAGGCCTTCTGCTATTGCAGTTTTACCAACACCCGGCTCACCTACTAAAATTGGGTTATTCTTGCTTCTTCTTGATAAAATATGAAGCGTTCTCCGTATTTCTTCATCACGCCCTATAACCGGATCAAGTTTCCCCGCCCTTGCCATTTCATTCAAATTCTTTGCATATTTGTTTAACGCATTGAATTGCGTTTCGTCTGTTTGGGAAGAAATAGTTGAGCCCTTACGAAGTTCTTTAATTGCTGCAATCAAACCTTTTTCTGAAAGGCCTGCATCCTTCAACAACTTAGCGCTGTTATCATTTCCCTGCAAAATAGCAAGTAACAAATATTCTACACTTACAAACTCGTCTCCAAAAGTTTTTAAAGCACTAGTGGCTCTTAACACCACACTATTCATATCCCTGCTTACAGATTGAGCAGGTTCTCCACTTTGCACTTTTGGTAATTTTTGAAGACTCTCATCAATTTTAATTTCAATAAAACTTGTATTGACGTTGTTTTTCTTTAATAAAAATTCAATGGGCGAATCTCCATCGCTTAATAAAGCTTTTAGTAAATGCTCCGTTTCAATATTTGGATTTTTGTTATTGAAAGCCAGTTGCTGTGATTGAGCAATGGCTTCCTGTGCCTTAATGGTGAAATTATTCAGGTTCATATATAGATAATTTTATTAGTGGTTAATTAGTTTTTTAAAAAGCCTGTTTCACTGATAACTTTACTCCTAATTAGTAACAATCCTGTTAAAAAAGTTTAGTAAGAAATTAAGCTAAAACAGGTACCGCTTTTGGTTATTTTATTTCGAATAACTTTATATGATAGTCAAATCTTTATCCAATTTAAAATGTAGGAAATTATGTCGCATTTAATTAAATCAATCTGCCTAAAATTCATGCTGGCATTGAGTTTACTGCTAGTCTGTCTGTTTGGTAAAAGCCAATATAATTTTGGTGAGGTTGATAAACTGCTAATAGCCAATCAAAAGACACTGGGCAATAACCTGGTAGCTTTGATTTACAAGAATGGCCAAATAATATACCAAAAGCAATTGGGCGATTTTACAATAAAAAGTAAAGCTCCTGTTGCCAGTTGCAGTAAATGGCTTACTGCTGCATTGGTAATGACTTTTGTTGATGAAGGCAAACTTTCTTTGGATGACAGGGTGAGCAAATTTTTACCCATTTATGAAACTTATGGGAAATCTTATATTACCATCCGGCAGTGTTTATCTCACTTAACAGGAATTACCGATAATCAAAAAACATTAGTTAAAATATTTGAACGTAAAAAATTTGAATCGCTGGAAGATGAAGTAAATTCTTTTGCAAAAAGAGAGATTGCCAATAACCCCGGCACTTCTTTTTTTTATGGTGAGATAGGATTAAATATTGCTGGCAGAGTGTTGGAAATTATCAGCAAAAAGAAATTTGAGGCTTTGATGAAGCAACGGATTTTTAGCCCACTGAATATGAGAAGCAGCTCTTTTATTGGTGAAGAAGATGCAATAAATCCTTCGGGAGGAGCTTTCTCTTCACCTACAGATTACATGAATTTTTTAACCATGATTTTGAATAAAGGAACTTTTATGGGTAAGCGCATTTTAAGTGAATCTGCAATTACACAAATGCAAACTATACAAACCAACAACATTCCAAAAAAATATATTCCTAAAACTGCAGAGGGCGCTAATTATGGTTTAGGAGAATGGATACAGGAAGCGGATGCAGCTGGCAACAGCACTGTTTTGAGTTGCCCTGGTTTATTTGGCACGTGGCCATACATTGATAAATGCAGGGGCTATGCCTGCATTATATTTGTTCAGAATTTATTAAGTGAACAGAAAAAAGATATTTATTTAGCATTAAAAAAATCCATCGATAAGCAAATACCTTCAGGCTGTAACTGAGGTAAAATAAAATAATTTTCCTTTTATGCCGCAACCTGAAAAAAATACATTATTTATAAAACAGCTTGCTGCCAAATTGGGTTTTGATTATTGCGGCATTGCAAAAGCTGAATTATTAAGTGATGATGCCAAACGGTTGGAAAGTTGGCTGAACAAGGGTATGCATGGCAGTATGCAATACATGGAAAATCACTTTGATATGCGGATTGATCCCCGGAAGTTAGTTCCGGATGCCAAATCTGTTATCACTTTATTGCTGAATTACCTGCCAGAACAGGAACAGAAAATCACCTCGCCAAAAATTGCCAAATATGCTTTTGGAAATGATTACCATCAAGTGATAAGAGAAAAACTAAAATCGTTTTTAGAAGAAATAAAGCTGGCTGTTGGTGAAGTAAATGGCCGTGGATTTGTGGACAGTGCGCCAGTATTGGAAAGAAGCTGGGCGCAAAAAACAGGTTTGGGATGGATAGGCAAAAACGGAAACCTGATCAACAAACAAAGTGGTAGTTTCTTTTTTATTGCCACGCTGATTGTTGACCTGGAACTGGAATACGAAAATGCATATACAAAAGATTATTGCGGCACCTGCACGAAGTGTATTGACAACTGCCCTACAGAGGCGATACTGCCTGATAAAGTTGTTGATGGCAGTAAATGCATTTCCTATTTTACCATTGAATTAAAAGATGCCCTGATACCTGATGGTATGAAAGGTAAATTTGATAAATGGATGTTTGGATGTGATGTATGCCAGGATGTTTGTCCATGGAACCGTTTTGCCAAAACTACCAATGAAATAAAATTCACACCAATACCTGCCATTTTAAATTTTACCAACAATGATTGGGAAGAATTGACAGAAGAAAATTTTAAGTTGATTTTTAAAAACTCGCCATTAAAAAGAAGCAAATTTTCTGGCATAAAAAGAAACCTGACTTTTATTAAAAGGAACAATTAAATTTTATACTGATTCTTCTGAACTTGTAATGATAGCTGTCCACAGGCGGATTATAATAAGGTTGCCCATCTGCTGGAGGTTCGATAATCAAGGTATTTCCGTACGTTTCTTTTTGTTCTTTAAAAGAATATCCTGCCGTAAAACCAAAGGCCAGTTTATTTTTTAAAATGAATTTATAACCAATCCCTGCTTCATAATACAGACCACCGGTTGGTTTATAATTCGTACCCCAGATATAACTTTTTTCGCTATCCCTTAGCCAGCTAACATTATATCCTGCATCAGCAAATACAAAGGGAGTTTTGTTGCCTTTTTTAAAGTCTCTTTTTACATCAACAAACAATGGCACACTTCTTTTAGATCCGTAATAATCAATACCAACGCCAAGCCCATAAAACCAGGCATCTTTTTGAATGCCGTTTACCAATTGCAACTGACCAAAAGTTTTACCTGCATCTCCCTCCAAAATACCCAATTGAATGATAGAGGTAAATTTACTGCCGGAATCATTTTTCTTTTTTGTTTGTGCACTAACCAGTAAAAAAGAAAGACTCAAAATTATCAATGCTGAAATGTATTTTTTCATGGATTTAATCTTATTTAAGTATTGATATTTTACTGATCATTTTAATATCCTTATTATCTGCATAATTAAATTGGTACAAGCCGTCAGCAGCTACCACAATTGCCAATCCATTCCAGGCAATTACATCATATGTTTCTATCTCGCTAAATTGTTTTACAAGTTGTAGATTGGTTAGGTCTGATGCGTCAAATATTTTCAGCCCGCCTTTACCATCACAAATAAACAAGAGTTTACCATCTTTGGAAATTCCATGCGGATTGGTCATGTCAAATTTTTTCAACAAAACGGGGGAAGATAAATTTGAAATATCCACAATATCCAATTCATTTAAAAAGCCTTGGCATTGCGTGCCATTTCGAAGTGTTATAAAAGCATAATTGTTGTCGGCAATTACAGGATCGCAAACCCTGGCGTGTGTAAACTGGCCTAGCTGGGTTGGTGCCTCGGGGTTGGTGGTATTAAAAATAAACATGCCTGTATTGGAGCCTATAAATAATTTATCCATGAAGGGGTAAATAGTTTCAATACCCCAATTGAGAGCAATGGTATTTGTTACTTTCGGGTCATTAACTTCTGCAATATTAATTACCTTCAGTTCCGCATCTCCCACAGTGTATAAATAATTATTCATTAATGCAAACCTTGCCATGGAGCCAGCAATCCCAGATGGCGCCCCCCCGATAAAACCAGCGTTGGAGGCAGCACTTGAATTAAAAAGCGCATCATTGGTTGCCATATAAATACCTCCTCCATTGTAACCGATCCAGCCGTTTTGAGAACAGTCGGCTGTTATAGTAGTATCGTGCCGTGCCCAATCATAAATTATTTTTGAACTATCTGTATTAAAACCATAATACCGGTGAGAAAAAACATTGTCGATAATTTTTTTCTTCCCCACATTAAGAGGATTGCTGATATCCAGTGTCACAAGATCGGAGTATAAATCTGCATACAAGGTATTTCCTTTAACAGCAATATCTATGTTGCCTGGGATATCAATAAAACCGATATTGACAGGAGCTGCAGGGTTACTATTGTTGATAATGTGAATCCCCTTATTTACCTCATTTAAAAAAATGTATTTCCCAATTATGAATAATTTGCCCGGTACTTTTATGACCCTTGCAGCACTTGTTTTTATATTGTCTCTTACTTCGGTTGTGGTTTTATAAAGTGGCTCAAACCAGGTATAAGAATAGGTATGTGTACAGGAGTCTTTAACGCAACTGTTAAAACAAGTTATAATAATTATACACAGAGAGTAGCAAAGCAACTTTTTCATACTGTTATATTTTGGTGGTTATATATCAATCTGACAAGTTAATCAGCAAGAGGGTTGCACTTACAAAAAATAACGTTGCTACTTTTTACCAAATATTTTTTGAATTTGTATTCCAAAATAACTGTAGTTGCTGCTTTGATAAAGCCCGGTAGCAGCCATCTTGTTTAAGCTGAAACGTATATCAGGACCAACTAGGAAAGGATTTTTGACACTGCCGGATAAGGAGAACAACAACCCTGTAGAAATACCAATTTGGGTTTTATTAAACAGTGAGTTATTGCTATAGTATTTCGCTAATGCTGTATCAAACTGAAGTGCATTTGAAGCTATCAACCGAGCAATTGAAATACCTGTATTTAAATAAAGAGGGTGTTTGTTTTGCTTCCCTAATTTTATATGTAAAGCCAACGGCATTTCTAAAAAATGAAAATTATTTTTGTATCGGGCACTAATTCCTGTTCTGTAAAAAAAATTACTTTGTGATAAATAACTATTGTTGTTGTTTGCGATAACGGCACTATCTACCCTGCTTCCTGTCATCATAACAGAGTTGTACATTTTATAATTCAAACCGATAATAAAAGCTGTTTTGGGTGAAATATTTTTTTGCACAAATACTCCCAAAACCAGCCCTGTTGAAGGTTTTATAGCAGAGGGACGATAAGAAACACCATTGTTAGCACAGTTTACACAACCCGATACCTGGTCTGCTGAGGTATATTCACGGGAGCCATTGCCGTTACCCATACCTACAATTCCTAAATAACCATTTCTGGTAGAGGAAGCTCCTAAAGAAAAATTAAGGCCGATCTTCCATTGGTGTTTTTGTTGCAGGGGGATCACCTTTTTGATGGGTGAATTTTCTACAGAATAATCCTTTGCCTGGATCGTCAGGTGATTATTTGCTTTAATTTCTACACCAATTTTATGGTACGGATTTAAAAACGGGCCATTGATTTTCATGTCATTCAAAGGGAATATCTTTTCAATAACAATTGTAGTGGGTGTTTCGCCTGCAATAATTTCTTCATCAACTAAATCATCAGGCAGCACATTTTTTATTGATGCACTTATTTTTCGGCTGGTTTTAAAAGACCTTTTGCTAGAATGATTTAGTGCTTCTTTTTTATCGGGTAAAATATTTCCGGCAACAGTTTTAAAAGGCTTTGCAGAAATAGTTGTTGCTGATTTGTGAAATTGCGAAAATTCTTTTTCTGCATTTTGTATTTCTAATACCTGCCTATCTTTGCCGGTAATCTGTAAAGATGAAACTGAATCAGAACCTTCAGCTACCTGTTTTTTTTGTTCTTCAACAATTTGCTTGTGCTGTTCATTATTGAAAGGCTGTGTTTCTTTGTTGTTTTTTAAACCATTGTTATCTGTTATAATGAGTGATTTATCTTTATGTTGGCGTGCAGTATCAGTTAGCAGAAAAACACCACCGGCAGCAATTAACAAACACAGCAATACAATCACAAAAATTCTTTTGTCAGTTTTTCGTTTTACAATGGCATCTGCCACATGCTGCCATATTTGTTCAGAAGGTTTTACTTTCAAACCGTCCATTTTTTGCTGCACCTGTTTTTCAAATTCATTTTCCGGCATACTGTTCATTTTTGGGAAGTGATGAATATTTTTCTATCCACTCAATTAATAAATATCTTGCCCTGGCATATTGAGATTTGGATGTACCGTCACTGATCCCTAACATTTCTCCTATTTCAACATGTGTATATCCTTCTATGGCATATAAATTAAAAATGGTTTGAAATCCTGTAGGTAATTGTCTTATCAAATCGCCCAATTGACGGGCATCTAAACTTATGGTTGGGTTTTCGTCTGATACCGGATGAAGGGGCATTTCTGCAAACACCATTTCCTCCCTGTAACGCTTATTTTTCTTTAAATAATTAAGTGCGGTAGTTACCATAATTCTTCTTATCCATGCACCGAGTTCTCCGGTAAACTTATAGTTACCTAAGTGAAGAAATACTTTTATAAAACCATCTTGTAGCACATCCTCCGCATCTATAACTGATTTGGTGTAACGATAACAAACACCCAGCATAGATGGCGCAAAATGATCATACAATTGCTGTTGGGCAACTGGCTTTTGTTTTAAGCAGTCTTTTACCAATAAAGTATAGTCCATTATATCCGTTACTTAAACCTGACAAGTATTTATTGAAAAGGGTTGCATACCCCAACTAGTAAAGGAGCTATTTAATTACGCTGTTTTTTACATTGAATTTTACCAAAAGTAACATATAGAAGTGCACTATCCCTGGTATATGAATACTATAATAAAATTAAGGAGTGCACCAAAAAGCCAAAAAGATAAAAGAAGGAGATCCATCGCAGCGGACAAGTCGAAAGAATTTACCACATTGCTTACCGGCCCTGATCATCATTTTTTAGATCATCAATTCTTTTCAATAAAATCCTTTAAGCCAATTAAAGCCGCATCGTAACCCGGACCGGTTATTTTATCAAGAAAGATGGCATAAAATTTTTCCCACGGATACCAATGCAGTTTAGTGAGTGCTCTCCACTCTACCCTTACTTCGCTGGAAGTTTTAATTGGAGTAATAGTAATAGCATTTTCAATATCATTTTCACCTTGAGATTGCAAAATAAATTTTATTGACGTAGTATCTGCATCTGTAATTAACAGGTGGGTAGTTTTATTGTTGTATACAATATCACAAGCTGCATTTTTACCAACAGAATTAACAGTAAAAATGATTGTGGCTACACCTTTTTTAAAAATAGGATGCCAGTTTTTCCAATTTTTTAAATCAGCTATTTGCTGATAAGGTTTATCTGTAGTTGTATTATTAATTACAGTTGCCCTAACTACCCTTACATTAGAAGTAATTAATAAAGAAAGTAGTGTTATAATAATAAACAGGCCTGTTATCCCAAAAAGAAATGCTTTTATAAATCGTATCATTTTATTCCCATTTAAAAACTTTTACGGCAACGGCGTATACAACTACACCCCATATTAATAAAATACCAATTTCATTTTTTACGTCCCACAAGTTTTGTCCTTCAAAAGCTACTGCACGCATGGCTGTGTTAAGATGCGTAAGCGGCAATGCTTTTGAAATTGGCTGGAGCCATTTTGGAAAAGCCTCCACAGAAAAAAATGTACCTCCTAATAAGAATTGGGGTAAGGTGAGTAAATTAGCAAAAGGAGGAATACTGCTATCACTTGTTGCAAGTCCGCTTACTATAAAACCCAGTCCCATAAAAACGATTAAACCAATAAAACTTAATACAAGCATTTCTAATAATGTTACTACTCCATTAATTAATGTGAATCCAAAAAGAAATCTGCCCGCCACAATTATAACAATTGCCGTAAGCATTTGAAATATTACCCTTGCTAAACCTTCGCCTAAAATAATACAGGTGCGGCTGATGGGCGTGGCAAAAAAGCGTTTTAATACAAGGGTATTTCTTAAATTAAAAAACATAAACGCAACACCAAACACACCAGAACTTAATAATGAAAAACCTAATTGCCCTGGTAATATAAAATCGATGGTTTTATATTCCCTTATTTCTTTTACGTCTCTTTTATAATCAAAATCAGCCACGGCGTAAGTTGGTCTGTTAGCAAATTTTTGGTTACTTATCTTGTTTACTATATTATTTATTACTGGCATAAACTGCGGCCATTGATCGTTGCTGGCTGTTGTGGTGAAGATGCTGTATGTGTACGCCGGTATTGCTGTTGCATTCTTTGTAATAGTAAACACCCCGGTTATCTTTCCTTTCTCAAGGCTACTATTTAGTTCTTTTTCATTTTCAAAACGTACAATTTTTATCCTGTTGCTGGTTTTTATTGAATCAAACAAAGCATTTGCGGTATCGCAATTTTTAGCCAATGCAATTTTATAAACTGGCACACCGCCATTATTACCAATAAAACCAAATACCAGGATAAATACAAAAGGGAAAACAAAACTAAAAATTACTGCTGACGGGCTTCTAAAAATTGATTTTAGACTTGCTTTAGTAATAGCCAACATGGCCTTAATCTGACTGTATTGTTGCATTAAAAATGTAATTTGAAGTGTAAAGCTATTTGTAAAAAGGGTGTAAAAAAAATTTGAAATTAGCGACAAGTGACGTACATTTGAACGACAAAAGACGTATTTATGGAAAAGAACATAAAAACTAAAAAAGCAAGTCCGTATGCACTGGTTAGTAAAGTTACAAAAGTTGAAGAGTCCGAAGTTGTTTACAACAGAACAGTAAAAGTAATTCCTTCTATAAAAAATTACACCTATAACGAATTTAAAAAAGTTGCCGATAAAACACCTTTTACACAAGCTGAATGGGCCTCCATATTACATGTTAGCGAACGCACGCTGCAACGATATGCAAAAAACAACAGTAGTTTTGCTCCTATCAATGCAGATCGTGCCATACAAATTGCCAACGTAATCAATGAAGGAAAAAAAACCTTTGGTAAAACAGCACTTTTTTATCAATGGCTAAAAAGAAAACCATTAATGCTGGAAGGTTCACTTTCTTTTGAATCTTTAACTACCACCCATGGCATTCAACTGGTATTAACCCAATTAGGAAGAATTCAACACGGTATACTTGCATGATCGTTTACAGGCTTGCTTCCGAAATGTATAAAGATGACCTATCCGGCAACGGCGCAAAATTGTTTGGTGGCAGATGGAATTCTGTGGGATTGCCTGTTTTATACACGACAGAAAATATTTCATTGGCCGTTTTGGAAATATTGGTAAGGGCTGATATGCAAACCATCCCATTAACCTATCATCTTATAAAAATAGACATCCCTGATACAATACAACCACTATCTATAATTACTGGCAAATTAAAAACAGCCTGGAAAGATGATCTTGGCTATACACAATGGATGGGTGATGAATTTATAAAATCAAATAAACTTTTACTGCTTAAAGTTCCTTCTGCTATAGTGGATGAAGAAAATAATTACATTTTAAATCCAGGTCATGGCGATTTCAAAAAAGTAAAAATCAGTGCCGTTAAAAAATTCCAATTTGATAAAAGATTGTTTTTAAAAGATGAATAAAACCTATCTCCTTCTTGGCAGCAATATGGGTAACAGTCAACAGCAATTATCCATTGCTATAAAAAATATTACCCAAAAAATTGGTGCTGTTATCCGCAAAAGTAAATTGTATACAACAGCAGCATGGGGTAATACAAATCAACCCGATTTTTTAAATCAGGTAATTGTTGTTGAAACAAAACATACAGGCCTACAAACTATTAAAACTATATTAGGTATTGAAGAAGAAATGGGCAGACTAAGAACAAAAAAAAATGCGCCTCGTATTATTGATATTGATATTTTATTTTTCAACAAACAAATTATTGCTGAAAAAATACTAACCGTTCCGCATCCCGAAATTCAAAACCGGCGGTTTGTATTAATTCCGCTGAATGAATTGTCGCCTAATTTTAAACATCCAGTTATAAAGAAAACCTTACATCAATTATTAGTTAACTGTTCCGATACGCTGGATGTTAAAAAATTTTAATTGTTCAACTGGTTATTCAACTTACATTCGGCATTGTAAATTATGAAATACAATTTTGTTACAATAGAAGGAAATATCGGAGCAGGTAAAACAACCCTGGCACATTTATTAAGCAAGCATTACAATGCCCGGTTGATTTTGGAAGAATTTGCCGACAATCCTTTTTTGCCAAAATTTTATGAAAACCAGCAGCAATATGCCTTTCCTTTAGAATTGTTTTTTATGGCCGAGCGTTACAAACAATTGAAAGACCTCTTACAAACAAAGGATATGTTTCAAAACATTACCATATCCGATTATCTTTTTACCAAGTGCCTTTTATTTGCAAAAGTAAATTTGCCAATAGAAGAATTCAGACTTTATCAAAAGCTATTCGATATTGTTAACCCCCAAATTGCACAGCCTGACATGTTGATTTATTTACATTCTCCGGTAAATATTTTGCAGCAAAATATTAGAAAACGCAACAGATTGTACGAGCAAGGTATTGCTAATGAATATCTTTTTTCTTTACAGGAAACTTATACCCAATATATTAAACAACACAATATAAAAACCTTGTTTGTTGATACCTCTAATGCAGATTTTTTAGACAATGAGGAACACTTGAAAATTATCATCAATGCATTGGATAAAGAATATGAAGCAGGGCAACATTACATTACACTGCCTTAAAAGTTTAATTAACAAAATATTGTTAGGCATTAGTTTTCTACTTTTGCGCTATCACTAATTTATCATGTTTTGAATACATATCCCCTGGCTGTTTTAAAAATAACCGAATTCAGAAATTTTATCCTGGGCCGTTTTGTATTTATTATGGGGCTGCGCATGATGGGGACACTGGTATCGTGGTGGATGTACGAATTAACAGGTGATGCATTTTACATTGGTATGATAGGGCTCGCAGAAGCAATACCTGCAATAGGCCTGGCGCTTTATGCCGGTTATGTAATTGACAAAAGTGAAAAAAGGCGGTTACTGCTAATTACTATCTTTTTGTACATCATTTGTGCCTTTATTTTGCTTGGCACATCTACACAATGGTTTAGTCAGCAATTTGGCTCTAAAATCATCATCCTTTTTATCTACAGTATTATTTTTTTAACAGGTGCTATAAGGTCATTTTCCGGACCAAGTTTTGGTGCTATGATAGCCTCTCTGGTACCAAAACAATTATTGATCACAGCATCGCAGTTAAGCTCAACCAGTTGGTTAATTGCCAGTATTATGGGGCATGCTATGGCGGGCTTTTTAATTGCCTGGTTGCATGTTACCGGAACATTTATAGTGATTACATCACTTATAATTACAGGCTTTTTATTACTGTCAAAATTAAAAGCAAAACCACCGGGCATTACCGCTGAAAGAAAAACATTGGAAGCGGTGACAGAAGGTTTAAAATATGTTTTTAAAACAAAAGAAGTTTTGGGAGCAATCACCCTTGATCTTTTTGCTGTATTATTTGGCGGGGCTGTTGCAATGGTGCCCGTATATGCCAAAGACATTTTACATGTTGGTCCTATTGGTTTTGGATGGCTAAATGCTGCGACGGATATAGGTTCTATCACTATGGTAATAGCCCTCACACTTAACCCGCTTAAGAAAAAACAAGGCATTAAATTATTATTGGCCGTAACCGGATTCGGCATTTGCATTATTATTTTTGGCCTCTCAAAATGGTATTGGCTATCCTTTGTTGCATTGGTAGTGGGGGGTATTTTCGATGGTGTAAGTGTAGTGGTACGGGGCAATATCATGCAATTAAAAACACCAGATGAATTACGTGGCCGTGTTATGAGTGTAAACTCCATGTTTATCAATTCCAGCAACGAAATTGGCCAGTTTGAAAGTGGTGCCGCCGCTAAATTAATGGGGGTTATTCCATCTGTAGTATTTGGCGGATGCATGACGATTTTTGTTGTGGTAGCCACCTGGATAAAAGCACCTTCCCTGAAGAAGCTGGAGTATTGATTGCCTATCTTTATCTCATTTCAAAATTATAATACCAGCTAATATTTTTATGGCATCATCGTTGTATCACAATCCTTTCATCTACAGTGCTGCTATGTAGCTTTTACCTATGCGGCTGAATAGATATTTAAACAAATTTCGTATCTTAACTTTAAATAAAAACACATTCTCATGCAACGCAGAAACTTCATCCGCAATAGCAGCCTTGCTTTGGCAGGTCTGGCATTTTTAAGTAATAAAACATTGGCGCAGTTGTTAGCTGACCCTACCTGGAAAATAAAAATGCTGACTGACACCATCGGCGTGTTCACCGAAAAAGGTGGCACCATTGTGTTTATGATTGGTAAAGAAGGTTTGACAGTAGTGGATGCACAGTTTCCGGAACAATCTCAACATTTGATTGATGAGTTAAAAAAAAGAAGCCAGCTTCCATTTGAGTTACTTATCAATACCCACCATCATGGCGACCATACGGCAGGCAATATTTCTTTCAAAGGATTAGTAAAAAATGTATTGGCGCATGAAAACAGCAAAGCCAATCAGGAAAGGGTAGCCAAGGAAAAAAAGAACGAAGACCAGCAATTATATCCTAACCAAACTTATGCCGACACCTGGTGCCAGTTATTTGGCAAAGAAGAAATCTGCATGCACTACTTTGGCGCTGCACATACCAATGGCGATAGTTTTGTTCATTTTAAAAAAGCAAATATTGTGCATACCGGCGACCTGGTTTTTAACCGTCGCCATCCTTTTGTTGACAGATCCGCAGGAGCTAATATTAAAAGCTGGATAAAAGTATTAGATAAAGCAGCAACTACTTTTAATAACAAAACAATATTTGTTTGTGGCCATGCTGCAGATGGTTACGATATAGTAGTTACTAAAGATGATATTGCTGCATTTAGTAATTATTTAAGTAAAACATTAATTTTTGTTGATGCCCAGATTAAAGCCGGCAAAACAAAAGAAGAGATTTTAAAAGCGACGGAAATACCCGGCGCACCGGAATGGAAGGGAGATGGAATTGAAAGACCCTTAACAGCCGCTTTTGAAGAACTTAGTAATGGGTAACAGATTATTGAAGATTTGCTGCCGTTATTGCTTTGCGGCAGCCATTAATTTTTCTAATACGTAATATACAATTGGGCAAAAAGTAGAATTTTTTAAAGTGAGTGGTTGCCTTTTTAATAATACATCTTCATCGGTATATGGAAAGCGGGCACAATCAGATGGACGTACTTCATAAATGCTGCAGTAATTATCTTCTCCTAAAAAGGGACAAGGGGCAGTTCGCATTACATAATCACCTTCTTTATCAACTATTAAATAAGTGTTGATCAAATCGCCTTCTTTCATTTTTAGGTGTTTGGCAATTCTTTTAATATCCGGCGTTTTTAAACGGGGCGAATATCCTTTGCAGCAATTGCCACATTTAAGACAATCGATTTTGCTGAATGCTTCGTCGTTTAGTTCCGGCAAGGCTTTTAGCACCGTGTTTTTATCAGCTCTATGTAAATAATTTTTATATAATTTTTGCCTGTCGCCCGATTTTTTCTCCCAGGCTCTTAAAAGTTCTTCGCTCATAAATGGGTGTTAGTAACTATTGTGAAGGATTTTATACAACTTTATTCCTGACTTTTCCACAGGTGCAAAGTAACGAACATAATGACACTAAATATTGTTGTGTTCATGTAATTTTGCAACGTAAAAATCAGCCAGGTTGATAGTTTTCAATATTTTAATCCGCAGAGAAGAAAATATGCAGAAACTGACGCACTTCGGGGTAAATGTTACCAAAAGCTGAAACGGTACAAGAGGGCGACGCAACAATGATCATTTTTGTACCATGCCCGGATCAACAATAAAAGATAAATTTCAAATATTAAACATCAATATGAATATTTTCGAGCAACAACAGAATGAATTTTCAGGAAGGCACATAGGCACAAATAAGGAGGAAAAAGAAGCTATGTTATCGGCTATCGGTGTAAGTAGCCTGGAAGAATTGATTAGTAAGACAATCCCGGATGCGATCAGGATAAAAACAGATCTTGAAGTACCAGCTGCAATGAGTGAGTTTGAATATTTGAGTGAATTAAAAAAAGTAGCCGCAAAAAATAAAGTTTTCAAAAGCTATATAGGGCAAGGGTATCATGACACTATTACTCCTTCTGTTATTTTAAGAAATGTTTTTGAAAACCCGGGCTGGTATACTCAATACACTCCTTACCAGGCAGAGATTTCGCAGGGACGTTTGGAAAGTTTATTAAATTACCAAACACTTGTAAGCGACCTTACAGCTTTGCCAATTGCAAATGCCAGTTTGCTGGATGAAGGAACTGCTGCCGCTGAGGCAATGGCGATGCTATTTAACCATAAAAACAAAGACCACGACCATATTACTGCGCCAAAGTTTTTTGTTGATGAAAAAATATTTGCTCAAACAAAAGATGTGTTGGTTACAAGAGCTGAACCTATTGGCATTGAACTGGTGTTTGGAGATTTTAAACATGCCGCATTAAATGAAGATTATTTTGGTGCGATTGTGCAATACCCTGATAGCGATGGTGCGATTAGGGATTACCGTGAATTTATCACAAAAGCACATGCTGCCAATGTAATGGTGGTGATGGCTACAGATCTTTTAGCCCTTACCTTATTAACACCCCCAGGAGAATTGGGGGCTGATGTGGCTATCGGTTCATCGCAACGCCTCGGCGTTCCGATGGGGTTTGGCGGTCCGCATGCAGCTTTCTTTGCCACCAAAGATGAATTTAAAAGAACTATACCAGGTAGAATTATAGGCGTAAGTATTGATGCACAAGGCAACCGTTGCCTGCGCATGGCACTGCAAACAAGAGAACAACATATTCGCAGAGAAAAGGCTACCAGTAATATATGTACAGCTCAGGCATTGTTGAGCAATATGGCTGCCATGTATGCCATTTATCATGGGGCAGAAGGATTAACCAATATTGCAAAACGCATTAGTATACTTGCACAAACATTGAGTGATGAATTGAACGAACTTGGTTTTAATAATGTAAACGAATATTATTTTGACACTTTGAAAATTGGTGTAAACGATGCTGCTGCAATTATCAAATTAGGTGCTTTACAGGAAATGAATTTTCATTTTATTGATGAAAAACATATTGGTATTTCATTAGATGAAACTACCTCGCAAAATAACATTGTCGACATTCTGCATGTATTTGCCCGTTCCATAAATATTGATACCGCATCAGCAGGTTTTGATGCAGATGCGTTGTTGGAAAATATTCCTTCTTCGTTAACAAGAACTTCAGGGTTTTTATTACACCCGGTTTTCAATACACATCATAGTGAAAGCCAAATGATGCGTTACATCAAATTTTTAGAAAACAAAGACCTAAGTTTAAATACTTCGATGATAAGTTTAGGCAGTTGCACCATGAAGCTGAATGCTGCTACGGAACTGATTCCTGTAAGCTGGCCTGAGTTTAGCAGGCTGCATCCATTTGCGCCAGCAGATCAGACACAGGGCTACCTTGAGATCATTACTGAACTTGAAAACTACTTAAGTAAAATAACAGGGTTTGCGGCTACTTCTATACAACCTAATAGTGGCGCACAGGGCGAATATGCTGGCTTGCTAACCATCAGGGCTTATCATACTGCAAGAGGCGAAAGTCATCGCAATGTAGTCCTCATACCAATTTCAGCACATGGCACCAACCCTGCAAGCGCTGTAATGGCAGGTATGAAAGTGGTGGTTACAAAATGCGATGACGCAGGGAATATTGATGTAGCTGATTTAAAAGCGAAAGCTGAGGAACATAAAAATGACCTTTCTGCATTAATGGTTACTTACCCAAGTACACATGGTGTATTTGAAGAAAGCATTATAGAAATTTGCAACACCATTCATGAGTATGGTGGCCAGGTTTATATGGATGGTGCCAATATGAATGCCCAGGTTGGATTAACAAGTCCAGGTATGATTGGTGCTGATGTATGCCATTTAAATTTGCACAAAACTTTTGCTATACCACATGGTGGTGGCGGACCTGGTGTAGGCCCAATTTGCGTGGCTTCTCAGTTGGTACCTTATTTACCTGGCCATGTTAACATCACCAATAAAGCGTCCAACATACATGCTGTTAGTGCTGCTCCTTATGGAAGCGCAAGCATACTGTTAATTAGTTATGCCTACATAAAAATGCTGGGTACCAATGGACTTCGCAGCGCAACCGAGTATGCGATTTTAAACGCTAATTACATGAAGGCTAGATTGGAGAAATACTACAAGATTTTATATACTGGTAAAAATGGCACAGCCGCTCATGAATTTATCGTTGACCTGCGCCCATTCAAAAATAGTGCTGGTATTGAGGCAGAAGATGTGGCTAAACGATTAATGGATTATGGATTTCATGCCCCTACCCTTTCTTTTCCGGTAGCAGGAACGTTAATGATAGAACCAACTGAAAGTGAAGACAAAGCTGAATTAGATCGTTTTTGTGATGCCCTGATCGGTATTTATAATGAAATAAAAGCCATTGAAGAAGGTAAAGCGGATAAGAAAGATAACGTGCTGAAAAATGCACCACACACCCAACATGTAGTTTGTGCAGATGAATGGACGAAATCTTATTCAAGAACAATTGCAGCCTTTCCATTGCCTTACGTAAAAGAAAATAAATTTTGGCCAAGTATCAGCAGGGTTAATAATACTTATGGTGATAGAAATTTAATTTGTACCTGTGAGCCAACTGAAGCTTATGCCTAAAAATAAAGTGATAAAAAAAGTCCAACTTTAAAAGTTGGACTTTTTTTACATATATCAAGTTCTATAATGCCCATGAAATATAAATACAACCAATATTCTTAAGTTAAAAAACAGAAAAGTTGCAATATATTACAGTAGCAAAATACCTTTGCAATTAAACTGCTGCTACCTGCTTTGGCAACGTAATACGGTTAAATTCAGCACCACTGAAAATTTTAGCTAATTTGTTATCATGAGATTCTCTCCACTCTTTAATGTTAGTTTCAGAAACAATGCGCCAGAAATTTTTAGATTTCAGGTCTTCATAATCCGGTGACTGAACGAAGATACCAAGGATGGTATTTCTTTTTTTAAATTCAATTTTAACCGGGTTTTTTGCCAGGTGACCACCTTCAATAAATTTTGCAATTACTTCGTTTATCATAATAAAATTTTTGCAAATGTAGGCTATTTCAGGGTCATTTTAGTAAGTAATTTAATTGCAATGTGAAACAAATGTTTACCCCGACAAAAAAAAGCATTGTCAATTAACGGATTTTACTTTTTGTACTTCCAAATGATTAATACCCAATGCTGGAATTTTACCTTTTACGTCAGCAAAGAAATGAATGATCCGTTTCATATCCTCCTCTGCATCATCAGTAGTAAAGAAAGGCGCTGCAAAACGAAATTCCTTGTGATCAAAATCAAGTGCCAGCATTACAATTGGCACATGTGCCTTTTGGGCAATATGATAAAACCCTGTTCTTAATCTTTCCACTTTTTTTCTTGTACCCTCAGGAGATAATGCAATGGCAAAAGAGTCATTTTTATTAAACATATCCACTACCTGGTCTACAAAATTATTTTTACTAAAGCGATCGACCGGCACACCCCCTGCCCAACGAAATAAAAAACCAAGAGGCGGTTTAAACAATTCCTGTTTCCCAATAAATTTTACATAATTCAACTTTAATACACTTCTAAAAGCAAATCCCATGTACACATCCCAACTGCTTGTATGTGGTGCCACCACCATTATGAACTTTTTTAAATCAGGAGGTACCGTACTTACAGCTTTCCAACCCATTAATTTAAGATGGAGTTTAAATAAATAATACAGCATACAATTTGGCTAGGTTAATATACTGTGCAAGGTACACAGATTTACTTCCTAGTAATAGTTTGCAGTTTATAAAATAAATTTGCCATGCTGTTAATTAATTTACATTTACTGCTAATACTAATTTCTATATAATGACATTGTCAACTTTCCTTGCTCATCAGTGGCACAGTTTCTGGCGGGCACGCAATGCCAACAAGAGCCTGGTACTTCAAATAGTTTTAGGCATTTTTTATTTACTTATATTTTTAGAAATAGCCGGGCTGGGTATTTTTCTTCCACTCATTATAAAAGAATCATTACCCGGTAAAGATCCTGTTGTATTATTTTGCTCTTACATTATTTATTATTTTTTGGTGGGATTATTATTCCGGTTTCAGTTACAGGAATTACCCTCACTCAGTATTCAGCCTTACCTGACGCAAAATATAAAACGCAGCAGTATGTTGCGATTTTTAAATATGCGTTCATTAATACATGTAATTAATATTTTACCGTTGTTTGTTTTCATCCCATTTTCAGTTGTGGAAATATTACCTATTTATGGAACTGTAGCAACCCTTTGTTTTTTGATATCTATGTTTGCTCTGGTGGTTAACAACCATTTCTTAAACATGTATATCAAACGTAAATCGATAAGCAGCAGTTGGTGGTTTTTTTCTATAGTTATTGCTATAGCAATTTTAAAAGCCTTTGATTATTTTAAAATTCTGTCTTTCGAAACAACATCATCGAATTTATTTGTTGGTCTGTTACATAATCCATGGTTATGTATAATTCCTTTAGCAATGGCAGTAATCACTTTCAGGCTTAATAATAATTATCTGAGAAGTCATTTATATATTGAAGAGCTGGTAAGCCAGCGCAAAATGAAAGTAAGTACAAACTATGCTTTTCTTGATAAGTATGGCGATGTGGGTGAAATGATTGCATTGGACCTGAAATTGATCTTTAGAAATAAGCGGCCTAAATCTTTAGTCATTTTATCTGGTGTTATTTTATTGTACGGCTTTATATTTTATCCACGATACCTGCAAACTGGCAATTTTACTATGTTATTTCTTTTTGCTTTATTTATCACCGGATTATTTATCAGCAATTACGGCCAGTTTTTATTTGCCTGGCAAAGCAGCCATTTTGATGGCATGATGAGTTACAACATCAATATGAAGCAATACATTAAAGCAAAGTTTTTATTGTTTGTAACAGTTTGTTCTTTACAATTTTTAATCGCCAGTTTTTACGGATTTATGGGGTGGCATATATTACCCATTCAGTTAGCCGCATTTTTATATAGCATCGGTGTTAATTCTTTTGTTACTATTTACGCAGCTACTTACAATTACAAATACCTTAACCTTAGTAAATCTGCCAGTATGAATTTTCAGGGAATTGGTGCCTTGCAGTGGTTACAATCTTTACTGATTTCGTTTGGACCGGTAGGTGTATTCTATTTACTAAATAAGTTTGTTGGCTTTTGGCCGGCCATCTTAGTTATCAGCAGTCTGGGAATTGTAGGATTGGCCTTTAACGAAATTATTATTAACTGGCTTGTAGGGCAATTTAATACTAGAAAACACAAAATACTAGAAGGCTTTAGAGAACGATAATATTTTCAACAATAATTAAAACTCGTTATAATAAAATCGCCAAAATATAATATGATATCTATAAAAAATTTAAAGAAAACTTACAAAGGAATTGATGCTGTTGATATTGCCGCATTAGAAATTTATGCAGGCGAAGTAATAGGGCTGGTAGGTAATAATGGAGCTGGTAAAACAACCTTCTTCCGTTTATTACTTGATCTAATCAGGGCCAATAGTGGTGAAATATTATCAAAAGGACACCTTGTAACAGTTACTGAAGAATGGAAGAGTTACACAGCGGCTTATATTGATGAGGGATTTTTAATTGATTACCTCACTCCGGAAGAATATTTTTATTTTGTTGGAAAACTGAATCAGTTATCAAAAGCTGATGTGGATGACTTTTTACAATCTTACCAGGTGTTTTTTGACGATGCCATTTTAAAAAAAGGTAAATACATTCGGGATTTTAGTAAAGGCAACCAGTTTAAAATTGGCATTATTGCAGCCTTATTGACTAAACCGGAATTATTAATCCTTGATGAACCATTTGCTAACCTTGATCCAACCACTCAGTTGAGATTGGTGGCGATGATAAAACAACTGGCCGCCGATCATCGTATGTGCATTATTGTTAGCAGTCATGATATTAACCATGTATCTGAAGTGAGTAGCAGAATTTTGTTGATGGAAAAAGGTAAAATTATTAAAGATATTGCCGGTGGAGAAGCTGCTTATGATGAAATGGTAGATTATTTTAAAGTGAAAGAGCTTTAATTTCAACTGAAAAACCACTAATTGCAGTATTTGTGCTGTATTTAAAAGAAAAACTTATATTTGCAACTTAATTTAATACAATACAATTTAAAAAAATGGACAAAACACTAGGCACCGTTAAGTTTTTCAATTCTGAAAAAGGATTCGGTTTTATCAA
>JANXSR010000270.1 GCA_025352625.1 Ferruginibacter sp.
TGCCAATCAATACGAAATAAAAAGGGCGAAAGAATTATGCGAACTGGCTGTTAAAAAATTCCCGAAAAGCGAAGGTGGCATCAATGCACAAAACCTCATCAACCAGATTGTACAACCTGCTTTAAGCCTGCAAACAGAAAAGGTAAATGTTCCCAACCAGCCTTTCAGAACATTGGTTAATTACAAGAATACCAGGGTAGTTTACTTCCGCATCATTAAAACATCCAGGGATGAAATAAAAAAAATGGACAGGAGAGAAGATGAGAAATTATGGAAAGCCATCGTTGCAGTAAAGCCCGTTAAAACATGGAGCCTTACATTACCCGATCCGCAGGATTACCAGGGCCATGCTGTAGAAATAAAAGTAGATGGCCTTGACAATGGCACTTATTTTATCCTGGCCAGCATAGAGGAGAATTTTTCTTTACAAAAAAACATCATCGCCAAACAACTCACCTGGGTTAGCAATATCAGTTATATAAAAAATAATAAGAACGACTATTATGTGCTGAACAGGGACAATGGCCAGCCATATAACGATGCCACCGTGCAGGTTTGGGAAACAAAATACAATTATACAAAAAGTGAAAATGAGGATATAAAAGCAGAGAATTATACTTCCGATAAGAATGGTCTCTTCAAACTAAGAAAGGTAAAAGAGTACAGAAATATATTGTTTCAGATTAAAGCCGGGGCAGATGAACTTTTTTTAGACGAAAACAATTACAATACTTATTACAATAGTTACGAACAGCCAGTACAGACAAAGCCTATTACATTTCTTTTTACAGATCGATCCATTTACCGGCCCGGTCAGACAGTTTATTTTAAGGGTATCGTTCTCCAGAAAGGAAGCAAAGCAAATGAATCGAATATCCTTGCTGCATTCAACACAAGCCTGCAATTAAAAGATGCCAACAATCAAAAACTAACAGAACTAAAAATGGTTACCAATGAATTTGGTTCTTACCATGGTTCTTTTAAATTACCCGAAGGTTCATTGAACGGGCAGTTTAGTTTGTATGATACAGCAACAAAAGCATCACAATATTTTAGCGTGGAAGAATACAAACGGCCCAAATTTTTTGTAGAAGTGCAAAAGCCAAAAGGTACCTATCGTTTGCTGGATAGCATTACAGTTACCGGCACTGCCAAAGCCTATGCAGGCAACAATATTGATGGTGCAAAAGTTACCTACAGGGTGGTACGTAAAGTGCGTTATCCTGTGTGGTGGGGATGGGGTGGTTATATCCGCAAAGGTGGGCGCATTGGTTATCCGGTAGGGAATAGTGATGAAGCAGAGATTACCAATGGCGCTGCAATAACCGGTGTTGACGGCAGTTTCAATATTACTTTTAAAGCACTGCCTGATGAAAGCGTTGATAAAAAAAGTCAGCCTACATTTTATTACGAAGTAAGCGCAGACATCACCGATCTTAATGGTGAAACAAGAAGCGGCAACACTTCTGTAGCGGTAGCTTACCAGATGTTGCAACTGGAAATTAATATGCCGGAAAGATTACCTGCTGACAGCCTGAAAAACATTGCCATAAAAAGTACCAACTTAAACGACATTGAAGAAAAGACCACTGCAACTGTTACCATACAGCAATTAAAAACACCTGCTAAAATTTTCAAGGAAAGATACTGGGAGCAACCCGACCAGTTTATAATGAGCCGGGATGAATACTACGGGTATTTTCCGTATGATGTGTACAAGAATGAAAACGAAGTAAAAAACTATGAAGTTGGCGACAAGGTTTTTGAAAAGACAGACAGCACGAATAGTCAATGGGCAATAGTGAATGGTCAATTTAAAGCAGGCTGGTACAAGATTGTAGCTACTGCAAAAGACAAGTATGGCGAAGTGGTGAGAACAGAAAAGTATGTTCAACTCTACAGCAATAAGTCGGTTGAACCTTCCTTCAATCCGGTAGAAATTATTGTTGATAAAAACAGTGCTGAACCTGGACAAAAAATTAATTACAGTATTAAAACAGGCTTTCAGAATATCTGGCTGATACATACACTGAGCAAGATAGAAGATGTCAATAATACCAGTTACCAAACGATCAAATCGGCCCAGCCATTTAAAAATGAAATGGTAGTAAATGAAACCGATCGTGGGGGCATGGCATTGAGTTATGCATTTGTGCAGCACAACAGGGTATACAAAGGCAATGAAAGTTTTGATATTCCCTGGAACAACAAAGAACTAACCATTGATTACGCC
>JANXSR010000287.1 GCA_025352625.1 Ferruginibacter sp.
TTAAAACATCACACAGGTATATAGTTATAATTCTGCTACTATTTACTTCTCTAATTTTGTTGCTATTTGTAATAAATTTAAAAAGATAACAGGGTGGAAGAGGACAAATTGTTCAATTTGAATGAAAAGGCCCAAATGAAAATATGCAGTATAAGAAGGCGATCCGCCGCTGCGGGCAAATTGTAAGACTTTACCACTTGCTTTTTTGTTGGGATAATATTTTTTTTCAAAAATCTCTCTTTAAAATCAGCCCAATAAATTACCAGTAAACTGCATGCGTATGCGCAATTGAAAATTTTCGATGGTTTTAAATATTTCTTTTAAAGTGAGCTGGTCTATTTTAGATAGCTGCTGCGGCATAATATAATTATCCGGGGACCGATGATCCTGCATTATTTGCTGCGATTGCGTTTTTAACCGAAGCCCCATTAAATAATAATAAGATTGTAATAACTCAGTTACTTCCTTTTCAGTAAATATTTCCTTGTCTTTTAATGCCTTTAACCTTTCACCAGTATTTGGTTCGAAGATGCTGTTTTTTAAAGCGTACACCCTTACAAGGTCAACAATGGGTGTCATGGCTTTTTTAATATCGAACACTTCCTTTTCATCTACCTTAAAAGTGCGGATATTTTTAAAGAAAGAAGTAAGAGGCGGTTCATATTGCAAAGCATTTTGAGCCATAAAATGAAAGAGCCTGTCCATAGGATGTTGCATATGTTGCCCTAAAAAAGCCTGCAGTTCTGTGATGATTGTTTCATCGCCATATAAATACCGGCAATCAAAGAAAGTAGATATTTGCATAACTGTTTCCGGTACACTTTCGTTCATCCAGCTTTCGTAATTTTTTTTCCAATGCGATAAGGAGTGTGTCCACTTTGGGTTTTGTGCCATAAATCCGCCCGTACAATAACTAAAACCAATCGTATTCAGATGCCCGGAAACCATGGTTGCAAATTGCAAAAAATATTCCCTTACCTCTTCCCTGTGTTCATTGGCCTTGTCTTCGTAAATGATGGCATTATCCTGGTCCGTTTTTAAAGTTTGCTCTTTACGGCCTTCGCTGCCCAACACCATAAACACAAACTTTGCAGGAGGTCGTCCCATTTCTTTTGTAACAGTTTCAATTACTTTAATGGCAATCGTGTCAGACACAGTGGTTATAACCTGGTTAACAATTGCTGCGTGAACACCACGGTCTAACAATTGTGCTACTAATTGTGGTACGGCTTCCCACTTGCGTTTTAACTCTTCAATTGACATTGCCTGTTTTACAGATTGAATGAATACCAATGGCGATTGTCCCTGTTCACTTAATAATTTATTACGGCTGATGAAGCCAACATACTCACCATTTTTTTCAACCAACAAGTAACGCATTTTAGTACGAAACATGGTTAACACTGCTTCATAAACAAATGCATGCACATTGATTGCACCAATGGGATTATCCATGATGCTGCTTACCGAACTTTCGTAACTTGCCTGCTTTGCGACTACATTATCACGTATGGTAATATCTGTTACAAAGCCGATTATTTTATTTTGCTTATCCTTTACAAAGAGGCAACTTATTTTTTGCTGCCCCATTACAACAGCCGCCTGGTAAACGGGCGTATCTGCCCAACACCAAACAATCTCCCTGTATTCTATACTTTCAATACGGCGGGAGTAGAGTTGTTCGGAACTTATAAAACTTCTTTCGAAATTGGTGGGATTTTTATAGAAATGAGCAAACTCTTCGTTGAGCATTCTGTGACCAAATGAAGCCGTAAAATGCTGATAAAATTCTTCGTATTGCTTGCACAATTCCGTAAAAGCCTTTCGTGGCAAAGTATACACTACAGTACCTTTTTTTACAATAACTGTGGTAAGTGATTTTCGACCATTCAGCAATTCTGAAATGCCACCAAAACAATCGCCGGTTTTAAATATTTCTACCAGCCGTTTGTTCTGGTTGGTATCATAAAAAAAAGTTTCATATTCGCCTGCCGCTATAATATCAACTCCTTTTAGTCTCGTTATTTCCTGTCGGTAGATGATGCCGTCTTTCTGGTATTTTATTTCAAC
>JANXSR010000333.1 GCA_025352625.1 Ferruginibacter sp.
AATATCAACCGTTCTGCTGGAATGGAAATTTTATCGGCCTTTTCATTTCCCGGATAAGTAAAGGCCACTTCGTATTTGTTTGAGCTTTCCTCGTAGTTGCAAATAACAGCATTACCGGCAGGTTTATATTCTGTATCTAAAAGTGTAACTGTTTGGCCAGATTGATATTTCATATTACAACTTTTGGGTGTTTAAAAATATCATTAAGCAGGATATTTTGGAGTTTTAATTGTCCACATAAAGTAGCTGCTTTTGTGGATATTATTTTATTGAATAGCAAGTGCTTGATAAAGAACTTATTATTTCTTATTATTAAAATAATTGGCAAAAAATAAACTCACTAAATATAAAATCAAATCATCCAATGGAATTATGCTGATTCAATATTTGCAAACAATATAATTATGGCAATTACACAATCTTAAAATGGTAGTTTTATAGTAAAAGAAATGTTGGTTTTTAAAATTTAATTTCCACATCAGTAATGCCCGATTTCAAAATTTCTTTTTGAATGGGGCCTCCACTTTCTCTAATCAATTTATTCTCATTTAATTAACAAACCTGCAGCATTAAAAACAGTCATAAGCACGCAATTTGAACTGTATTATAATCTAAATAATTAGCCATGAAAAGATTTAAACTAATCACCGTTTTCTTAATTGTAAGCTTGAGTTTTGTTTCTGCAAACAAAGCAAAAGCACAAGCTGTTCAGGTAAATATTTCTCTGTTCCAAAACGAACTTAGTCCGTATGGAAGATGGTTTAATACACCCCGCTTTGGACAAGTATGGGTGTATGATGATCCTGCCTTCAGGCCATATGCAACGGATGGACATTGGGATTATACCAATTACGGCTGGTCGTGGGTATCTGATTTTGATTGGGGCTGGGCACCGTTTCATTATGGCCGCTGGGAATACGATTCCTTTTATGGATGGATGTGGATACCCGGCTACGAATGGGCATCTGCATGGGTTAGCTGGAGCCAGTATGATGGTTATTATGGATGGGCTCCGTTAGGTTTTGGAGCCGGCATAAATATTTCGTTTGGGGCTGTACCCTACGACCGATGGAACTTTTTGCCAAGACAGTACATGGGCAACAGGGATTTTTACAGGTATTGTGCTCCCCCCCGAAATAACTATTTTAGGAATGCTGTAACCATTAATAATTTTTATGAGGGCAGAGAAGGTCGTTTTACAAGAGGACCTGAAAGGCGTGAAGTAGAAAGATTCACCAATAACAGAATAGAAGAAAGACATATTGATTATGGCAGAAGACCTGACTACAGCAACAACAATGGCAATAACCGTGGTAACAATTTTAATGTTAGCAGAGATAGAAATAATGACCCTCGAAGCAATCGTGCTGCTGGTTACAATAACCGTTCGGACAATAATAATGGACAGGCAACTATTAACGGAAACAATAGACAGGCGGACCGCAATAACCGAAACAATGCTCCGGAAAATAGTCCTTTAAATAACAACATACCAGAAAGAACACAACAAAATTTTCCGGGCAACAGGCCAAATCAAACAGGCAATAACAATATTCCTCAACAAAGGGACAATCGTTTTGAAAGGCCGCAAGAGCTAACCATGCAGCAGACACCACCTGCAAGGCATGAGACGACCAGACCAGATAGAAATGAACAATACCAACAACGTAACATTAACATGCAGCAAAGAGATCAACAAAGAATGGAACAAACAAGGATGGAACGGCAATCACAACCAGCTCGGCAGGAAGTTATGAGACCAGATAGAAATGAGCAATACCAACAACGTAACATGCAGCAAAGGGATCAACAAAGAATAGAACAAACAAGGATAGAACGGCAACCTACAGGAAACAATGACAGACAAATGCAGCAAAGAAATGTACCCAATAATCAATCGCAAAGACAACCCAACCATGAGGGTGGCAGAAGACAGGGAAGGGAATAATTAAATAGGGTTACAATAATTGAAAGATGGTTTTTTAGGTTAAAGGATGTTGCTGTTAGGGGCAACATCCTTTTTTTATTACTCTTTAAGGTAAAAATTTAAAAGTTGAAAGTGATTGACAAACCAACTCATTTTATTAATTAGGAATTAGCCCAATTGGTATTATAATTTCCCAACGGTTTTTTACACCGGGGTTAATTAAATCTGTATCCAGTAAATGACTAAACCGTATACCAACAGTTGCGCCTAAAGCATTCCATAATTTGGTATCAAAATACAATTCGCCACCAGTGCTGCGGTTTTTAATGTTGGTAAGGGTTCCATTAAGCCTTGCTGTTGCATTGGTATAATCGTAAAAAACATTTCCACGAATGCGTTGAAAAAACACTAAGTTTCCAAAGCCCCAATCGGGATAACAAATTGGAAAATGATAGTTAACGCCCACCTTATACATCTGCCTTGTACTAAGTGCTTCATAGCCCCTTGCGTAAGAAAAGTTATTGCTGAATAAATCCGGGAATGTGTCTCTTTTTTGATATGCCCCATTTATCACCAGGCTATGATTGGTAAACAATCCGGGTAGATACAAAGAAGCGGCCCCTACAAATTTATGGCTCTTTAGTTTATTCAATTCATTTTTATAATTAAGCGTTATGCTTTGTGCCCACCGAGGATTTATCTGTTGCTTCGCCTTTCTGCTTACATTGCTAAAAGAAAAAAAAGCATTGACATATTTTATAGCCTCATTATCAAAAATATTTTTATCATTACCCCTAAAAAAAAGTTTCTCAATGTTATATCCAGCGCCAAGATTTACATATTTAGATGTTCTGCCACCAACAAAACTAAGTGGAACAGAAATGGCCGCATTTATTTTAGCGCTGTTGAAAATAACTGATTTACCAACAGCTGTATCTACATGCCTGTTAAAACTTTGTTCAGCTCCTACACTTAAAAAAGGAAACCAACCTGCAAATACACCATTAAAACCTACGGTATGACTGCGTTCATTTCGGTTATAGGTGTAAGTTAGATTATTGCTAAAACTGCTCAGTATATTGTCGCTGTAAAAAGTGTATCCATATTCGGGATCACTAACATAGGGCCGCCAGCTATGAAAATTAAATAGCTGAAATGATTTTTTATATTTAGTAACCGCATTCTTTTCTCCAGTTAAATTGTACAATGTACCTGCGCCGGTTTTGCCAAGTGCATTGGTTGTACCAATATTTTTGATACCATTGTTTGCACCAGTTTCTATAGCATTCCAATTTAAAGCAGTTGCGTTCATACTGGCAAGTCTTGCCCCATCTGCGGTAAATGCAGTAAACAATAAGCTGCCTTTTGAATCAACCGCAGGCTGGTAAATACCATTTACATTATTGGTGAGCCGGTATATTTTTTTATCCGTCAGTGTTACTGCAAATATTTTATCTGATGGAGAATCTGCATCCATCATACTGTAATAAACGGTATCGTTTTTTACAACCGGATAGCCAAGTACATTAAATGTAAAGGGCGTTACGGTTGTTGTTTTTCCTGTTGTAAGGTCAACTTTTATCAGTGCCATTTTCCCTTCAGGATTTCTTACCGCAGCAATGGCGGCATTGCTATCAATGTATTTTGTTTGTGTAAAAAAATAATTATCAGGGTTGGGCAGTTGCAATATTAATTTGCCAGTTGCAGCATTAATGCGGTGAAGATAATTGGCTCCGTTTACCTGCACATTTACGGCTAAAACTTCCGTGCCGTCTTTATTAATATCAGGAGAAAAATAATTAGATTTAGAAGTTAGCTGCCGTTGTTTTTTTGTATAAATATCCAGTAATTGGATTATGCTGTAATCTCTGTTGCTCCACCGTGGATCTGATTGATAACTGGCGTACACAACCTTGCCATTGCTGTACGAAAAGTAATCGTCAATCACCAGGTTTTTAACCCGTATCTTTTTCTCCTTACCTTTTACAAGCAGATAAAAACTATTTATTTCTTTGTAAGATTTTTTTGTAACAAGGAGGGTATCATCGTTTACAAACACCGGAAAAAGATAATCTGCCACCGTATTTTTCTTAACCCCGGTAATATAATTTACTGCATCAGCTTTCTTTTGCTGTAAAAGAGTTTGTTGTTTAAAATAATCCAATGCAGCTTCTCTAAACTGCTGATAAGTTTTACCTGAATATCTTTCAATTGCTTTGTTAAACGGATAAAACAATCCTTTAAATTGTACTGCATCGGCGGTTACTTTTCTCCAAAAATCAGCACCCTGTTTTTCATTTCCATAGGCCACCAGCTGGTAACCCAGTTCGTAATGATCGGGTGTATAGTCTTTTAAAGACCCACTGCGTAATTTCATCCAGGAATATTTTTTATTGCCCAGCGCCAATGACCTTAATCCGTTGTAGAAAGAAGGCATTCTGCCCCTGCCCTGCGCACTCACCAATGTTTCCTGCCACACTGCATCTCCCTCAAAAAAATAATCAGGAATAGTTAATCCGTTTGCCAGCAGCTGACCTTCCTGGCCAAGAAAAAAAGAGAAAACTTTTGTAAGACCGTTGTTAAAATTAGCAACCTGCTGCATGTGGCGATTTTCATGTATTACCAAATTATCATCCCAACGCAAGCTTCCGGTGCTAAAATTATCCTGCCCCGGCACCATATTAAATTCACTGATAACTGGTGCCAGTCTTACATATGCATTTGGTATAGTTGTTTGATTAAGCAACACAATATTCCATTTACGTTGCTTTGCACCAATGCTGTTCAGGGTAGTGGAATCCAGCAAACGAACGATATTACTAATTCTGTTAGCCTGGCTATCCAGCCCTGTGGGGAAAATTACTCTTACAGTTTTTGAATTAATCTGCTGCCACTTTACTGAGCCAGGATTACCTCCCAAATTTTGGGCAGCAATAAAAACGGGGAAAAAGAAAAACAGTACGGCAGGCAGGAATATGCTTTGTTTGATCATGAAATAAAGTTATAACATTACCGTAGGAAACTTATTAATTACACCTGTCCATTAACCAAAATTTACTGAAAAGAGAAGTATCATTAAGGCAATAAATTGTATAATAATTGATTTGAAATAAGATTTATCAATTTCAACTTATTTTAATGAAGGTTTATATATAAGCAGTAATAATAGCAGATTGATTAAACCAGCAGCATAAAACAAATCGTTTGCGGTAAACGGGAAAAAGGGGTAAATACAATTAATAACCATTTACTTTTTTGATAAACTCTTATCAACCTGGTGGCCAAAAATAAAACCTGCAATTCCACCAATGGCAGCTCCGGCTAATAAACCGCCAACACTTGCAGCATTTAAAAAATAACTGATGCCAAGCCCTAGTAATGCAAAAAAAATAGCCGCAACGATAACTATTCGGGGAGTTTTTTTTGATTTGGGATGATTATTAGAAGCAGCATTGTGGTGTTGTGGATGTTTGTGCGAATGTCTGGCTTTTGATTCGGGCATAATTTTTATTTCAATGTACGAAATATTTCACGACACATCAATTTAACTTACTCCTGCAATTGTTGCACATACAAAAAAAATACAATCTAAGAGCCGTTGGTATATTCTTTGTTTAGCATATAAGATACTTCATAATAACCAATGCCATAAGGGTTTCTATAGGAGTCCCGGTGGTTAGGTAACTGAATTATTTAAGATTGGATAGCCGACAAGATAAGTGATGTGCATACCAAATTTATTTTTTACTTTACCTGCCTTCCAGCAATAGTCTGTTGTGTTAATATTGGTTGCAATACTTAAAAGCTGCTTAGGTGAATAGAGTCGGGTAACAGAAACAATACCATCCCAAATGGTGCAGAAAGGTATAATTGGGATAACGTAAGTAAAGAATAAACGGCGCCATGTAAAGGGTCTGAAAAAAGGAGTAAATAAAATGAAGACTATGGGATGCAAAATGATAATTGCTACAATTAAAAATATATTTTTATCGCCCCCGTCAAATATACCAATGGCTTGCTTTTCCGTAACAGCGTTTTTAATTACTGCTGTTGCAGTGTCAGCATCGAAATGATGAAAAGCCGAAAAAATAGTTCTTACTCCTTTTAAAGAAGGATCAACTGCCGCTGCATTAACCGGCGAAGAAATATAATTTATTTTACCCCCGGTCTTATTTTGAAGAAATTCATATGCATTGATATTGGGAAATTTATCGGTTAATACAAAAGGTAGTTGCTGATTATATTGCTCCTCAATATTTTTTTGAATTTGTTCAATCGTACCACCTCCGCCTGAGCAAAGGTCTATCACTTTTACAGCTGCTGTTTTTTGAACCAGTTCCATTATTAATGAAGAAACCGGCTCATAAAAATTTCCGCTGTTTAAAATAAACCGAAGATAATCGGTCATGCCCGCTCTTATGTTTTCAGGCAGCCAAGCTTTATCTTCAAATTCAAACAAGCGAATTTTCATCACAAAATTTTAAACACTTTCCATTTTTGTAACAATTTTTTTGAATTTTAAGTCAATAAATCCATAGCATCATTTTGTATAAACGCAATGGCCTTTAACATATCAACCTGTAAAATCCTATCCGCTTCATTAAAACTTACTTCTTTCCTAAAGGCTGTTACAATTGCTTCTATTGCAGGAGAACTTTGCAATGGCCTCCGAAACTCTAAGG
>JANXSR010000335.1 GCA_025352625.1 Ferruginibacter sp.
TCTCCCCCCTTTAAACGCACCACCATTTTGCCCTGCAACGCATACTCTACTATATAGGCGTTGATACTTTGCTGAGGTGTGCTGTAGCCCCGCCTGCATTGTTTGCCTACATAAATAATTTCAGCATCGGTCCTTACATACTTTTCAAGAATTTCATTGCTTACCAATCTGTCGGTTAATACCACATCCGCCTGTTGCAGGTAACGTGCCGCCTTTACTGTTATCAGCTCGGGATCGCCACAACCTGCACCTGTTAGTATTACTTTGCCGGTATGTTGGTTTGATGTGTTCATTCCCCCATCCCCTAAAGGGGTGTTTGATTTTATTAACTTGAAAAAATTTTACTTGTTGTCAACCTCCACTTTTACCTCATCCCTACCCCCCGATTTTTTCGGAACAGTCTTTCTCTTTTAGGAGAAGGAACTGGTAGTTGGCAGTCTTAAAATTTGCTACAATATTCGCTTCTATCTTCTCCATTTCCTCCCCCTTGAGGGAGATAGAGGGGGCTGCTTTAAAACAATCCTTCAATAGATAAATACCTTTCTCCGGTATCATAATTAAAGGTGAGCACTTTTGCGCCTGCTGGTATTTCTGCTAATTTTTTAGCTACTGCTGCCAGTGACGCTCCCGTTGAAATACCTGCTAAAATGCCTTCTTCTTTTGCAAGACGTTGTGCAAATGTAAATGCGTCGTCTTTGCTTACCTGTATTACACCATCCAGAATTTCTTTATTTAAAATAGAAGGCGCAAAACCTGCCCCAATGCCTTGTATAGGATGAGGACCCGGGGCACCACCGCTTAATACAGGTGATAATTCCGGTTCTACAGCAAATACTTTCAGGTTAGGAAAATGTTGCTTCAATATTTCTGCCACACCAGTTATGTGGCCGCCGGTACCTACTCCTGTAATGATATAATCAAGTCCTTCCGGAAAGTCATTTAAAATTTCAAGCGCTGTTGTTTTACGGTGCACTTCTGTATTGGCCGGGTTATCAAACTGCTGTGGCATCCATGCATTGGGTGTTGATGCTGTTAACTCGCCTGCCTTTTCAATGGCACCTTTCATTCCTTTTTCTCTTGGAGTAAGCACGAATTCAGCACCATATAAAGCCATCAGTCTTCTGCGTTCAATGCTCATACTTTCTGGCATTACCAAAATAATTTTATACCCTTTTACCGCTGCAACCAATGCAAGGCCAATGCCGGTGTTACCACTGGTTGGCTCAATGATTACACTGTCTTTGTTTAATAAACCTTTTTGTTCAGCATCTTCTATCATAGCCAGTGCAATACGATCTTTAATGCTTGCCCCGGGATTTGCTTTTTCTAATTTAATCCAAACTTCCTGCTGGCTGCCATATAATTTATTAAGACGTACATGTGGCGTGTTGCCAATTGTTGCTAAGATATTATTTGCTTTCATTTTATGGTTTTAATTGTTTTAGGTTTATTATTTAAATTGAGTTATTTCTTTTTACTTCATTGCTGCATCTACGCTTTGATAAAAGTTGCCCAATGGTATGCGGTACAAGAGGGCGATGCAACAATGTACCACAAAGCTTCTTAGCCGGGACAAAAAATTAAATCACAAAATTTAGTAAGTCCGGCAAGGGGTTTTTATCCCTTATACTTACTTCACTTTTGTGATAGACTATTGAAAAGGGCAGCACCGAATTGGTAAGCCAAACGTTACCGCCAATTACGCTATCGTTGCCTATTACTGTGCCACCACCTAAAATAGTAGCGCCCGAATAGATGATCACATTGTCTTCGATCGTTGGATGACGCTTACTTTCTGCACTACCTTTATTTACACTCAATGCTCCCAAGGTAACACCCTGGTAAATTTTTACATTGTCGCCGATGATGGTTGTTTCGCCAATTACGATACCGGTACCATGATCTATAAAAAACGAATTGCCAATGGTTGCGCCGGGGTGTATATCGATACCTGTTTTACTATGTGCATATTCTGCAAAAACACGGGGCAAAATATGTACGCCCTGAACGATGAGCTGGTGAGAAAAACGGTATACCGCTGTTGCGAAAAAACCGGGATAAGCCATCAATACTTCCTCAATTGTTTTCGCAGCAGGATCAAACTTTAAAACTGCTGCTGCATCATTTAGCAAATTGCTATAGATAGCAGGTACTTCTTCAAAAAACAAATCTGTGATGGCCTGCGTTTTTTCGCCATCACCAATTACATCATATACCAGCGCACTCAAATGACTTTTATACGATTCAAATTCTTTTGACAACTCATACTGCGACATTTTTTTTTGCTTCTGCGGTATAAACAAAAACTCAAAAAAACCGTCGATAAAATCCTGCGCCAGTTCCTTATCCGGAAAGGCTGTTGTGGCCTGCTGGTGCTGGTTATAAAGATTTTGTATAAATAGAGATGCAGTGTTGCCCCCGTCCCCTAAAGGGGGGTTATTCGATGAGTGTTCTTTGGTCAAGGATTTTTCCAATTTTTAATTTTTAATTCTTAATTTTTAATTCCTAATTTCCTACTGTATCATACACGCCCCTACTGTTACATTGCTTGTTTCGTCAATTAAAATGGCACCACCATTTACCCTTAATTTTTTATACGAATCAAATGGTACAGGAGATGCGGTTTTTATTTTTACTTTAACGATGTCGTTTA
>JANXSR010000350.1 GCA_025352625.1 Ferruginibacter sp.
CATTAAAGATCCTGTCATTTCCGAAAAGGCAATGATCACACCCGCTGAGTTAAGAAAAACTTTTCTTTATGACATACCCACAAAACCTGAACAGGTGTTAACACTGATACCTCAATGATCATGGTATGATTCAATATTTTATCATTTTATAAATTAGAAAGAAATGCCCTGTTTTTAGGATAAGCAGTAGCGACAATTTTAAAACAACGGATTTAGGTTTTAACCGCTCGTTTTGCTGGTAAGCTGAAATATTTTTTGTGTAATATCCCTCTCTGTAGTTTATTGGTAGTTTTAGATTGGAGGCCTGTCTATCTTGTATTAATTAGACACACTTAAGTCAACCTGAACGAAAATTGCCTTGCTATTTCATAACTATCACAACAGATTTTGTTGATTGTAAAAAGCAGCTTTGCAAATGTTAGATTTTGTGTTTAGACAGATTTTCAAAAAATTAAAATAAATTGTTTTTTATGATTAATCTGCCATCACTTCAACACAAGCAAGCAGTGCAGCCTGCTAAAAGCTACTTAAGTAATATCTTCTGTTTCATGCAAACAAAAATGAACATCAAACCTTTAGTATTGGTGCTTATCGTTATAGCAGCGGGCATTCATTGTTTTTCACAAAATACACCGCCGGCAATAATTGAAGATTTTAAACCATCTGCGCTGAACCAGCCCGGGCAGGAATATCCGCAGGTAAACTCACAGGGGTATGCAAGATTTAAAATAATAGCACCCTCCGCAGACAGCGTTAAGGTAAGCCTGGGCCTTGGGGGAAGAGGCGGTACCAAGCTAACACAGGTGGCTGATACTTCCTGGATGGGTACCACCGAAGGACCGATGGACGAGGGCTTTCACTATTACAATGTAAGGATCGATGGCGGGAAGTTTAATGATCCCGGTGCCATGAATTACTATGGTTCTGTCCGCTGGGAAAGTGGTATAGAAATACCGGCGCACGACCAGGATTTTTATGCGCTTAAAGATGTTCCGCATGGCAATGTGCAGCAAGTGCTATTCCCATCTAAAAGTACCGGCACAACACGCCGGGCTTTTGTGTACACACCGCCAGGCTATGAAAAAAATAAATCAGCTAAATATCCGGTGCTGTACCTGCAGCATGGCTGGGGTGAAGATGAAACCGCCTGGAGCAACCAGGGCCATGCCAATTTAATTATGGATAACCTGATAGCGGAAGGCAAAACAAAACCATTCATTATTGTAATGACTTATGGTATGACCAATGAAGTAAAATGGGGCCATATGAATGAGTTCAGTATTGTACCATTTCAAACAGTACTGGTTGACGAACTGATTCCTTATATAGATGCCGGCTTTCGCACCATAGCCAAACCATCGCACCGTGCTATGGGCGGACTTTCTATGGGAGGCATGGAAACACATACCATCACATTGAATAAACAGGATGTTTTTGGATACTTTGCATTGCTGAGTGGTGGTACTTACACACCGGCGGAAATTAAAGACAAGCAGAAAGTAAAACTGATTTTTCTTAGTTGCGGCAGTAAGGAAAAACCTGATGCTGTTAAAAATTCCGCAGCAGCCCTAAAAGAAGCAGGCATCAATGCAGTGTCTTATATTTCAGAGAATACGGCACACGAATTTTTAACCTGGCGCCGCAGTTTGCATGAGCTGGCACCGCTGCTTTTTAAATAATTAATTATAATCAGTATTGGTTGTGATACATTTGAGTTTGGGCTGGATAAGCAGGGATCAGACAGCTTATACAGCCACAGGTGCATTAAAAATTATTCTAAACAAACAACGATTGCCAATAAAAAAACGCCAGATATGAGAAAGTTATTTTTTGCAGTTACCATTACATTCTTTTTTAGTGCACCTGCTTATTCACAGGATGCCGTGCAGCCTGCAACACCCGGTTTTGATGTGATACGTGATAGCATTGCACACGGAAACATTGATACGATTTCTTATAATTCAAAAACGGTTGGCAGCAAAAGGCGGGCATTGATCTATACGCCGCCGGGTTATACAAAAAAGAAAAAATATCCTGTACTGTATTTGCTCCATGGCATAGGCGGCGATGAAAAAGAATGGCTGAATGGCGGCACGCCCCAGGTTATTTTAGACAACCTGTATGGCGGTGGAAAAATTGAACCGATGATTGTTGTAATGCCCAATGGGAGGGCCATGAAAGATGACCGTGCCGGCGGAAATGTTTTTGAAGCACCCAGGGTGCAGGCCTTTGCAACATTTGAAAAAGATTTGCTAAATGACCTGATCCCTTTCATAGAAAAGAAATATCCGGTATTGGCAGACAGGGAACACAGGGCCATTGCAGGCTTATCAATGGGTGGCGGACAATCACTCAATTTTGGACTTGGTAACCTGGATCAGTTTGCATGGATCGGCGGCTTTTCTTCAGCACCAAATACAAAGCCACCAAAAGAATTGCTACCTGATCCCGAAGTTGCCAAACAAAAAATTAAACTGCTCTTTATTTCCTGTGGTGCAAGCGACGGACTGATCTCATTCAGTAAAAGAACGCATGATTACCTACGGCAAAATAATGTGCCGCATATCTATTTTATAGAACCCGGTGTGCACGATTTTAAAGTGTGGAAAAATGGTTTGTTCATGTTCTCCCAACTCATTTTTAAACCGGTTGATCCGTCTACCTTTTCAAAATACCCTGTGGCCGGCGCACCACCTGCCACCAATATCCGCAATGCAAAATTTCCGCAGGTAACTTCTGACAGCCGGGTACTATTCAGCATCAAAGCACCTGATGCAAAAAAAGTACAGATTGACCTGGCAAAAAAATATGACCTCGTAAAAGATACAGCCGGTGTATGGACCGTTACCACAGATTCGGTGAGCGAAGGCTTTCATTATTATTCTTTATTGATTGATGGTGTAGCCGTTGCTGATCCTGCAAGTGAAACATTTTACGGCATGGGCCGCATGGCAAGCGGCATTGAAATTCCATTTGCAGGTGGTGACTATTATTCAACTAAAAATGTACCGCATGGTGATGTAAGGATCAAAAAATACTTTTCAAGAAACACTTTTTCGTGGAGACAGTTTTACATCTACACACCACCCGGTTATGATTCAGCAACTGCTGATAAATATCCTGTGCTCTATCTTTTACATGGAGGTGGCGAAGATGAAAGAGGCTGGGCAACACAGGGAAAAACAGACATGATTTTAGATAATTTAATTGCTGATAAAAAAGCAGTGCCCATGTTGATAGTAATGGTTGATGGCAATTTTTACGGCAACGGTGGCGGTATTGCAGGCTTTGGGGAAGCTGCATTAAAATCTTTTGAAAATGAATTGAAAGAAAATGTGATGCCCTTTGTAGATAAAAATTATCGGACAAAAACAGGTGCCAACAACAGAGCGCTTGCGGGCCTTTCTATGGGCGGTTTACAAACATTGTACGCAGGTTTAAAAAACACGGATCAGTTTGCCTACCTCGGTGTATTTAGCTCTGGTTGGTGGGCCAATCAACCTGCGTTGTCTGACCCACAATATGCGTACATGAAAGAACATGCAGCAAACATCAACAGCAATGTAAAAAGCTTTTGGATTTCGATGGGCGGACAGGAAGACATCGCTTTTAAGAATTGCAAAATTATGCTCAGTAAATTTGATGAGATGGGTGTGAAATATACCTACAGCGAATATCCCGGCGGACACACATGGCCGGTATGGAGAAATAATTTGTATAATTTTTCACAGGTTCTTTTTAAATAATTATCACATGCATATTTTCAAAACAAGTAAATTATATGTTGTTGCTGCAGCCCTACTATTGGCTAACAATATTGTTTTTGCCCAGCAAGACACTGCATTAAAAAACACCTTACCAGAGGCAGGCAAACTTGTACAGGATAGACCTGTTGGCAAAGGCTGGGTAAACCTGCTTTCATCTGCGAATGACTGGAATTTTGAACCCAGCTACTGGCAACTTCAAAACAAAACATTACATGGCGCTATGGGTAACGAAAAGGAGCACCATTATAGCTACACAAAAAAAGTATACGGAGATTTTGAATTGAATGTAATGATAAAAATGGTGGGTGATTCCAACGCCAATTCCGGTGTGTGCATACGCATAAACCCAACTAATTTTGATAATGCACCGGGTTACCAGGTGGATATGGGAAAAGGTTATTGGGGTTCTTTATGGGAAGAGCGCAGAGGGAATATGATACAGAAATACCCGGATTCCCTTGCAGCAAAAGTTGTTAAGCAGAATGATTGGAACCACTATTATATAAAAGCAAAAGGTCATCATATAGAAGCCTGGCTGAACGGTGTAAAGACGATCGACGTAGTGCATGACGCCGGATTTTCAACCGGCAATATTGGTTTTCAACTTTGTCATTATCACAGCGCCACCACTGTCGATATAAAATCTCTGTATATCAGGGAAACACAATAAATTGTGAGTGTAAAATTTTAAACAATTAAATAGAAGCATGAAGAAAAATACATTAAAAACCGGCATCCTTGTTTGGAGCATTTGTTGTTGTTTAGTTACCGGGAATGTCATTGCACAAACCCCCACTTTAAACTTAGACTTTACAAAGCCCGGTGCCAGTGTAAGTCCCATGTTGTATGGCCTGATGACAGAAGAAATCAACCATGCCTATGATGGTGGCTTGTATGCCGAATTAATCCGTAACCGGATATTTAAAGACAACAAAACCATACCGGAAGCCTGGAGCCTGGTTCGAAATGATGCAGCTTCTGTTGCAGCAATAAAATTAATGGCGACGGACGAAGAGCATGTTCCATATGATGAACGCCGCCATGCAATCAACGGGGCACTTCAAACATGTTTAAGGCTTACGGTTGAAAAAGCAGCAGGGCGTG
>JANXSR010000354.1 GCA_025352625.1 Ferruginibacter sp.
AATCCCTGGTTTAGGCCCTGTGCACCACAGCCAACTATCACTATTTTTTTACCTTTCAGTTCATTTACGCCATCTGCAAATTCACTTTTGTCCATAAACTCACATACTCCTAATTGATTCAGTTTTTCTCTTAGTGATAATGTGTTAAAATAATTAGCCATTGTTGTTTGTTTATTGTTTTAGGTTTATTGTTTTTTATTTTATGTTATTCCGGTAATTGTATTTCAAATAATCATCATTGTATCCTATCTACTGTTAGGGATCAACTTTGCAGTTTTTCAGCAATATGCAACTCCTTGAATTTAAAACAGGTTAAAAATTATTCCTTCAAATAGTCTTACATGCTAAACACCTCTTCCTGCTGATTCAAAAATTCATTTTCTATTACATCTTCACTAGGTTCCTTTTGTTCAAATTCTTTTAATTTTTCATGAAAACCATGACTTTCTTTAATGATCGCTATTCTTGCACTGCGTACAAATTCTATCAACCCGAAGGGCTCCAGTGCTTTGATCAGTTTATTGGTTTCTTCCCTGTGCCCTGTTGTTTCAAACACGGTAAAATCTTTACGGATGGCAATGGCTCTTGCACCACATTCACGTAACAGCCTTTCTACTTTCACCTTCTCTACAATTTCATCTGTAGATACTTTGTACAACGCCATCTCCTGCCATACCACTTCATCATTGGTATTGAAATAGGCTTTCAGTACTTCTACCTGCTTTTCTATTTGCCTGCAGACTTTTCGTACTACTTCTTCTGTTTCATCTATTACAATGGTGAAACGATGAATACCTTCAATTTCAGACGGCGAAGTATTCATGCTATCGATATTAATCTTTCTCCGGGAGAAGATAATAGCAATGCGGTTGAGCAAACCAATCTGGTTTTCTGTGTAAACGGTGATGGTGAATTCCTGTTTCATGTTGTATCCTGTTGCGGTGTTAACCGGATGATCAATATTTTATTTAATAGCAATTACTCTTAATCTTTTGTAATCGGCAAACCATTGGCCGTTTCTGTAATTGGTTGGTACAAGTGCCTGTTGTACCTCTTCCAATATTTCATTTACGACTGCTTCATCAATCCCTTTAAAAAAAGCAGTGCCAAACATTTTAATCCAGTCTTTAATCCCATTCTCTGTATCATTCAATTGGGTATCCCTGTTAAAATGTGCAGCATAGGTAACCCTGAACCCACGTTTTTCCAACAAACCCGTGTACTCACTTAAAGAAGGAAAGTACCAGAGCGGTATGGCCGCATTTTCTGCAAAGCCGTGTTTTAGCAGGCTGCTCTTTAAAGCAGTAACGATCCTTTCCACATTCTGTTTGCCACCAAACTCAAGCACCAACCTGCCACTCTTTTTTAAATTACGGTACATGCAATCGATGGCCTTTTCTTTTTCTGTAACCCAGTGCAGAACAGCATTTGAAAAGATGGCATTAAAGTGTTCGTCAAAATAAAATTCTGTAGCGGATTGCACTTTAAATTCTACCGCCGGATATGCTGCTTTGGCTTTGGTTATCATCTCCAGAGAATTATCAATACCCACAACCGTAGCTCCGGATGCTGCAATAATGCTTGTTAAATAACCGGTGCCACATCCCAAATCCAGGATGCGTTCACCCGCCATGGGCTTTAAAACATCAACCAGATCTTCGCCATATTTAAAAACAAAAGAATGCTTGTCATCATACAGATGAGCGTTCCAATTGGTATGTACACTTGCTGTATTCATTATTGTTTCACTATTCTTTTAAGCGCCATCGCATAACCCAGATGCAAGCCTTCATGCATGGCTATAAATTTAACCGCATCTTCTATATTATTTAATTCCACATTAAAACTTGTTGTGTAATTATTGTAACTGGTAAAAATTTCCTTGTCCAGATCAACAACCAATTCATCAATTAAAGAAATAGCCTGCTGTTTTAAAAATATCAATTCTGTATCGTTGATAAATGTTTCGGGTTTTGTTCCTTTTGAATATTTTGAAATGAATGTATCATCCAGCTTTAAAGGAAGCCCTGCCAGCTTGTAACACAATATTTGCTGACTAACAATTACATGCCCAAAGTTCCAGATGACATTGTTGTTGAATCCTTCCGGAACTATATTTACTTCATCAATTGATAAGCTTTCCAGTAATGTAAGAAATAACTTTCTCGTTGCCTGGATGGTATCTATGCTTTTATCTTTTTCAATAACCATTGTTATAAATTTTTACCTGGTTAACTCAATCTTATTTCTGCTACACTGCAACCCTGTGGCACCATTGGGAAAACGTTGTTTTCTTTACCCACCATAACTTCCAGCAAATAAGCACCGTTATGATCCACCATCGTTTTCAATGCCGCCTTTAAATTTGCTCTTTCATCAACACGTTGCCCTTCGATTCTATATCCTTTTGCAACCTGTACATAATCCGGACTTTCAATGTCTACAAAAGAATAACGCTTATCATGAAACAACTGCTGCCATTGCCGTACCATTCCTAAAAACTGGTTGTTAAGAATTAATATCTTAACATCTGTTCCGGTTTGCATAATAGTGCCCAGTTCCTGGATGGTCATCTGTACGCCCCCGTCTCCTATTATTGCAATTACAGCACGATTGGGTGCACCGAACTTTGCACCGATAGCAGCCGGTAAAGCGAAGCCCATTGTGCCTGCACCGCCAGAGGTAATATTACTTTTGGTTTCGTTAAATTTAGCGTACCGGCAGGCTACCATCTGGTGCTGGCCTACATCGGTAACGATAATGGCATCGCCATTGGTAAGTTCGTTCAACAGTTTGATCACTTCACCCATAGTTAATTCATCACCTGTTGGGTTAAGTTCATTTTTTATAACAACCTCAATTTCTTTTTGTGTAAACTCTTTAAATTTAGCCATCCATTCAGTATGCTGCTTTGCTTCAATCAGTTGAGTGAGCAATGGCAATGTTTCTTTACAATCTCCCCAAACAGGTACGGTTGATTTTACATTCTTATCAATCTCTGCAGGGTCAATATCCAGGTGAATTACTTTGGCTTGTTTGGCATATTTATCCAGCCTGCCGGTAACCCGGTCATCAAAACGCATTCCTACTGCTATCAATACATCACATTCGTTGGTTAATACGTTGGGACCATAATTACCATGCATTCCCAGCATCCCAACATTCTGCGGATGATCAGTTGGCAAGGCACTTAAACCTAGCAAAGTCCATGCTGCAGGTAATCCACCCTTTTCTATAAATGCTTTGAATTCTTTTTCTGCCTTTCCTAAAATAACGCCTTGTCCAAAAATCACAAAGGGCTTCTTTGCTTCATTGATCAGTTTGGCTGCTTCTTCCACATACTTTTTTCTAACAATCGGTTTAGGGCGATAGCTGCGTATATGCGTACACTTTATATAACCCTCATAATCGAATTTCTGCAGTTGGGCATTTTTAGTAATGTCTATCAAAACGGGACCTGGTCTGCCAGTTCCGGCAATGTAGAATGCTTTGGCTAAAACTGAAGGAATTTCAGTAGCGTCTGTTACCTGGTAGTTCCATTTGGTAACGGGTGTTGTAATGTTGATCACATCCACTTCCTGGAAAGCATCTGTACCCAGCAAATGTGCGTATACCTGGCCGGTGATACAAACCAATGGTGTGCTATCAATCATAGCATCGGCCAAACCTGTTACAAGATTGGTTGCGCCCGGACCACTTGTTGCAAACACCACACCCGTTTTACCGGAAGCCCTTGCATAGCCCTGGCCTGCATGAATACCGCCCTGTTCGTGGCGAACAAGAATGTGTTTTAATTTATCGTGATAATCATACAATGCATCATAGATGGGCATGATGGCGCCGCCCGGATAACCAAAAATAGTTTCAACACCTTCTGCAATAAATGCTTCCAGCACCGCTTGCGAACCTGAAATAGAAACAGGTTCAGTTATATTTTTAACAGTTGTTGCCTTTTCTTTGGGTTCCTTTTTTTCAATGATGTCAATAATTTCCATCGTTTGATAATTTTATATTTACAATAAATTTATTTTCTAAAGCGTGGTGCAATACAGGGATGTTACTCATCCGTTACACAACCTTCAGAAGCATCCTTTACATATTTTGCATACTTAAATAAAATTCCTTTTGTTGCTTTTAAAGCAGGTTGTTGCCAGGCTGCTTTTCTTTTGGCAATTTCTTCCTCAGCTACTTTTAACGTGATCGCTTTTGTAGCCACATTGATTTCAATAATGTCATTGTCCTGTACCAAACCAATTAAACCGCCTTCAAATGCTTCGGGTGTTATGTGCCCTACTACAAAACCATGTGTACCGCCACTAAATCTTCCATCAGTAATTAAGGCAACGCTTTTGCCAAGGCCTGCACCAATGATTGCAGAAGTCGGCTTCAGCATTTCAGGCATGCCCGGCGCACCTTTGGGACCAACATGGGTTATCACCACCACATCCCCTGGTTTTATTTTGCCGCTGTTAATACCGTTGATCAATTCAAACTCACCATTGAAAACCCTTGCCGGACCTTCAAACAACTCTCCTTCTTTACCACTAATTTTTGCTACGCTGCCTTTTGTTGCCAGGTTGCCAAATAATATTTGTAAATGCCCGGTTGCTTTAATTGGGTTTGAAACCGGGTAAATAATTTTCTGCTCATCAAATTCAAGTTCCGGAACATCCTTCAAATTTTCGGCAATCGTTTTGCCCGTAACTGTCAAACAATCGCCATGTAACAATCCAACCTTTAATAAGTATTTCATTACTGCCGGAACACCCCCAATATTATGCAGGTCTTCCATCAAATATTTTCCGCTTGGTTTTAAATCGGCAAGTACAGGTATTTTATCACTGATGATTTGAAAATCATCCTGTGTAAAAACAACGTCCACACTTTTAGCAATGGCAATAAAATGCAATACCGCATTGGTACTTCCACCCAGCGCCATAATAACGGTAACAGCATTTTCAAATGCTTTCCTCGTCATGATGTCCGAAGGTTTAATGTCCATTTCCAGCAGGTGCCGAATGGCTTTTCCTGCATCCAGGCATTCCTTCTTTTTTGCTGCACTCAATGCAGGATTGGAAGAAGAATAAGGCAGGCTCATTCCCAATGCTTCGATGGCACTGCTCATGGTATTGGCGGTGTACATACCACCACAGGCACCTGCGCCCGGGCAACTGTTCATTACTATTCCTTTAAAATCCCCTTCATCTAATTTGCCTGCAATTTTTTGGCCTAGTGCCTCAAAGGCAGACACAATATTCAGATCCTGTCCTTTGTAATGGCCCGGCGCAATGCTTCCGCCGTATACCATAATTGCAGGGCGGTTCAATCTTCCCATTGCCATAACAGAACCCGGCATGTTTTTATCACAGCCTGGTATTGCAATCAGGGCATCGTAATATTGAGCACCACAAACAGTTTCGATAGAGTCAGCAATAATATCACGACTTACCAAAGAGTACCGCATACCATCCGTTCCATTGCTCATGCCATCGCTAACACCAATGGTATTAAAAATCAAACCTACCAGGTCATTTTCCCAGATACCCTGCTTTACCAGTTTGGCCAAATCGTTCAGGTGCATATTGCAGGTATTACCGTCATAGCCCATACTTACCACTCCCACCTGTGCTTTTGCCATATCTGCTTCTGTTAATCCAATGCCATAAAACATGGCTTGCGCTGCAGGCTGCGTTGCATCCTGGGTGATGGTTTTACTATACTTGTTCAATTCCATTTTTGTGTTCTGTAAATTGCTGATGATTAATTTTTTGATAACAAAAAACCCCGTCTCTTTTGGAGGCGGGGTTTTTTTATGCTTAGTAAATTTTTACATAATGAATCCTCCTCTATGCGCTACGGGTATAATAATGACAACGACTGCAATAATAATTACTGCAATTTTTTTGATGCCATTAAATAAATTTGTTGCTAACATGATTGAGTGTTGTACAACAAATATACCTAAGCGTTTTATAAAAA
>JANXSR010000396.1 GCA_025352625.1 Ferruginibacter sp.
TGATTTTTAAAGAGAGATTTTTGAAAAAAAATATTATCCCTGTTAAAAACAGGTGGTAAAGTCTTACAATTTACCCGCCGCGACAGGTAGACTTCTTGTACTGTATTTTTAATTGGGCCTTTACATTCAAATTGAACAATTCGTCCTCTTCCACCCTGTTATCTTTTTGAATTTATTACAAATAGCAACAAAATTAGAGAAGTAAATAGTAGCAGAATTATAACTATATACCTGTGTGATGTTTTAAAACAATTAAAATGTAATTTGCCTGCTTAAAATGCTTCAGGAAGAATCTACACATTGTTTGCTATTTTCCGGGCACTAAAAAATTAATTTATGGCCAACGCCATTGCGAAAAAAAGAATTGCCCTATTTGGTTCCACCGGTTCTATCGGTACACAGGCCTTAGAGGTAATCCGTGCCAATCCTGAGTTGTTTGAAGCAGAAATTTTAACTGCACAAACAAACGATGATTTATTGATTAAACAGGCATTGGAGTTTAAACCCAATGCAGTTGTAATTGGCGATGAAGCAAAATATCAAAAAGTAAAAGAGGCACTTTCATTAACAGATATCAAAGTTTTTAGTGGCGAAGCTGCTTTGGAAGAAGTAGCCAATTTTGATACTTACGATATGATGCTGGCAGGCATTGTAGGTTTTGCAGGTTTAAAGCCAACATTAAAAGCGGTGGAAAAAGGCAAAGCTGTTGGTCTTGCCAATAAAGAAACCCTTGTAGTAGCAGGCGATATAGTTATGCAGAAAGCTATTGAAAACAGGGCCCCCGTTATCCCGGTGGATAGCGAACACTCTGCCATTTTTCAGTGCCTGGTAGGTGAGGGAAGAAATAAAATTGAAAAGATAATTCTTACAGCAAGTGGCGGTCCGTTTCTTGGTAAAAAGCCTAATTTTTTGGTGAATGTAAAACGGGATCATGCATTACAGCATCCAAACTGGAGCATGGGTGCTAAAATAAGTATTGATTCTGCAACCCTTATGAATAAAGGGCTGGAGATGATTGAGGCCAAATGGCTCTTTAATTTACAGCCAGATCAAATACAGGTTGTGGTGCATCCGCAAAGTATTATACATAGTATGGTGCAGTTTGAGGATGGCAGCATTAAAGCACAGATGGGGTTACCCGATATGAAGTTGCCCATTCAATATGCAATGGCATTTCCTCATCGGCTTAAAAATAATTTTCCAAGAATGGAGTTTAAAAAATATCCTGCACTAACTTTTGAAGAGCCTGATGTTAAAACTTTCAGAAATTTGGCTTTGGCAATTGAAGCCCTTAACAAGGCCGGTAACATGCCCTGCATTTTAAATGCAGCCAATGAAATAGCTGTGTGGGCCTTTCTCCGTAACCGTATTGGCTTTTTAGACATTACAGCTGTAGTAGAACAAGCTATGGAAAAAGTACATTTTATAGAAAAACCAACACTGGAAGAATATTTTGAAAGCGATGGTGAAGCCCGTAATTTTGCGGCTTCTTTAATAAAGATGTAAAGTATTTTGTACCCGGCCATGTACTGCTATTAAACTTCATTGGCGTCGCACTCTTTTACTTTAGCAGCAATATTGAACGCTTTAAAATTAAAACAGTATTTACTATTTAAAACAGTCACCGAAAGCAGGTTAAAATTAATATGGAATTATTAGCAATCAATTGGGTTAGTGTAGGTTCAAAAACTGCACAATTAATATTATCACTCTCTATACTGGTCATCTTACACGAATTTGGGCATTATATCACTGCCAGGTGGTTTAAGTGCCGGGTAGAAAAGTTTTATCTTTTCTTTGATCCCTGGTTTTCCATTTTAAAAAAGAAAGTAGGTGATACAGAGTATGGTATTGGCTGGTTACCATTGGGCGGGTATGTAAAAATTTCAGGAATGGTAGATGAGAGCATGGATAAGGAAGCCATGAAACTGCCTCCACAACCATGGGAATTTCGCAGCAAACCAGCCTGGCAAAGGCTTATCATAATGTTAGGCGGTGTTACAGTAAATGTGCTGTTGGCATTTTTTATTTATGCCATGATATTATTCGTTTGGGGCGAACAGAAAATTGTAAACAACTCTTTTAAAAATGGTATTTACTGTGCCGATAGTTTATTGCTAAAATTTGGGTTACATAATGGCGACAAAATACTTGCAATCAATGGTAAAGAGGTAAAATACTTTGATGATATCCCTGCCAGGTTAATCACCGCTACCCAGGTAACAGTTGATCAAAATGGTACTCAAAAAACAATTGATATGCCGATTGACCTGATAGGGCAATTGGTTGAAAAGAAAAAGCAGGGTGTTGGCTTTATTGAGTTTAGAAGAAATGCAATTGTGGGTGATATTTCTGATAAGATGTTCGATACCATGTACGCCAAAAAAGCTGGTTTTCAGAGAATGGATAAAATAATTTCTGTCGACAGCGTACCGGTAACTTTTGTAGATGAAGTAAGTAAACTGGTTGAAAAGAAAAAAAATGATAGTGTACATTTTAAAATAGAAAGAAATGGACAAGAAATTGATTTGTCAAGCAGGGTAAATACAGAAGGAAAAATAGGGTTGCCATGGATTGCTTTTGAAGATATGGATAGCCTTGGATTAATAAAAATTGATGCAAGAAAATATTCTTTGCTGGAAGCTTTTCCGGCCGGCGTTGCAAAAACATGGGAAAAGTTGGCAGGTTATGTAGATCAGTTCAAAAAAATGGCAAACCCTAAAACCGGTGCCTACAAAGGCATGGGCGGTTTTAAAACAATTGGTTCTGTATTTCCTACACCTTGGGACTGGGAAAGTTTTTGGAGCATCACTGCATTTTTATCCATCATTCTGGCATTCATGAATTTGTTGCCTATACCGGCTTTAGATGGAGGACATGTATTATTTACCCTTGGTGAAATGATCACCGGGCGTAAACCAAGCGAAAAGTTTTTAGAGTACGCCCAAATAGTAGGTATGGTACTTTTACTGGGGTTGATGTTATTTGCAAATGGTAACGATTGGTTTGGATGGGGTAGAAGCAGGTAAAAAAGAAAAACGTTATAAAGGGTATAAAGTAAAAGAGA
>JANXSR010000416.1 GCA_025352625.1 Ferruginibacter sp.
CCTCCCAGCCCAGTGTGAGGGACATGATCGAAATTTCCAAACCAATCAAGCGGCTAAAATATCTACTAAAAATTGTAAATCTTTCAATAAAAAGTTCGAGTTTTGTACCAATAGGGTCACTTTAAAATAAAGCTCACGAAATTTAGTGAGTTTTATTTTTTGAATAAACTTACTAAACCTATAGTTGAAAAAATGATTTCATTTTTCAATTCATTCTTTTATCTACACATGCTTTTCCCTGTTATTTGAAGATATGTTTTGCAGCCGGCTGCTATTTAACCTACCTAATATTTATACTCCAAAATACTTATTGGTAATTGCCAGCAAAAGTGAACACCAGCCGAAAGTTAAGCAGTACAATGATGCAAGAGATTTTACTTGCTGATATTTTCCTTATTTTTAAGTTGATTAACTACCTGTATTTTAATAAAAATATACCTGCAACAATTTAACCTATAATCAAACATGAAGAAAAAGGCAGGCTCATCTACGAATGCTATACAAAAGGGCCCCGGCATAATTAGCTTACTTACCCCTTACAAAAAAATGGTGTTTGCCCTGATTTTTTTTGCCTTACTAAGCAATGGCATTAACCTGCTATTGCCCAAAATAATTGCTAACGGAATTGATGCCTGGCCAAAACAATTTGTTTTGAAAAAAGTATTGATCAGCTACCTGGGAGCTGCCATCGTTATTTTTATTTTTACCTACCTGCAAGGCATAGTGCAGGTATACACATCAGAAAAAGTGGCAAGAGACCTGCGTTCAAGGCTTTCCTATAAAATATCTACACAGAGCCATGCTTTTATTGAGCAGGCCAACCCTTCTAAATTATTAACCAATTTAACTGCTGATGTAGATTCCATTAAATTATTTGTATCACAGGCCATTGTATCCATTGCCTCTTCCGTTATTATTATTATTGGTGCCTGTGTTATGCTATTTACCATCAATTGGAAACTGGCCCTTGCTATTGTTGCCATCGTACCCATTATTGGGGGGGCATTCTTTTTTGTATTAAAGAAAGTAAGGGCAATATTTTTACAAAGCAGGCAGGTAGTTGACAGGCTTAACAAAGTAATCAATGAAAGTATTCTTGGTGCGGCACTCATAAGGGTTATCAACTCCCAGCAATTGGAATACGCTAAATTTTTAGATGCCAATACACAGGCCAAAAACCTTGGATTAAGCATCTTGCGGTTGTTTGCAGGATTGATACCTGTTATCATCTTTACTGCTAACATGGCCGGGCTGGCTATACTTACCATGGGTGGCCATTTTGTAATAAACGGCAGTATGTCATTGGGAGATTTTGCTGCCTTCAACAGTTATTTATCATTACTAATTTTTCCAATACTGGTAATCGGTTTCATGAGCAATGTAATAGCCCAGGCCACTGCAAGCTACCAGCGAATAAACGTAGTGCTTGATGTGCCGGAGTTGCCTGATACCGGTATTATAAAAGAAGCTTTAAATGGTAATATTGAGCTTAAAAATGTATCGGTAACATACGGACAAAAGCCAGCTTTAAAGCAGATTAGTTTTTCAGTAAAAGCAGGTTCTTCACTTGCTGTTATTGGCCCTACTGCAGCAGGTAAAACACAGTTGCTGTACCTGTTAACCGGTTTAATAAAACCTGCTGAAGGCACTGTTGAATTTGACGGGGTCAATAGTAACGACTATAACAAAGAAAGTTTTTATAGCCAGGTTGGTTTTGTTTTTCAAGATAGCATTCTCTTTAATATGACCATCAGGGAGAACATTGCATTCAGTAATAAGGTTACAGATGAATCACTTGCTAAAGCCATTGCTACAGCAGAGTTAAAAGAGTTTGTTGATTCGCTTCCCCTAAAACTGGATACGATTGTATCTGAAAGAGGTACCAGTCTTTCAGGTGGACAAAAACAACGCATTATGCTGGCAAGGGCATTGGCCATTAATCCTAAAATATTATTACTTGACGATTTTACAGCAAGAGTGGATACCAACACGGAAAACAGGATACTGAAAAATTTATATCATAATTATCCAGGCATTACCCTTATTTCTGTAACACAAAAAATAGCCAGTGTGGAGCATTTTGACAAGATAATCGTTTTGATGGAAGGTGAAATTGTTGCTACCGGCATGCATGCCGATTTAATTAAACAAAGTCCTGAATACATACAGATTTTTAATTCACAGCAGAGTACCAGTAATTATGAAGTACAACCTCAATGATATTGCCGCAACGCAGCAAAAAACATCTACACTGCGTGCATTAAAAAAATTGCTGCAACTGATAACAGAAGAGCGTAAAAATCTCTTGCTTGCACTGGCTGCCATTCTTGTCAACTCGGGGCTTAACCTGCTGGGGCCCTTTATTATTGGTTACACCATTGACACTTATTTGGTACATAAACAATTTCATGGCGTGTTGGTATGGGCCGGTATATTACTTGGTATGTATTTGGTAGCATTTGTAGCAAGTTACCTGCAAACAAGACTAATGGGTGGTGTTGGTCAAAGAATGTTATTTAAATTACGCAATACCATTTTTAATAAATTGCAGGAGCTGCCCGTTGCCTTCTTTAATCAGAATAAAGCAGGCGATCTTATCTCAAGGGTTAATAATGATACCGATAAAATAAACCAGTTCTTTTCACAATCATTGATGCAGTTTATTGGCACTATTGCTACCATGACAGGTGCCGGTATTTTTTTACTCGTCATCAACTTTAGGCTTGGTATTGCTACCCTGTTGCCGGGTTTGTTGATTTTCATTTTTACCAAAGTAAGCACTCCGTGGATAAAGAAAAGAAATGCGCTAAGCCTGCAACGTACAGGCGGCCTTAGTGCCGAGATACAGGAAAGCCTGCATAATTTTAAAGTGATTATTGCATTTAACCGGAGGGATTATTTCAGGAATCGTTTTGAAGAAGCCAATAACCAAAACTATACTACCGCAATTGGTGCAGGCATTGCCAATAATGTTTTTATACCCGTGTATGGATTTTTTGCCAGTACTGCCCAATTGATTGTGTTAACCTATGGTATTTACCTCATCTCGACCGGGCATTTTTCAATAGGCTTACTGGTAAGTTATCTTTCTTACGCTACCAATTTTTACAACCCCTTGCGACAGCTTGCTGCCTTGTGGACAAACTTTCAATTGGCAATGTCCGGCTGGGACAGGATTTCGTACATTTTAAATATGGAAAGCAACCTGCCTGTTATACCCGTCGCTGCGGTTGAAAATACTACTGCCATCATGGAATTTAGAAATGTTTCTTTTGGGTATGATGAAGAAAAAGAAATACTGCACCATATAAATTTTACCCTTGAGCCCGGTAAAACTTATGCGCTGGTAGGCCCAACGGGCGGCGGTAAAACCACCACCGCATCGTTAATAGCAAGACTGTACGATCCGGTAGAAGGGCAGGTACTGTTGGATAACAAAGATATCCGCTCTTATCTGCCTGCAGAACTTACCCATAAGATTGGTTTTATTTTACAGGAGCCATTTCTTTTTACCGGCACTGTTAGAGAAAATATTTTATACAGCAACGAAGCATATAAAAACTTTACAAATGAAGAGCTGGAAGAAACCATCAATAATGCAGGTTTACAAAGCCTGCTGCTGATTTTTGAAAAAGGCCTTGATACACCTGTTAGTTCAGGTGGCGAAAGCATTAGCCTGGGGCAGAAACAACTGATTGCTTTTATGCGTGCAGTATTGCGCAACCCGGCCCTGCTGGTATTAGACGAAGCTACTGCCAACATTGATACCATCACCGAACAAATACTTCAGGATATTTTAAATAAACTGCCTGCCACCACCACACGTGTTATTATTGCGCACAGGTTAAACACCATTAAAAATGCTGATGAAATATTTTTTGTAAATGCCGGTGAAGTAATACGTGCAGGTTCCTTTGATCATGCAGTAAATATGCTGCTGCATGGGGAAAGAGCTAGTTGAAAAAGAAAAGGCCGCATACTGAAATTGTGCAGCATGTTACCCTTGGGGTGATCAAAAAAATTCTAACTATTTATCTGTTAAGCATTGTAAGGGCTGGCGCTTAAATAATCTAAATCTATTCCAGCTAACACAGTAAGGTTCTTTTTACAATCTGTATTACGCAGAAATTAGTTTGCCGCTTACAATGGTTTTATTTATTTGAATGGTTCCATAAACAATTTTAACGGATGGCTTTCCTGCTTTAAGATTCACCGTACCGAATCCAGTTTCTGTTGAAAGAAAAGAAGTAAAATCTCCCAGTTTAGAATCGATATACAACGTCTTATCCACTGCATCGTATCTAACACCGGTAAGTGCCTGTAAATAGCCGTAGCTTGATAAAGCACGTGCATACCAATGGCCACATTCATATTCGTTAAATGGGTTTCGTATACGTCCGTCATAGCGGTTGCGGGAGGCACGAACAATTTCAAGTCCTTCTTTTACCTGCCCCATCAACATTAAATGAGCAGCCACCTGGTGCTCAATGCCCGTCCATACTTCGTCGCTGTAAACAAAGGGCAGAGAGAGTTTTCCTCCCTTTGGCCACGAACACAATAACAATCCCCCTTCATCACCCATTGCATAGGATGGACGCTGTGGATTGGCATGTTCACTTAAATTTTCTTTAAGATTGTATTTATGCACTGCCAGTAAATGGCTGGCTATTTTTGATGGATCAATGGTATCTTCCAGTCCGCACATGCGGCCAATCCAAGCACCCAGTACACCATCTGATAAACAGCCTTTACCATATTGATATTTAGGACCTTCTTTTTCCAGCAACTCTTTGGCTTCCTTAGAATATTCTCCGCCAAAAGATTTTACGGTAGCCGGATTTTTTGCCGTTAACCCATCCACTTTTATTTGCTGAATAAAATATTCGCCATCATACAAAATTGTCTCCATCATTTTTTTTGCAGTTGCTGCCAGCCGCTGATAAATTGCAACATCTTTACCCAAAAACTTTCCCATCTGCGCAATGGCATTTAATGCCCCCATATAAAAACTGGTGTGCATGCCATCTGGTCCCCAAAATTCTATATCATATGTATTGTGATGTGGTTCTTCAATAACACCATTGTGCCGCGGATCTCAGGTAGCAATACAATAATCCATACTTGTTTTTACCATCGGGTACATTTTTTTCAACCATTCGTTATCTCCACTTATGCGCCACTCCCTGTATGCTTTCATAATACCGCCCAATTGTCCATCTGCTGCAGAATGAAAATCGTGGGTGGCAGGTTGTATTGGAAGCGTTGCTCTAAAGTTTTGGTGTCCTTCAATACTCTGACTTTCACAAAACTCTGTGTGCCGCAAACTTCTTTCCAGTGCCGGAAACAAATGCGGAATGGCTTGTGCATAATTCCACACATGCGTGCAGGAACCATGGCAACATCCCCAGTCGTCTCCACAACCTTCAAAATTCCACAGGCGTCCATCATACTGACGCATTACTGTGGGTGATTTTAAAATGGAAAGATTAGATGCTACTGCTTCAATTACTTCGGGTGGTAAACTGCTGGCATAAAAAGCATCGGTAAATAGTTTGGAATTTTTCTTTAATTCATTGTACTGCTGTTTCCAGTATGCGGCTACTTCTTCTACTGTTTTAAAACGGCTGCTGTACCATGGCTTATAAAATTTACCATTAAAATCCTTGTCATATTTATCCAGCGAAATATCAGCAGGTGAATTGCAGCAGCCCGAAGCAGGGTCACACTTTTCCTTTTTTGCACCCATCTCTCCGTACGTCTGGTCAGAATCGGGACTATACCAGGCCATCATTACACGGATTATTTTTTCTTTACCTGGTGCAAGGGTAAATGGCACAAATAAAGACGCACCCGGCGCATCTTTATCAACGGGTGCTACAGGCTTTGCTTCTCCGTTTTTAACAGTGTTCCAAGCCATGGTAAAAGGATCCCACCATCCGCCCCTAAACCAGCAATGATCAACCACAGTTGCATTATCATCTGTAAAAATGGCAAAGTCTGTTTTAAATGGCTTTTCAGGTGTTCCTGCCTCCGATAAGATAAAACCATTTTGCAGGGGCTGTATTGAATTACTTCCTTTATCTACCCGTAAAAAATTTTTTGCATTAAAGGAGAATACAGCCTCAGTAGTTGCTTTACCTGTGTTGATAAATTTATATTCCATTGCACCAACCGGCAAGCCTGAGTTATCATCGTCTGTTGGTATAAAAGGGCTCCATCCGGTTATAGCAACTTTAAAAGGAATATCGGCATCGCTGATATCCAAATTACCAAAAGGAAATTTTGCAGAAAAAGAAGCATTGCTAAAATGTGGTAAACCAGTTGTAGCACCGCCTGAACCATTGCCTGCATCCCGCTGACCAAATTTCTTCCAATCAGGTACCGGCCCTTCCAATAATTTAGCACCATACTTTATTCCTTTAACTGCAATGGCTGCGAACATACCAGGTTCATTAAAAATCTCTGGTTTATTGCGCACAGAAATATGAGAGAGTGCACCCGTACCTTCCATACAAAACATACCGGCACCCAAACCGCCAATGGGAAATGCAACACGGTTAAGGAACTCGCCTTTGTACTCCTTATTGTAAGGCCTTCGTTTTTTTTCTACTGATTTGTTTTGTGTGTCATTAGATGCCTGTTGTATCTCCGGATTATTTACCAACCCAACAGGAAGTATGGCAGCACTGATACTGCTGATACCGACATTTTTAATAAATGACCGGCGACCGGATTTTTCTTTCATATACAAGCATTTTTGTTTTTAAAAATATAATGACCTTGAAGAGAAATATTTATCTGCCTTGCAATACCGGCTACTTTTTTACCAGCACAATCCTGTTTAGTACAAATTGATTTTTGTTACTGCTTGTTTTAAATCTAAAAGAAATCGTTTTATTTAATGGTGTTATTTCAAGGTCGCACATATTCTTTAACTCAATCCTTTTAGTAGCTGCATTGTAGGTATCTATCCATTGGGTAATGGGAGTTTGTCTTTGCCATATTGAAAAACTTGCCCCTTCCGGACTGTTCACATAGTCAAGGTAAACATCATAACTGCCTTCGGGAATATCCTGGAGAGATACCCTCAATTTTGTATCTTCTTCTACCGTATAATAAAAACTAAGACCACCTGTTGGAAAGGTCCACTTTGTATCGATTGCCACTTTGCCTTCTGTACCAACATTTAATAATTGCGGATATAAAATCAACGTATCCTTTTGATACAACTTTGTATTTTCGGCAGATGGAATTAATTGTTGTTGGTTGTTGTTGCTGCAATAATAATAACTCACAGAAGTATAATCTGCGGGCACCTTGTTACCCTCCGGCCCGTGTTCAATAGATTGAAAAAATGATTTTTCAAAAGATATTTTATCACCAATAAAAAACCTATAACCACCTGTATGGGCAAGTGAAACAGCATATTCCAACGCCCCGGAAAGAGGCAGGCTCATGGCTGCATCCCAGCAATCAAGTAAGGCGTACCAGCCTCCGTTAAAAAAATCTTCGGAGCCAGTTCCATGCATCCTTAATTCACCATCCACAACAGTTGAATCATCCCCTTCAAAAAAAATTGTCATCCCTGCGTTTAATCCTTGTGCCTGTAATGCGGTGCCAACAAAATGCCCTTTTCCTTTAACATCCAGCATCGTAAAAGGATGCCCGTCAGCAACCGGGTTTTCCCTGCGCCAGTTTGCATAAAATTCACCTTCTGTTGTTGCAGCTCTTTGCTGTTTGGTAAAATATATTTTGCTCGTAAAGTGGATACTTTTTTCTTTGCTGCCATCAATAGGTTTTCTGTATAACAATTCTATACGGGCAGCTTTATTAAAAGGCATTGGAAAATAAGAATAATTTTTTTCTCCATCAGAACCGATTAATAAACTTTTCATAGAAGGCTTACCAAAAGCATATCCAAAATAATCTGCCAGCGGACAATACACTGCGGGCACTTTATCATTATCCCAGGTTATTTTAAGATCAATATCCTTTGCGATGGCTTCGAGATTGTCGGAGGAAAATAATTCAAACCCAAGAATTCTGCCGGGCTGATTGGTTTGATATACAGTAGCTTGCTGCCCAGATTTCAACAGCAGGTTGTTACTTTCGGTTAACATCCCTGGGGGATTTTTATTGGTATCTTTTGTAAAAAAGTTAGCATCACTCCACCGTGATTTTAAAGTTGCTAATTCTACTATGGCTTCTTTGTTTAAAGGCAGTTTAAATTTATTGATGTGTACCCCTTTTGGATACAAACGATAACCTACCTGGTGAAACCTTGTACTTTTACCACGAAAAACAATTTTGCAGGATTCGTTAAACGGTATTGGCAAATAACAATAAAATCCACCCAACTGGTTTGCACAAAGCGGTGCAACAAATGGATAAATTTTACCTGAAAATAAATCTTTGTAACAAATACTGAAAGCTGGTTGCAGCGTATCATCAATAAAAAAATCAAGGCTATCATCGGAAGGCGTTGGTGTCCATATCCTGTTAATTACGCCGGCTCCTTTAACATCAAATAATACCAGTGAACTATCTGCATTGCGGCGAACAAAAGAATAAGTGCCATTAAAACCATCGTTATTACCACCCGTACGATCGTAAGTTGATATCTCTGCAACATAGCTGTCCGTTGCATAGGAAGGTAATGTAGAAACATCATACAACTCTTTCAATAAATTTTTTAAACCCAATTGCACCAAAGGTTTGCTGACTTGTTGTGCAGTAACAGTTTTCTGCATCAAAAAGATTAAAGCAATGAAAGCAATCGCAATTTTAGGCATGTCAATCTTATTTTTTTGGCTGAAGGAAGATTTACCTGTTTTTTAAACTTACTGTTCTTTACTTCTATCCAGTTCCCAATCATCTGTTCTAAAAGAGTTTACAGGCAAGCCTTCTTTACTGAATAAATTAGCCATTGCTGTGTTGCTGAATGCAAACCTAACTGCTACAGGTTGGAGAACTTTGGGGCTTGTAACGATTAATTTGTTATTGTCAATTTTTGCAGCACCTGCATAAAATATTTTGTCCGTACCCGCTATATAAATTTCACTAACTACTTTGTCTTTTGCCATCAACCCATTAGGTGCATTGTCAAAACTAATGATGGCTTTTTCCTTCTGTACTTCCATACTTTTATACATAGGGCTTTTATATAACAGTCCTTGTTTATGGTACGTTTCTGCAAGCGCCCAGTTAGCAAGCCTGTCTCCAACAGTATGTTTATTTTTTGGATGAATATCTTTGATATTATCAACAAGGTCTGTTATTACAGCCATGCCAACACTGGGATAAGCCATTGCCTTTGTTTGCTGCTCCCGGATAATGGAAGATATATATTTGTTGCCATAGCTATACGGTGCAATCTGCACGTAATAAAAGGGCAATTCTTTATTCCATGCTTTGCGCCATGTACCAATCATGGTGGTTAGTAATTTGCTGTAAGTATCAGGTGCAATGGTATTCCCTTCTCCCTGGTACCATATGGCACCGGCAATCGAATAGTTGCTGATCGGTGCAATCATTCCATTAAATGCAGCACCCGGCTCATAGGGCCACCAATCATAAGGCTGTTGTTTTGCTGCAGCGGTTTTTAATGCTGTATCACTGTTGATTGCTGCTGCCTCTGCCCACGTTTCGGCAGGTGTGCCACCCCAGTTAGCATTAATTAAACCAATAGGCACATTCAGGTCTGCATTTAATTTTTTGCCAAAGAAATAACCAACAGCACTAAAGCTTTTTAAAGTGTTTGAATCGCAGTTAACCCATTCGCCACCGCAATTGTCTTGTGGATATTTAGCAGTTGATTTTGGAATATAAAAAAAACGGATATTGCTGTTAGCACAGTTGGCCAATGCTGCCTTCACATCAGGCAAGCCCCAGTTATAATTCATCTCCATATTCGATTGGCCAGCGCATACCCACACTTCGCCGATCAACACATTGTTAAGCACAATGGTATTTTCACCTTTCAGTGTAATTGTATAAGGGCCGCCAGCAGCGGGTGTTTGCACAGTCAGCATCCAGTTCGCATCTCTTGTAGTTACTACAGAATCAAGTTTATTATTCCATGAAGTAGTAATGTATACTTTTTCATTGGGACCTGCCCATCCCCATAATTTTACGGTTGATTGCTGTTGCAAAACCATGTTATTATTTATTACGTTTGGTAACCGGATATTGGCTTTTAATGCAACCGACAAAAAGATCAGCACTGGAAAGATTATGAATTTTTTCATTAGTACTATTTTATATTAGCTTTTAAAATGGAATGATTTTTTTTAAAATTACTGATTGATTTTACAAAAGCACCTGGATATTCAAACACCGTGTAACACGCCCAACCTATTTAAACAGCAAGATAAATTCAATTTAATTTTACAAAGTGTAAGATATTATTTTTTTGTAAACAGGATGGTGTAAATAACTATGTATTGCTTAAAGTAAAAAAAACATGAAATAGCGAATTGTAAATTGTGTAATCTTTAAAAATAAACTGTACCATTGCTGTTCAATTTTTAATTAAAAAATATGTCATCACGTAGAAAGTTTTTGCAAAATGCTGTAGTTGGCTCGGCTGCAGTTTTATCAGGCGAAAAAATATTCGCAGGTTCGATAAATAAAATTGAACCGGTTTTAAATGAACCCATTGTTATATCTACCTGGGATTTTGGCAAGGCAGCCAATGCGGGCGCATGGGAAATATTAAAAAAAGGCGGCAGGGCACTTGATGCTGTTGAAGCCGGTGTGAGAATACCCGAAGCCGATGAAACCAACCAAAGTATAGGTTATGGTGGTTTGCCTGACAGAGATGGAAGAGTAACGCTTGACGCCTGCATTATGGATGAGTTTTATAATTGTGGATCCGTGATGTGTCTTGAACATATTATGCATCCCATTTCAGTTGCCAGAATGGTAATGGAAAAAACACCACATATTATTTTAGCTGGCGATGGCGCTTTGCAGTTTGCATTGGCCAATGGTTTTAAAAAACAAAACCTGCTGACACCAGCGAGTGAAAAAGCCTGGAAGGAATGGTTAAAAACAGCTAAATACGAACCGGTAAAAAATATAGAAAATCAACTGTATGATAAAAAGAAAGATCCAATGCCGGGCGGTATAAAAAACCATGATACCATTGGTATGCTGGCTTTAGATGCAGCAGGTAATTTTGGTGGTGCCTGCACAACCAGTGGTATGGCCTATAAAATACATGGCCGTGTGGGCGACTCTCCCGTTATTGGTGCAGGCCTGTATGTTGACAATGAAATTGGTGCTGCTACGGCAACCGGTGTGGGAGAAGAAGTTATAAGAATTGTGGGTGCACATTTAATTGTAGAGCTAATGCGGCAGGGCTACAGCCCTGAGGCTGCCTGCAAAGAAGGCGTTGAAAGAATTATAAAACGCAACCCTTCAAAAGCTAAAGAAGTGCAGGTTGGCTTTTTAGCATTAAATAAAAAAGGAGAATTTGGTGCCTACTGTTTACAGAAAGGATTCACTTATGCGGTACGCAATAATAAAGAAGAAAAAATTTATACCGGCCAAAGTATTTACTAATTAAATTACAAAAAAACATGTTCAATAAAACTATTCTCGAAGTTTGTGCATTCAATATCCAATCGGCTATTATTGCTGAAAAAGCCGGTGCTGCCAGGGTTGAATTGTGTGATAATCCTGTAGAAGGTGGCACCACACCAAGTTATGGAGCCATCAGGCAAACAAGAGAAAAAATTTCAATTTTATTGTATCCGATTATCAGGCCAAGATCAGGGAATTATTTATACGACGACAATGAGATGGAGATTATAAAACATGATATATTGATTTGCAAAGAACTTGGTTGCAATGGTATTTCAATTGGCGTACAAAAAATTGATGGTGAAATAGACACGGATAAATTAAAGCAAATTGTTGAATGGGCTTACCCGATGGGTGTTACCTGTAACCGTGCATTTGATGCCACGCCTGATCCATTTAAAGCACTGGAGGATATCATTGTTGCAGGATGTGAACGGGTGTTAACTTCTGGCCAAAAATCTGCTGCACCTGAAGCCGGTGAAGTGTTGCATCAGCTTGTTCAACAGGCAGGAAACAGAATTATCATTATGCCTGGAGCCGGAATAAAGTCAACCAATATTGAAAAACTTATACAGGAAAGCGGCGCAAAAGAATACCATGGTTCAGCAAGAAAAGCAATTACCAACCCAATGCAGTTTGCCAATCCATTGGTAACTGATTTTGGAAATGTATACCTTGCTGATGAAGAAGAACTCCGCAAAATAATTGCTTTTATGAATTAATAATCTCTTTGCAAATTTTGAAAATTATTTCTTTTGTGATGGTATATCTATCATAAGCCTGCCTGCAATTTCTTAAAACACATTTCCACCATACTTATAATGCCAGCTTCCCTCTTTCGGTTTGTGAAACGGGGAAGCAATTTTTTTTAATAAACTATTTCGCACTTTCTAACCAAACCGCCGGACTCTCTCTACAAGCCTTTCAAAAAACAGGTTTCATCAAAAAAAGCATCCAAATGCATTAAATTAAAATTTATATGAAAAATATATAAGGTAATTTGAACTTAAAGAACAAAAAAAACAGTCTTTGTATGTAAAAATAAAAAATTGGCATGGTTATGGAATTCATGGCATCAGGCATTTGAAAATCTACTCCACAATAGTTTGCTTGTTTATTTTTAATGTCCTCCAAACATTTTTAACCTAAAATATCATATCATGAGTACAACAAATTTTCCCGCAGCTACGACCGAAGGTCAGGCTCCACGTAAAAATTACAAGAATGCCATTATCGGCGCATTAGCAGTTGCATTAGTAGCCGTTGGCGGTTATGCAGTTGTTGATAAAAATAAAACTACCGAAGTAATTCAGCAACAAGGAACTACTATTGCTAAAGTAACTGAAGAAAAAAGTGATATCCAGAAAAGCTTTGACGGATCATTGGCACGCCTTGATTCTATGGGTACAGTAAATACAACTTTAGAAGGCAAACTAAAAGATAAGAACAGCGAAATTGCTAAAACAAAAAATGAAATCCGCAGCATTTTAAATAAGAAAAATGCAACTGCTTCTGAATTGGCAAAAGCTAAAACACTGATTGCTGATTTAAACGGTAAGATTAGCAATATGGAACAGGAAGTGGCACGTTTAACACAGGAAAATCAAGGCTTAACAGCAGATAAAGTTGCTTTAACAGCTGACAAAGAAAAATTAACAACCGACCTTGCTGCTACAACTGTTGTTAAGCAGGATCTGGAAAAGAAGGTTGATATTGCATCTACTTTAAATGCTTCAAACATCGCTATTACAGCTGTTGATATTAAGAAAAACGGAAAAGAAAAAGTTACCACCACAGCAAAACGTGTTGATAAATTAGTAATCTCTTTCGATGTAAACAATCGTATTATTCAAACTGGTTCAACTGATGTTTATGTATGTGTAATTGGCCCAGACGGTAAACCAATTAGTGTAGATAAATTAGGATCAGGCATTTTTACAACACGTGAAGATGGTGACAAACCATTTACCGCTAAAGTTTTGGTTGACTTAGAAACAGCTAAAAAGAAAAATGTAGAGTTTGCATTTACTCCAGGTGCAAATTTTCAAAAAGGAAATTATACTATTCAAATTTATCAAAACGGATTTAAAATTGGCGAAGGAACCCGTGAATTGAAAAAAGGTGGTTTGTTTAGTTAATTTTTTTCTTCCCGCTTTATTACATTATCCTTTAAACAACACAAAAAAGCAACCTGGTCAATTACCAGGTTGCTTTTTTGTTTAAGAAACCCGATTACAAAATTTT
>JANXSR010000426.1 GCA_025352625.1 Ferruginibacter sp.
AGTACCTTCAGGAAGTGTACATTCTCCAGTTACGTCAGTTGTACGGAAGTAGAACTGAGGACGGTATTTGTTAAAGAATGGTGTGTGACGACCACCTTCATCTTTCGATAATACGTAAACTTCACCCTTGAATTCAGTGTGTGGAGTGATAGATTTAGGTTTGCAAATAACCATACCACGACGGATTTGGCTCTTTTCAATACCACGTAACAACAAACCAGCGTTGTCACCAGCACGACCTTCATCCAATAGTTTCTTGAACATTTCAACACCTGTAACAGTTGAAGTCAATGGAGCATCCATCAAACCAACGATTTCTACGCTTTCACCAACTTTGATGATACCACGCTCGATACGACCAGTAGCAACTGTACCACGACCAGTGATAGAGAATACATCCTCAACACTCATCAAGAAAGGTAAATCGACCGGACGAGGAGGCAAAGGAATGTAACTATCAACAGCATCCATCAATTCTTCAATTTTTGCAACCCATTGTGGATCTTCAGCCATCGCACCAGTAGCAGAACCTTGTATGATTGGGGTGTTGTCACCATCAAAACCATTCTTGGTTAACAACTCACGGATTTCCATTTCAACTAGTTCCAACAATTCAGGATCATCAACAAGATCAACCTTGTTCATGAAAACGACCATGCTAGGTACACCTACCTGACGAGCCAAAAGGATATGCTCTCTTGTTTGAGGCATAGGACCATCTGTAGAAGCAACAACCAATATAGCACCATCCATTTGAGCAGCACCAGTAATCATGTTCTTCACATAGTCAGCGTGACCAGGACAGTCAACGTGTGCATAGTGACGATTAGCAGTTTGATACTCAACGTGAGCAGTATTGATAGTGATACCTCTTTCTCTTTCTTCAGGAGCACCATCAATTTCATCATATTTCTTAGCTACGTTACCCATTCCTTTTTTAGAAAGGATCATTGTGATAGCAGCAGTCAAAGTAGTTTTACCATGATCTACGTGACCGATAGTGCCAATGTTAACGTGAGGTTTATCCCGTTGGAAATTCTCTTTTGCCATTTTATTTGTTTTTAAATTTATTTTTAATTGTATATCTGTGAAAACATTCCGCAGATAATATTTTTATTCTTCTCGAATTTTCAACCCTGTGAGCCGTTAGTGAGAATCGAACTCACGACCTCTTCCCTACCAAGGAAGTGCTCTACCCCTGAGCTACAACGGCTTTTGCACCGTTAACAGGCGATAGTGCAATAACAAGTGGGTAAAAAATACCCACTTGCCATTTGCCTTGAGCGAGAGACCAGGCTCGAACTGGCCACCTGAAGCTTGGAAGGCTACCGCTCTACCAAATGAGCTACTCTCGCAATAATCACTACCCTTCAACCGTCGCAGGTTTTTAAAAAGCTACGATTAAACACAAAGAACTTTTCAAACAATCCACTTTAAAAGTGGGCAGAGTAGGGTTCGAACCTACGTACTCGTGAGAGAACAGATTTACAGTCTGTCGCCTTTAACCACTCGGCCATCTACCCAAAATCACAGAGCCGAAAACTGGAGTCGAACCAGCGACCTACTGATTACAAATCAGTTGCTCTACCAACTGAGCTACTTCGGCATATTTTTAAAAGAACTTTTTTCCAAAAAAAAGATTACAATACTGCACTAGTATTTTTGGGATGGCAAAGGTAAGTATCTTTGACTAATACAAAAACTTTGTAAAAGATTTTTTTACACTAAAAAAATAAAATTGTGTATAAGCATGAGGTGACATAAAAAAACCCCCATTTTTTGGGGGTCATAATATTATGCTGCGAGCTTTTCCTTTTTTCGTTTTATCTGCAAAATCACAGAATCAAGTGCTTCATCAAAACTTTCTTCAAATGATTTGGAAGAATGCTTCACAAAAAAATCATACTTAGGAATATGTACTTTAATTTCTGCGACCTTGTCTTTAATAGTGTGTACTACATTGTCTAGTTTTAAATACACATCAACTTTTGTAATCCTGTCATGAACTTGTAAAAGCTTTGTAAGCTTTTTTTCAATGTAGAATTTCAATTTTGAATCTGCGTCAAAATGCACAGTCTGAATGTTTACGTTCATAGCAATCTAATTTTTAATCAGTGAACAATTGTGTGAAAAATTTAGGTAATCAATTACTTCATAGGCCACATTATTTAAGGGTTTAAAATGAGTAAATTTGATAATTCAAGTTAGTGTGTGCTGGTTTAATTTCCAAATAAATGTACAGCCTAAAGAGTAAAACTTATAACACTTTAATTTATTGTCCTGCTAACAAACTTAAGCCTTTGGATGCGCTTTACTATGTACCTCTTTTAGCTTCTCAATGGTATTGTGCGTATATATCTGCGTAGCTGCCAGACTGCTATGCCCCAGCAACTCCTTTACGGCATTGATATCCGCCCCATTATTCATCAAGTGAGTGGCGAAAGTATGTCGCAATACATGTGGACTCTTCTTGTCAATAGTGGTAACATCGCTAAGGTATTTTTTTACTACGCTATAAATGTATTTTGGATATAGTTTTTTGCCTTTTTCATTTATAAGCAAAATTTCTCTATTGGATACCTCAAAATTATTGTGTTTATCGTCTATATATTGCTGAATGAGTTGCCCCAATTCATTACTGACCGGCAGAATCCGCTCTTTGTTTCCCTTTCCCAAAACTTTTATAGTACTGTTCCTTATATCAATATGTGTTTCTTTAAGATTTATCAATTCTGCCTGTCGAATACCGGTATTGTAAAGTAAGTGTAACAACAGCCGGTTTGTCTTGCCATTCCAGTCTGCCCCAAATTCCACATAATTAATTAATGTATTGATGTCTTTTTCTGCTACAAATTGAGGCAACCTTTTTTTCACTTTGGCTGAGAGAATAGTGCCCATAGGGCTTGTTTGAATTAAACCCAGTCTTAGGAGGTATTTAAAAAATGATTTTAGCGTGGATATTTTACGGTTGATACTTTTGGATTCAAGCCCCTTTTCTTTAAGCCCGGCAAGCCAACTTCTCACAAAGGAAGACTTTATTTCTACAGGAGAAGTTACCTCGAACTCTTTTTCAATAAAATTAAAAAAATCTACCAGGTCGTTTTGGTAAGATACTACTGTGTGTTGCGAATACCTTTTTTGAAATTTGAGGTGATCTAAAAAGACTTGTATGATTTGAGGTTGAGTGACTGACATAAAAAAACTGATAACCAAAGTTACTGGTTATCAGTTTAACATATTTTAATCGTATAAAACGACTTACAGGTCTATTTTACCGCTTGCGATGTTCTGCTTATATACAGCTTTTAAAACCTGTGTACGACGCCTGATAGAGGGCTTGATAAAAGCCTGACGCTCTCTTAACTGAAGCAACACACGGCTCTTTTCGAATTTCTTCTTATACTTTTTTAACGCCTTGTCTATATTTTCGCAATCTTTAGAATCTATTATTAACATTTGATATACCTCCTTTGGTAGTTTTTTTTAGAAACGCAAAGATAGTAGAAATATTTAAATTTCAAAATTCAAAAAGATAAAAAGATAAAAAAAGTATTTTTGATAAATGTTTACAGGAATTATAGAAACAACAGGCGTTGTGAAGGATATTATTTCTTCAGGCACCAACAAAACGTTTTGGATAGCATCTTCCATATCTAATGATCTGAGTATTGATCAAAGTGTATCCCACAACGGAGTTTGCCTCACTGTGGAAGAGATTACCAAAGGAGTACATAAATTAACAGCCATTGAAGAAACTCTGCTTAAGACCAATCTTAACAGCTGGCAAATAAATTCGGTTGTAAATTTGGAAAGATGCCTTCAAATGAATGGAAGACTCGACGGACATATTGTGCAGGGCCATGTAGATACCATTGCTACATGCGTAGAAGTTACAGCAAAAGAAGGGAGTTGGGAATATAGGTTTCAATTTGATGAAAAATTTGCTACCCTTATTATTGAAAAAGGCTCCATCTCTTTAAATGGAATCAGCCTTACCATTTTTAACATCCAAAAAGATAGTTTTACAGTAGCCATTATACCTTATACTTACTTGCATACCAATATGCAATTTTTAAAACCGGGCGATTCAATCAATATTGAATTTGATATGATTGGAAAATACGTGACAAGGATGATGGAAATTAGGTAGACTTTCATTCTTCAAAACCTCTAATTACAACTTTATCCAAGATTCCTAATGCATGTACTTATCTTTATTTTTCTATGCGAACAGCAATCATTATAGGAGCAGGGCCGGCAGGACTAACAGCTGCTTTAGAACTATTAGAACAATCAGATATTATACCGATTATTTTGGAAGCTGAAGATAACGTTGGGGGACTATCTAAGACAGTAAATTATAAAGGCAACCGTATAGACATAGGCGGTCATCGTTTCTTTTCCAAGAATGATATTATAATGAAATGGTGGCAAAATAAGATGCCTGTAGAATGTGATGAACCTAATATCAAGTTAAGTTATCATAACCAACAAACTGAACTAAAAACAATACAATCCACCGAAAAGAATGGAGATAATGTTATGTTAGTTAGAAATAGGTTATCACGAATTTTCTTTATTGGCAAATTCTTTAATTACCCATTAACCCTGACAATACAAACACTTAAGGCACTTGGATTTTTTAGAACTATCAAAATAGGTGTCAGTTATTGTTGGGCAAAAATATTTCCCCGAATGCCCGAAGAAACACTTGAAGATTTTTATATTAACAGGTTTGGAAGCGTACTCTATAATATTTTTTTTAAGGACTATACAGAAAAAGTATGGGGACTGCCGGTAAAAAGTATCAGCGCATCATGGGGGGCACAAAGAATTAAGGGATTGTCGTTATCCAAAAGTATTATTAATGCTTTGACAAAAGCTTCAAAAAAAACTACGGGTATTTATCAAAAGAATATTGAAACAAGTTTAATAGAAAATTTTTTATATCCCAAATTTGGCCCTGGGCAAATGTGGCAAATTGTTGCTGAGCAAATCATAAATAAGGGGGGAGTAATTTTAACCCAACATAAAGTAAAAAAAATAATAAATAATTCTAATTCAGTAGTATCCATCATTGCAATTGATAGAAAAAAAAAGGAAGAGATCGTATTCAATGGCGATTTTTTCTTTTCAACCATGCCCATCAAAGATTTGCTAAATGGGTTTTCATTACCATTAGATAAGAAGGCTCATCATATTGCTAATAACTTAGTTTACAGAGATTTTATTACTGTAGGACTTTTATTAAAAGAATTAAAAATAAAAAACAAAGATGGCACCCCGGTGAAGGATAATTGGATATACATTCAGGAAAAAAATGTAAAAGTTGGCAGACTTCAGATTTTCAATAACTGGAGCCCGTTTATGGTAAATGATCCTGAAAAAATATGGATTGGGCTTGAATACTTTTGTAATGAAGAGGATGCTTTGTGGAATTTAACAGAAAGCGAAATGATTGAATTTGCAAAGGAGGAATTGCACTCAATAAATATAATTGACAAGACAAGTGTAGAAGATGCTGTTGTTATAAAAGTGCTTAAGACATACCCATCTTATGTTGGTGCTTATGATGAGTTTAATGTTGTAAAAAATTACATTAATAAATTCGACAATCTTTTTTTGATTGGCAGAAATGGTATGCATAAATACAACAATCAGGACCACTCAATGCTTACAGCCATGCAGGCTGTTCAAAATATTAAAAACGGAGTTACCGATAAAGATAATATCTGGAATATCAATAGCGAGGATGAGTATCACGAAGAAAAATAAAGCCTAGCGACTATGCCATTATTTAGCAGGATTGCCCAGAAAAAAAAAATAAGTTTCTTTATTGATACTATCGCAAAAGATGCTTGTATCCTGGAAATTGGTTGTGGCAACAATTGGTTAGGAAATTATTTACTAAAAAATGAATGGTGTAATTATAAAGGAATTGACGTGGAAGGAAATCCTACAATCAAAGGTGATATCAACTCATGGCAATCACTAGGGCTAAAACCCGATGAATTTGATATAATTATAGCATTCGAAGTGGTTGAACATGATAATATCTGGGAGTCTTGTTATTTATTATTGAAACCAGGTGGCAGATTATTGATTACCACACCTAACCCTGCAGGAGATTGGGTATTACGTATTCTTGAATTTTTAAGACTAAACCAAAAAAGGACAAGTCCGCACACGTACCTTCAAAACATAAAAAAAATAAAGAACTTTGAAACCGTTTACTATAAAAAAATATTTAATCTCAGTCAATGGGCAATTTTTAAAAAATAACCGGCACTAACTCATTAAAATATTTACTCCTATTTTGAACTTCTTTATTAAATATCAAAAATCAATTAATGCTTTTATTATTTTTTTATTTTTAAGTACCCTATGCTTTAGTATTTACAGAGATTATAAAAATTATAAAGAAGGCTATCCATGTGATCTTAGAAAAAGAATCGTGGGCGCAAGATATATGGCCAAAGGATATTCTCCCTATTTTTTTAAGTGGACACCCGCATACCCACCTGAATTATGTATTCAATATGAAGGCGATTCCACTTTTAAACAAAATATAGTTACGCTTCCTCCAAGCTACACATGGTTATTGCTCCCCCTTGCTAAACTCCCCTTTCCTGCAATAGAAAAAATATGGTTTGCTTTTCAATACCTTTCTCTGCTATTAATATTTTCTACTTTCTATTTTAAGTCTAATAACAAAAACAGTCAAAGCTTATTACTGCTTGCTTACTCTTTTTTATTGTTATCCAAAAGTTGGATGATGAATATGCAGATTGGGCAAAGTTACATCCTATTTCCCTTGTTACTTTCGATAATGTATGTGTTTTTCAACAAGCACCCTAAAGCACTATTTTATTATGGGTTTAGTATTGGTATATGTATTTGGTTAAAGCCATCGTATGTATTTTTTACATTGCCCTTTTTATTTTCGGAAAATAGAATTACTTTTTTAAAAGGGCTATTTATTGTAGCAGCATTATGCTTATTTCAAGTTATTTTATTTAACCAATATCAAAACTGGATAGACTTTTTTAGATCATCAAACAATTGGATGGAGTATTATTCGCAAAGAGATTTTGATAATGGCATCCATTTTGACAAGCTCGAAACTCCTGCTGTGATTGAGACACAAACAAATTTTTCTGCTCACCCTTTACCTGGCTATATCGCTAATATACCCATTGAACTAAGGTCGATATTTAATATCTATGCGTCAAGCACAGTGTATGGACTTATCCTGTTAGGTATAATTGCTATAATCACTTTCATTTTTTTTTATATAAAAAAAATAAGTGACCCTACGATAGTCCTGTTATTGGGATTTTGCTTTAATTATTTAGGTGAGATTTTTTTATGGCTTCCTAAATATGATTACTATTTTGTTGAATTATTTTTCCCTCTATGCATTCTTGTTTACAATCAACATAAAGTAAACAGAAATACTTTGTTCCTATTATTCACAGGACTATTTTTTTGTACATATCTTTTTAAAATAATCCCAATGCAATTGCTGATCGGAGAGTACTTGATAGCAGGCTGCGTATTTCTATTCCTTTTCGCAAACTTAAAAAAATTCACCGCAGACAAAAAATATTGTATTTGAAAATTTTATCGAATCATATAGCTATAGGCTTCAAAAAGAATAGCGGCCTATATTTCCCCAATTTAAATGCACTAAGGTTTTTTGCTGCATTTATGGTTTTTGTTTGCCATACAGAAAGTGCTAAAGAAAATTTTAATCTACCCAATGGACTACATAATTATTTTTATACGCTTATCGGTAAATTAGGAGTAGTTCTTTTTTTTGTTTTAAGTGGTTTTTTAATAACATTTCTATTGTTAAAGGAAGATATCGAAACAAAAAAAATCGCTATAAAAAAATTTTACTTCAGAAGAATGCTACGAATCTGGCCAATTTATTTTTTGGTAGTTGCTTTTTCATTTTTTCTAGCTCCTAAATTTCCACTTTTTTATATGCCCAATTTTGAATCGGCGCTATTAAAGCACGATATTTTTCCTAATTTCTTAATGCACCTTCTTATATTCCCCAATTTGGCGATATCAATGTATGGAGCCATACCTTATGCAGGTCAGTTATGGTCTATTGGTACCGAAGAACAGTTTTATTTATTATGGCCCTTGCTTATAAAAAAAATCAAAAATAAGCTTTGGTTTTTTGCAGGTGTATTTGCCTCATACAGCGCAGCTAAACTGATACTACTGGTACTTGCTAAATATTTTTCTTTTGCTAAAATAATTCTTAAATTTTGGTACTATTTTAATATCGATTGCATGGCTATTGGTGCTATTGCCGCGTACCTTATAATACACAACAAACAAAAAATATTGTTCATAATTTATTCAAAAACGGTTCAATTTTCTACTTATACTATTTTGATTATTTTGATAGCCAATAGCTACCAATTTAAGTTATTACATTATGAACTATACGGAGTTTTATTCGCAATTGTTATACTGAACTTAGGATGCAATAACAATAGTATAATTAATTTGGAAAATTCTGTATTAAATTTTTTAGGAAAAATTTCTTATGGAATATATATGTATCATTTTATAGCGCTGACTATTGCTATCAGGATTCTTCAGCACTATTATTTCGTTAAGAGTTTTGCTATTTATATTCTTGCATTTTTAATAACTGTACTCCTATCCTCTTTATCATATTATCTGTTTGAAAATTATTTTCTAAAATGGAAAACGAGATATACTATATTTAAGAATTAAAAAAATACAAATTATTAAAACAGATTACAGCTTAGTATCACCAGCCATCAAAAGTTTCTGCATCAGATTCAGTGTACCTATTATATTACTGTCCTGGCTTCTATTGGTTTTTCTACACTTGAATTTTTACGGAGTCGTTACTGATTTAGAGTCGAAAAAATATATTGCTGAAGCTGAAAACCTTATTAGTAATAAAGGACTATCTGCACCGAGGTTTTGGTATTACTCAATTACCATAATTATTATAGCAGTATCGTTAAAAATTAAGATTGGTTTTATTGGAGCCGTTTTTATTCAATCGTTTTTAAATTTGCTGGCGATTCTATTTTTTCATAAATCTTTGAAATTAATTTTTAAGCAAAGTTCCCTGAATCCGTTTATAATTATTTGTATTATAATTACCTTTTCTCCCTATAGTTCATGGAATGTTTTCTTGTTTACTGAATCAATTTTTTATAGCAGCATTTTAGTGTTGATTTCAACTATTTTCTATCATAATTATAATAAAAAAACTTCCAATACCCTTGCTGTAATTTTTGCATTAACCATTACCATCTTATCAAGACCGCTTGGAGTATTATTCATTCCTGCGGTGTTGTTTTATTTCTACACCAATCTAAGTCAACGCTTAAAGTTCATTATACTACCGGTAGCTATCTTTGGGGCAGGCGTTTTATTTTACATAACTAATATCGTTTTCACCACTACCACTGATGCAACAATTACACTTTCGGCAAAACAAGGATGCGTTGTTTGCGGAATTATCCCCGTAAAAGAGCCTCAACTTATTTTACTCAAGGATGGATCGCCCATGCAACAGCTTTCTTATTATATCAGCCATAATTTTTTTCATTTTCTATTATTAGCTGTACAAAGGGGGAAAGCATTCTTTTTTATCATAAGACCATATTACTCAACCGCTCATAATTTTTTTATATTGATGTTCATTATTCCCTTGTACACTTTATCAATAATAAGTTTTGTGAAACAAAAAGAAAAAAAATACAGACCCGTTTTTTATTTTATGTTTATAAGTGTTGCAACATTTGCAATAGCTGTCATATTGCAATGCGATGATTACCATAACAGATTTATTTTAGGGCTCTTTCCATTTTTTTTAATTTTTTCGGCTAAAGCGATTGCTTAAAAAAACAATTTGGCCAGTTTTGCCTTCTATAACAAACCGGCAATTTGCTCTCGTTTACCGGTTTGTTTAATATCTTTTTCCAAAAGGAATTATTGTCTGCTCAAATCATCATCAGGGATATCTACGCCAGCGATACTTGCAGCGGTTTTCACCAGTTGAATAAATTCTTTTCTGTACCCCTCCACATCTTTACCAACAGCAGTATTTGCCAATTGTAACACACTGGTGTAACTGGCATGCTGTTTATATTCTGAGTTCCGTAACAACATTCCAAAAGATGCCACTGCTGCTGCGAAACGATAATTCTCACTTAAATGAAATTTGTTCTTCATATCATAATTTACAGCCTGTTCAAACATTTTACTGGTGTTACCATCGGGTTGTTTATAACGCAATTTTACTGTCATCCATTCGCTATTGAAAACAGCTTTTACAAATCCTTCCTGCGCCTGATATTTAAGCTTGTCTACATTTTTTAAAAAAGGCGATGTTTTCCCTACCGGTATAATTTCATACAAAGCTGTAACGGTATGGCCACTGCCCAAGTCGCCGGCATCTTTGGTGTCATCATTAAAATCTTCTTTGTTGAGCATCCTGTTTTCGTATCCAATCAATCGGTATCCCTGAACAAAGGCAGGGTTAAACTCAACCTGCAGTTTTACATCCTTGGCTATGGTAAACAAGGTGCCTCCAAATTCATTCACCAAAACTTTTTTTGCTTCACTTAAATTATCAATATAAGCATGGTTACCATTTCCCTTATCTGCCAGTTTTTGCATTTTTGCATCCTGGTAATTACCGCTACCAAACCCCAGTACGGTTAAAAAAATACCACTCTCCCGTTGCTTTTCAATCATACGCTCCAGTTCATCATCGCTGCTTGCTCCAACATTAAAATCACCATCGGTACACAATATAACCCTGTTGTTTCCATTTTTTTTAAAATGACTCAAGGCTGTTTTATACGCCAGTTTTATCCCCTCGCCACCGGCAGTGGAACCGCCAGCCTGTAGAGCATCAATGGCATTTTTTATGGTTATTTTATTGGCACCATTTGTTGAAGGCAGTACCAGACCTGCATTACCGGCGTACACAACTATTGCAACGTTATCCTGCTCCCTTAATTGGTCGGTTAATAATTTCATGGATTGCTGCACCAATAGCAACTTATCAGGACTTTGCATGGAGCCTGAAACATCAATTAAAAAAACCAAATTACTGGCAGGCAAATTTGCTGAAGGAATATTTTTTCCCTGCAATCCAATCAGTGCCAGGCGGTGATCGGGATTCCATGGACAGTCCCCTATTTCGGTATTTACAGTAAAAGGTTTATCTCCACCAGGCTGTGAGTAATCATACTTAAAATAATTTATCATTTCTTCAATACGCACGGCTCCTGCAGGTGGTAAATTTCCCTGTTGCAACAACCGCCGTACATTGCTGTAAGATGCCGCATCCACATCAATTGAAAAAGTTGATAATGGATTTTCTGTTGCCTTTACAAATGCATTTTCCTTTATAAAATCATAACCTTCCCTGTCAGCTACATTATCTTTGTACCCATCCTTTTTATTTTCTGATTCATTATTAATAACATTTACCCCAGCAGCTTTACCAGACAACTCCCTGTTAACAATATAATTTTTTGATGGTAGTGGAACAACAATATCAGCATAACTATCAAATTGGTTTCTTTCGGTTGTGTAACCTGTTACTACAACTTCATCCAATGCACTTGTAATAGGCGATAACTGTACATTAATAATTTTTTTACTGCCTACTTTGACATGCTTTGTTATATAACCCACGAAGCTAAAATACAATACTGCTTTTTCATCAGGCACACTGATTGAATAAGTACCATCAGCAGCGGAAGCGGTACCTATTTTTGTTTCCCTGATATTGATTGATACACCAGACAGTGGTTGCCCCTTATTGTCAGTAATTTTTCCTGTAATAATAAACTGAGTGGGAGATTTAAAAGCAATCAATGTGATGATTGATGCTGCGAGTAGTACGATTATTTTCTGCATAATATTAATTTATTATACAGATGCAACTACTAAAAAAATTACATAAAAGTTAAAAATTATTTTGATTCAAGCACAACTTCCGGCTCTACTACACTGACAGCATTATTGAGGTAGGTATTTTTTACATTACTGTGATAATCTTTGAAAAGGCTTATCCAGCGTAATTTTAGTACTCCCAAAACACCTTCTTTGATAATACCCTTATTCATTTTACTATCACCTAATTTTCTATCTTTAAAAGTGATGGGCACTTCTGTTATTTTAAACCCCAATTTCCACGCGGCAAATTTCATTTCAATCTGAAATGCATAACCGACAAAGTTGATTCCTGATAAATTGATTGCTTCCAGTACTTCTCTGCGGTAGCAAACAAAACCAGCGGTCGGGTCTTTTACAGGCATCCATGTAATGATCCTTGTATATAATGAAGCCCCTTTTGATAGCGCAATGCGATTTGTTGGCCAGTTTTCAACTGCACCATTTTTTACATATCTTGATCCCACAGCAACCCCAGCCCCATTTTTACAAGCTTCGTACAACCTTTGTAAATCAGCAGGATTGTGAGAAAAATCCGCATCCATTTCAAAAATAAACTGGTACCCTTTTTGTAAAGCCCAGCGAAAGCCGTGAATGTAAGCAGTACCTAAACCTGACTTTCCTTTACGTTCCTCTAAAAATAACTGATCCGGGTATTTTGAAAAAAGTGACTTAACGATGGCTGCTGTGCCATCGGGAGAACCATCATCAATAATTAAAACATGAAACTGTTGATTCAATTGAAAAACTGCATCAATAATGAAGGAGATATTCTCCTTTTCGTTGTATGTTGGTATGATAACTAGTTTTTCCAAATCTTTATTGGTATACTTTAATACGAAAGTACAATTTGTACATAATATTTCAATTATGATCTTCTTTAAAAAGGGCTGTTTAGTTGTTTTTTAACAGGGTTCTGTTTAATATTTCTGTCAATTTCTTCTTTGTATGCAATGGAAAATCGCCTCTCATCATCCAATCGTAATATTGTGGTTCAGCTTTTAGTACATCAACAACGGGACGTCCTTTGTGTTTTCCAAAGTTAAAAACCTCCACACCTTTTTCATTGAACAAAAAACGACGGGCATAATCAACGATCTTTTCTTCGCCGATAGACCCTAAAATAGTATCAACGGAATTACCTAACTGCGGATAACGCTTTATCTGCGACAGCAATACATCAATGGTGGCATTAACATCGGCTTCGGCACTATGGGCATCTATCAATTCTTTTTCGCAATAATATTTATACGCAGCAGTTAGCGTACGTGGTTCCATTGTATAAAAAATATGTTGCACATCCACCATTCTTCTGGTACTTAAGTCTACTTCCATACCAGCACGTAAAAATTCTTCCATCAACATGGGGATATCAAAACGGTTGCTGTTGTAACCTCCCATATCGCAATTTTCGATAAACTGTTTTAACTCATTTCCTGCCTGTTTAAAAGTAGGTGCATCTTTTACCATTTCATCTGTTATACCATGAATAGCCGTTGTTACTTCGGGAATAGGCATTTGAGGATTAATTAGTTTTCGCTTTACCTGCCTAGTGCCATCGGGCAAAATTTTAATCATTGCTATTTCTACAATTCTGTCGGTAGAAAGGTTTACACCGGTAGTTTCTAAATCAATAAAGGCAATTGGGCGAATTAATTGTAAAGACATTGAGGGGAATTTTGGTTGTTTTGTACTGTTTATTATAAAATAAAATATCAATAAATACAATTTGTAAGCCTACTTTTCGTTACAAACTTGTTACTAAAATACTTAAGGCAAGTTAAGATTTTAATAATGAAAAAACACGGCTCACATCTTGTTAAGTCAAGTTTTGTATCTTTATTTTTAATT
>JANXSR010000433.1 GCA_025352625.1 Ferruginibacter sp.
ACTTTTTTGCCCTCATCATCAATAGTCCAATCATAGCCAAAGCCTGCAACACCTAAAATTATTTTATTACTTTCTATTTTAGAAGCTGTCCAATCCAACGCTTCTTCGATCCATTTTTGGGAGCTTACAGGCCCCGGACCAGTCTCGATACTGTTATATTGATCATAGGCCATCAGGATTATAAAATCGTTATAATCTGATAATTTTTTATAATCGTAGTCATCATTTTTTACTGCAACATCCATGGTTACCAACATGTTTTTTGCATGTAAAGCCTGGTACAATTGCTGTTGAAAATTAGAGAGTGGTGCATTGGTGGGCTCACTCAACTCTTCAAAATCTATGTTAATGCCCTGAAAATTATAAAATGATAAAGTATCTACTACCTGCTGAATAAATTGTTTTTGTTTTGCAGGATTATTTAAAATGCCATGTAATAAAGCACCATCAAAGTCTGGGTTAAATTTACCGGTTGCATCTCTTTTAGTAGAATTAAAATTGTTTAAAATCGGCATTATTCTTAATCCCTTTGCCCGCATTAAGGCAAGTCCGGCACTATCTATTCTTGTTTGTAAACGAAAATGATTAGCCGTGTCAATAAAAAACCATTCCGGGAAAATAGTATTTAGTTTATCGCCATATTTTTCGAGATCAGGTAAAGAAGTATTGGCTGTCCAGGGCGTATAAAATGCAGCTCTGATAAATGGTATTTTATCAACTTGTTTATTTTTAGCCTGGGTGATGGCTTTTAACGAATCTTCTTTAATTCGTTTTATAAGAAAATCTTTAAAGCCTTTGTATTTTTTATTTTGGTTATTGGCAAAAGTTAGCGGATTGGATGGGTCAAGTTTGTTTTCATAGGATTTCGACAGATTTTCAATATTAACCGGTGATGGATTAACTCCCCTTATCAAAGCCACTACAACTACAACCAGAAAAAACAGGATAATCATTAACAAAACCCTGAAAGACCATTTAAAACTTCTCCAACGTGTTGCACTGTTGGTCTGAAATATTTGTGAACTGCCACTCATTATGCAAACTTAGATTGTTTAAGACGGTAATAAAAATATACAACTGTTCTTATTGGTTAAACATTTGGTATTCCTTTCAAATGTAGATTTACAAATCTAAAAAGTAAAACCAACCAGTATCCCAATTAAGTATTATTTTGTTGAAAAACAGCATATTGTTTTGTTGAAACGTACTGCACACAAAGCTTTTTTAATATTAATTAATAATAAGTCAATATTAAGAATTGCAGCTAAAATATTGCGGCGTAACTTTTGCGTTTAACATGCGATTAACCTTGGTGTTAACTTTATCTTACCAGTAAACATGAACTTTGTGTTAATGAAGTCAACAACTTTAAGATGGATAATGTTAAGCATTACTATTATTATTGCCCTTATAATAGTGGCACAATTATACTGGTTAAAAAGAGTATATACGCTGGAGCAGCAACAATTTAATGCGGGCGTTGTTAAAAGCATCCGGGGTTTATTTGAAGATGTAAAAATTGCGGATAACCCTTCTTTCCAGGTAAAGCAAATAGTTGAAGTTGCAGATCAAAATACTTACTTGGTTAAATTGGATTCGATACCAAATAAAGATTCCCTATACAATAACCTTAGCAACGAATTTGAAGATTTTGATGTATGGACAGATTGTTTAGTAGGCGTTTACAACAGTAAGAAAAATACATTTCAATACCAATTCTATTTATCGACTGCCGCATCTCAATACTCAAATAACACGATTGTTCCACTTTTACCGGTAAATAAAAGTTACGATTATTTATTACTCCATTTTCCCCATCGCAGCAAGTACATCATTCATGAAATGCTTTTTTGGATCATTACAGCCATATTACTTTTATTGGTATTAACTGGCCTTTCGGTAAGCCTTGTTTATTTATACAAACAAAAATTTTTAAACGAATTGCAAAAGGATTTTGTTAATAATTTTACCCATGAATTTAAAACGCCATTGGCCGTAATGAAAATTGCAAGCGATGTGCTGATACAACCTTCCATTGTAAGTCAGCCAGCCCGGTTATTAAAATATGGCACCGTTATTAAAGAGCAAACCGAACACCTTCAAAACCAGGTGGAGCGGCTTTTAAAAACAGCTTCGGGTGATAATAAAAATATCATTATAAAAAAAGAACCTTGCAAAATAAATGAATTGATTCAGCATGCCATTGATCAGTTAGAACCATTGATAAATAATAAAAATGCAGATATTCATTTTACACCTAAAGATGATCTTTTAGTAAATGTCGACAGGGTACACCTTGAATTAGTAATTATAAACCTGGTTGAAAACGCCATTAAATACAGTAATGGAAACCCTTATATAGCCATTGCTGCTTATAATGATGATAATAACATGTATGCTATTTCTATAAAAGACAAAGGCATTGGAATAGAAGAAAAAAACTTTAAATTTTTATTCAACAAATTTTACCGTGTGCCAACCGGAAATGTGCACCAGGTAAACGGATTTGGGCTTGGCCTGAACTTTGTAAAAAAGATTATTGACGCACACGATGGGAAGATCATTATAAAGAGCGTTCCGGGAGTGGGCACTGAATTTAAAATACTATTACCAGAAAAATAAATACCTATGCCCAATAAAGCAAAAGTTTTACTAGCAGAAGATGATACTTCGCTTGCATTTGTAATAAAAGACAACCTGGAAGAAGCCGGCTATGAGGTTATATGGTGCAGTGATGGTGAAATTGCCTGGCAACAATTTCAAAAAAATGATTTTGATATTTGCCTCCTTGATGTAATGATGCCCGTTAAGGACGGCTTTACCGTTGCAAAAAAAATTCGGCAAAAAAGTGATATTGTACCAGTGTTATTTATAACCGCTAGGTCAATGGAACAGGATAAACTGGATGGTTTTAAATCAGGTGCAGACGATTATATTACAAAGCCTTTTAGTATGCAGGAATTATTGATGCGGATGGATGTTTTTTTAAGAAGGACAAAGAAGATGCATTTTGAAAAGGCACATGAATATTTTGTGGGCAGAATGCGTTTTTCGTTTGCAGATTTAAAGATTTATGATGGAGATAAAGTAATTTCCTTAACACAGCGGGAAGCTGACCTATTGAATTTCTTTTGCCAACATCCTAACAAGGTTTTAAAAAGAGAAGAGGTATTGTTAAATGTTTGGGGCAAGGATGATTATTTTTTAGGCCGCAGCATGGATGTATTTATTACCAAACTCCGTAAACATTTTAAGGAAGATCCATCCATTGTTATAGAAACTATTCATGGTATTGGATTCAGGTTAAACGCCTAACCTTTAAGATAAAATTTAAAGAACAACTATTAAAAAGAGAAGCCCCGATAGAAATCGGGGCCGTTTACCAAAACTAACTGCTTATGAGAAAAAGTTGAATTTGTTTTTAATTATCGTTCTATTTATAATTATGCAAATCAGGTGCCATAAATTTCTGACCGTGTTAAGAATATCTTAATGTAAAAAAGAATATTCAAAAGCATATTAAAAAAAGAACTGGTTAAAACTTGTTTTAAATTATTCGTTTTATGCTTTAGTAAAGTTAAACCAATAAATGAATGCAAATCAAAACAATTTTCTTTTTATTTGGCTTTAACAATTATTTAAAGTGCAATTACATAAAGCCTTTAATTACATCCATTAAACCGCCACTACCATTTTGACTTTGCTGTTGCTGTGCGCCACCTGATACCTTACTAATAATATCATCAAGTCCAACATGTCCATCGTTATTGGCATCTAAACTACCACTTGTAAACTTACTTACAAGACTGCTTAAATCGAAGCCTCCTCCTCCATTCTGAGCCCCACTAGCTTGAGCCCCGCCAGTTAACGAACTAATGATACTCCCAATGTCAAAGCTTGAATTATTGGGGTCATTTGTTTTACTTATTAAATTACTAAGTACATTTGGTATTAAGTTATTTGCAATACCCCCTGCCTGGTCGGCAGCAATACCATGATTAGTAGTTAGCTTATTGGTAAAGCTGCTGATAATATTACTCACAATGGGGTTATTTAGTAACGAACTTCCTCCACTATTGTTATTTCCATTACTAAAAAGGGATAAAACACTTTGCAAACCGCCGCCTGCTAACACACCCTGAAGTTCACTTGCAACAGAATGTGTGGCATCTGCTAATACGGCGTTATTTTGTTCGTTGGGTATTGCAGGATTATTAATAACTGTATCAGTTCCCTGTTCTTTAATTAAACTAAAAAGTTCTTCAAGCATAAATTATATTTTATACTCAAAGTAGCAAAAAACAACAACAAAAGCAATATCAGCAGGTATTTATTATATAAACAATTAAAACTTAGCTTTCGGTAGCTAATTTTTCTGCATTTTCAGCAAATTGCAAGGCGTCTATAAATTCCTGAATTTCTCCGTTTAAAACACTATCAAGGTTGTAAACAGTTAATCCAATCCTATGGTCAGTAACTCTTCCTTGTGGATAATTGTACGTTCTTATTTTAGCACTTCTATCCCCAGTACTTACCAAACTCTTTCTTTTATGCGAAATAGCTTCTTCAGCCTTTCTCACTTCTTCATCGTATAGTTTGGTACGCATCATATCCATCGCTTTTTCCTTATTACCTAACTGGCTGCGTTCCGTTTGGCACATTACCACCAGACCGGTAGGCTTATGCGTTAAAAACACTTTTGTTTCAACCTTATTTACATTTTGACCGCCTGCGCCACCACTTCGGGCAGTCTCCATTTTAACATCACTCTCTTTCAGTTCAAAATCAATTTCATCAGCCTCCGGCATTACGGCTACTGTAGCGGCGCTTGTATGTACCCTTCCACTCGCCTCTGTATCAGGAACCCTTTGTACCCTGTGCACCCCACTTTCAAATTTCAGCACTCCATAAACATCGTCGCCTGTTACTTCAACCTGTACTTCTTTAAATCCCCCGGCCGTGCCCTCACTTTCACTTAGCAAAGCCGTTTTCCAGCCTTTTTTCTCACAATATTTAATGTACATTCTTAACAAGTTGCCTGCAAAAAGCGAAGCTTCGTCACCTCCGGTTCCTGCCCTGATTTCTAAAATGGCGTTCTTCTCATCGTAAGGGTCTTTAGGTATCAGCATATTGCGTAAAGCTTTTTCCCACGCTTCTTTGCTTTCTTCTAAATCCGGTAGTTCCTGTTTGGCAAGATCCCTCATTTCAGCATCATCTCCGTTTAATACTTCTTTATTAAATTCAATATTATCAAGCACTTTAATGTATTCATTCCTTGCATTCACAATTTTCTCTAAACTCCGGTATTCCTTGCTAACAGCTGTAAATTTTTTGTTATCGCTTACAATCTCGGGATTAGTCAGCGCAACACCAAGATTGTCAAATCTTCCTTTAATAGCATCTAATTTATCTAACATAGTGTAATTTTATTGTTGGTAACAGGCAGTTGTACTACTATTTGGCATTGTTGTGTCACTCCCTTGTACCGCAAACCATTATTGAACTTTTTATATTTTGCAAATACCTTAATTATTAATTTAAAATCTAAACCGTTTATTTGCAGGCGGCAAAATTACATTATCTCAACCAATCAACTTGTACAGAAAATTTACTGCGGACTATATTTTTACAGGCTACGAAATACTACCGGCCAATTTTGTTTTAATTACTAACCCCAAAGGTGTTATAATTGATATACAGGATATCAACAATTCAGGTGACAATATTGAAGTATTTAAAGGTTTGCTAACTCCCGGATTTATAAATGCCCATTGCCATATAGAACTTAGCCACTTAAAAGATGTTATCGCAACAGGTACAGGATTGGTAGAATTTGTGCAACAGGTAATGCGCCACAGAACTTCGTTTGATGAAGCAAAGCAGAAAGCAATGCAAAATGCAGTACAGGAAATGTACAAGGCTGGTATTGTAGCAGTGGGGGACATTTGCAATACCACTGACTCAATAGTTGTAAAACAACAAAGCCTGTTACATTGGTATAACTTTATTGAGGTAAGTGGTTTTATTGATGCCGCAGCAACTAAAAGACTGGCTGATATCAAGCCTGTTTATACAAACTTCATTGCCAATAACCTTACGCAAACTTCTTTATCTCCTCATGCACCTTACTCTGTTTCAAAAACACTTTTTAAAGAATTAAACCTGAAAACTGCCAGGCAGCTTATTTCCATACACAACCAGGAGTGCAGGGCTGAAAATGAATTATACCAAGGTAAAGACGGCGATTTTCTGAAGTTGTATAAAAACTTGGGAATAGATATTTCCACTTTTAAACCAACCGGAAAAACAAGTTTGCAAAGCTGGCTGCCTTACTTTAATAAAAACCAATCTATCATATCGGTACATAACAGTTTTACCAGCGAGGCCGATATTGATTTTTATAAAAGCCTGTCGGCAATAAATCCATCTTTTTTCTTTTGCCTCTGCATTAATGCCAACAAATACATTGAGCAAATGCTGCCACCAATTGAGTTGCTAAGAAAAAATAACTGCCTTATTGTAATTGGTACCGATAGTTATGCCAGCAATTGGCAGCTAAATATTTTGGAAGAAATTAAAACCATTCAATCAGCAACGGCCAATTCCATTCCTTTGGCTGAGGTACTGCAGTGGGCCACCATCAATGGTGCACGTGCCTTACAATTGGAAAATTTATTGGGAAGTTTTGAAAAGAATAAGAAGCCGGGTATAGTTTTAATTGAAGGAATGAATGATTTGATTTTAACTGAAGGCTCCTCTTCGAGGAGAATTTTGTAACAAGAATATTAAGACACAAATTTTATACCTGTAATTTTCAAAAGAAGTTCTGCTAATAAAAATAAACAATTGAGTTTACTTATATTGCTATCTAAACGATTGTTATATGAACAAAAGCAAACTTTTCCAATGGTCTATTGTGGCAGCACTTGCCGGTTTTATTTTTGGATTCGACACGGTTGTAATCTCTGGTGCCAATCTCCCTATCAAAGAACTCTGGCACACTTCTCCCTTATTTCATGGTTTCTTTATTATGTCAATGGCGCTTTGGGGAACTTTATTTGGTTCTATATTTGGAGGTATACCCACTGAAAAATATGGCCGTAAAAAAGTATTGTTCTGGATAGGTATTCTGTTTGCCATTTCTGCCTTTGGCTCTGCCTTGGCCCAGGACCCTTACATATTTTCATTTTTTCGTTTCATAGGCGGCATAGGAATTGGTGTTTCGTCGGTAGTAGCACCAACTTATATTTCTGAAATTTCAACACCTGCCACCAGGGGCAAACTGGGTGCCATGTACCAGTTCAATATTGTGTTTGGAATATTGATTGCATTTTTATCTAATTACTTTTTACAAGGTGTTGGTGGTGCCAATGACTGGCGCTGGATGCTGGGTGTGTTGGCTATTCCCGCTATTATTTACACAGTTATGGTTATGGGTGTTCCGGAAAGCCCCCGCTGGTTGGTTACAAAAAAGAACGACCTGGCAAAAGCAAAAGAAACCTTGTTGCTTATTGGTGTTGAAGATGCGGATGCGGAAATTGCCTCTATAATAAAAAGTAACCTGCATGAATCATCGGGAGGAAAATCAAGCACATTTTTTAGCTCAAAACACAAAGTCATCATATCGCTGGCATTTCTAATTGCATTTTTTAACCAGCTTTCAGGCATTAATTTTATATTGTATTACGCCCCGGAAATTCTCTCTAAAATTGGGTTAGGTGCAAAAGACTCACTGCTAAATTCTATTGCAATTGGCGGCACCAATTTAATTTTTACTTTTGCAGGCCTCTACTTGATAGATAAACTTGGCAGAAAAAAATTGCTGTTGATTGGTTCGGTCGGTTATATACTGAGCCTTACTATGGTAGCCCTTTGTTTTGCATTGCACACAAGCCCGGTATTGCTAATGAGTTTTTTATTACTCTTTATAGCTTCACATGCTGTAGGTCAGGGAGCAGTTATCTGGGTTTTTATTTCAGAAATTTTCCCCAATAAAATTCGGGCTACTGGACAATCTTTTGGTGCCAGTGTGCACTGGGTATTTGCTGCCATTATTACACTCATTACACCATTTTTTTTAGATGATAAAGATGGTGTTTTTAAAGATAACCCCTGGCCAATTTTTGCATTTTTTGCAGGTATGATGATATTGCAATTGATATGGGTACTCACTAAAATGCCTGAAACAAAAGGAGTTTCGCTGGAAGAACTGGAAGCCCGGTTATTAAAATAATAAATCTTTCCGTTGTTTATAACCCTGCAGACTTGATGAACCATTCCATCATGCAGGGTTATTCGTTATCCCAACACCTCGTGCAATATCGCAAGCGTTTTCATTTGTCCAAAATCAGGAATGTGCAATGCATAATAATCCTGGTAATGTAACAGCAATTTTCTTCTGGTATCGTGATGCAATTTTATATCCTCCAATTCAAAAGGTTGCATTACTTTCAATAACTGCGAGGTAATAATGGCTTGTTCTCCTTCAATAAAATTAGGATGGGCCGGTTGCTCAGCTACAAAACTACCTTCTTTAAAATCTAATACCTGTTGGTTGGTATTATAATCATCATTCATTTTAAAGCCAAAAAAATGGGTGAGGTGCAGCGAAAAATACAAAGCCATATTAGCAGTTACTGCTTTGTTGGCTGCATCAAGTTGTATCAACACATCTTCACAAAAATAAAACAATGCCGTGTTTTGCTCTGGTTGATGTAAACATTTTTGCAGTAACTCAACCATGTATAAAGCAATGCTGTTTTTAATAACATCACTTAAAATCTGTTGATACAAAAAATCCCACTTAAATTCTTTAATGCGCTGCATTGTTTGAAGGTCATTGTGATAAACTATAAGGTCTAAAATGGCTCCCGGCTGAAAATGATTTGCTTTGGCAGAAGATTTTTTGCTGGTGCGTACACCATTTACCATATAAGTTTGCACACCGAATAATTCAGTAAAAATAGTAACTACCACACTGGTTTCACCATATTTAATGGTGCGTAAAACGATGCCTTTTGTTTTGTGTGTCATGCTCTTTTTATCCAGGTTATATTAGAGAATAATATTCTAATTTCCTAAAACCGATTTTATGGTTTGTAGCTTCCTGTAGTTAAAAGCTTTTTAATAAAAAGATATAAAGGTAACTGTAAACAAACTTTGGCAGTACCGGCTTATGGCTAAGCAATTTAAAAAGTCTTTCTTTGCAATTCATTTTACATTATTAACCAATAAATATTCTTTACCATGTGGCAGCGCCTGGGAAAATTTGTTTTACAATATCGGTTACCGTTATTAATAGCCTTGTTTGTAATAACAGGCATTATGGGATATTTTGCCAACAAGGTTACTTTAAGTTACGAGTTTGCAAAAGCTATCCCTTCAGACAACCCTAAATACCGGGATTATGTTGCTTTTCGTCAAAAATTTGGCGACGATGGTAACTTATTGGTGGTAGGTGTACAAACTGATAAAATTTTTGAATTAAACACTTTCAAATCATACCTGCGTTTACAGGAACAATTGAAAAAAATAAGCAACGTAGAGAACGTATTAAGTGTGCCATCCTCTATCACATTGCATAAAGATGAACTAACAGAAAAATTAATACCCCTCAAAATATTTGCTGACAGCATCTCTACCCAAGCTGAGCTTGACTCAGCGAAAGCTGTTTTTTTTAACCAGCCCTTTTACAAATCCCTGTTGTATAATCCTGATAGCAATGCCTATTTAATGGGGGTACGTATCAATAAAGATTCACTTAATTCGCCCAAGCGGACCAAGATAGTAAATGACATCAGTAAAGCCGTAAAAGCATTTGAAACTGAAACAAAAATAGCTACCCATATCAGTGGTTTGCCATTAATACGCACCCTGGTATCTGATAAAATTAAAAGAGAAATGAAACTCTTTTTAATTGGATCGCTCATTTTAAGTGCATTGATTTTATTGGTTTTCTTTCGTTCGTTAAGTACCACCATTCTTTCGTTGCTGGTAGTAATTTTAGGTGTAATATGGAGTGTTGGTTTACTATACCTGTGTGGTTATAAAATTACGTTGTTAACTGCATTAACGCCTCCGTTAGTAGTGGTGATAGGCATACCTAATTGTATTTACTTTATTAATAAATACCATACCGCTTATCGGAGTGGCAGAGATAAAAATAAATCGCTGGTAGATATGGTCAGCAAAATGGGGGTTGTTACACTTTTCTGTAACATTACTGCTGCTATTGGGTTTGCTGTATTTGCGTTAACAAGAAGTGCTATTTTAAAAGAATTTGGCGTAGTAGCAGGTATTAGCATCATGTTCATTTTTGTAATTTCTTTTATTTTGTTACCCGCTGTTTTAAGCTATTTACCTGCGCCAAAACCGGCCCAAACAAAATATTTGGATAACAGGTGGATCACCACTTTTTTATTAAGAATTGAGCATTGGGTAATGAACCATAAAAAAACTGTATTTGGTGTTACCGGAGTTGTGCTGATTGTTGCTATTGTTGGAATTTTTAAACTAAAGACGGTGGCTTTTATTGTTGATGATTTGCCAAAAGATGATACCATTTATACCGACCTTCAATTTTTTGAGAAAAATTTTAAAGGGGTTATGCCGCTGGAGATTGTGGTAGATACTAAAAAAAGAAATGGCCTTGCAGGCATGCGTGCCCTCACTGTTTATTCAAAAGTAGATTCTTTATCTCAATACATAACAGCGCAAAAAGATATGAACAGGCCACTTAGTATTGCTGAAGGATTAAAGTTTGCTAAACAAGCTTTTTATGATGGCGATTCGGTTAATTATTTATTACCCAACTCTTTTGACGGAGCTTTTGTTGGAGAATATTTAAAGCCTGGTAAAAGTGACAGCAGTGGCAAAAATAACTTAACAAAAATGCTTACTGCCTTTATGGATAGCTCCAGGCAATCTACCCGTGTAAGTATAAGCATGGCGGATGTTGGCACCGTACAATTGCCAATATTACTTAGTGGCATACAACAGCAAACAGATAAACTTTTTGATACTGCACAATACAAAGTAACACTAACAGGCAGCAGCATAACTTTTTTAGAAGGAAGCCGCTTTATTATCAATGGATTAAAGGAAAGTATTCTCTATGCCTTTTTATTAATTGCTGTTTGCATGCTCTACTTATTTAAATCTGCCAGGATATTGATTTGCTCTTTAATCCCCAATGTTATTCCGTTAATTATAACAGCTGGTGTAATGGGCTGGGCTGGCATACCACTCAAACCATCTACCGTATTGATTTTTAGCGTTGCCTTAGGCATAGCCATTGATATTACCATCCGTTTTTTAGTAAACTATAAGCAGGAATTACCAACCTTTAATAATGATATAATGGCAACAGTTAGTGCCACCATAAAAAATACGGGATTGAGTATTGTGTACACGTCATTGGTATTAATAGCAGGCTTTATCATTTTTTGTTTGAGTAGTTTTGGTGGCACCAAGTCTTTAGGATGGCTTACTTCTATTACTTTATTGGTAGCTACTCTTACAAACCTTATTTTACTACCCGTGCTGTTATTATTAATGGCTCCTAAAAAGAAAGCACCTGTTGATACGTTCTAAATATTTGCTTTAGCAAAAAAGAAAAGAGGTCAATTAAAATTAACCTCTTTTCTTTTTGTGTTGATTTGAATAAATTTTTTTTGAACAAACCCCTTTCATTGGTTGGTAACTAATAAAAACTGCACTTATTCAAATGTCTTTTCTTCCCTTGTTAACTGACCTAGTTCATTAATACCTTCAATAATCACCCTTATTTTTTTACAGTTGTCGCTGTTGTAAAAAGGAATTGTAACCCGTCTGCTATTTTTATCCATCAAAATAAAAGGGTTCCAGTAAAGGGTGGTTCTGTAATCTGCAATTGTTGGATCGTTATTGGTTTCATAATTAGGCGAATAAAATTGTTTCATAACAGAATATCCGGCAAGATTTGTAAAGTCAAGGCCTTTTAAATTTGAATTTACCGCACCGCCTTTTTTTGTATACACGGCGATGGCACCACCAGCACCGCCTCCCATGGCACCAAAAAAAGGTGGTCGAAATACTTTTATCATAGCCACGTCATTCATAGAAACATTCTGCAACTGGGTAACATCGGTATTCATTTCATTTAAAAAAAAGCTGGTGGCACTTCCCCGCCACGTGGCACCACCATTGCCGGTGGTAGATATTTGTAACCCGGCAACCTTGCCTTGTAAATAATTTAACACAGTTTGGGCCGATTTTGCAAATGGGTCATCTTCTGTTGTAAAAGTATACCCATCATCTCCGGAAAATAAGCCAGACGCATACTCTTCATTCATCTTTTCTTTTAAACTTTTTTGCCGGGTTTTTACAACTACTGTACTTAAGGTCTGCACCCGGTTTCTCGCTGTTTGCTCCCGCTGCAATTTTGCCAACGAACTGCTTTTTAATAAAATTGCAGTATCCTGTTTAAAAGGGGCATATATAGAAGATAGCAAACTAATGGGTGCAACAGGCGACTTTACAAAACTGTTATTAAATGCAAAGCTTGCGCTACTGGTGAGGCTTTTATCTTTATCATTATTAAACTGATAGTACAGTTTTGCCGTATCAAAAAAGTATAATTTTTCAACTTTAAACTGTCCATCATTACTCATGGGGATATTTAAAAAATTGGTAGCACCATTTTTTGTTTTTAAAATTCCGGTTAATTCTTTATTGCTTAATTGTAGTTTAGATAAACCCAATACCTTTCCCCTGATAGAAATAAAATCTTCAGGGGCTAACGTTAATACCGGCCATTTTTCAGCCAATACATTTTCCCACTTAAATCTTCTCCAGCCATTGGTCATCATTACCAGATCAAGGTGCTGTTTAACTGAATCTTCATCGCTGGAAAAATAATAAGCAGGATTAAAAATGTATCCCTTTAAATCGCTGCTAAGCAACAACTGTGTGTAAATATTTGACTCATTGTTTGTAACGGGGTTGATGCCTGCATCTGTAACCGCAACCGACAAATTGGTTAAAAGATTATTACCTACATCTACCTGCAAAACATTGCGGCTGCGTTTGGTAAGGTTCTTCTCAATGGCATGCAAATCAGTTATAAAATAATAGGAATTGTTATCTATAAAAACAACCCTTTCAGCAACAGGTATTTGCTCCTCATTAAAAATAGTTAATTGCAAAATACCATTCGGCAGACTATCTTTTACAATGGGAGCAGTAACGCTGGATTTTTTGGAGAGATTTATTTTAGCACTATAAACTAATCGTTGGTGCATTTGTGCAACCACACAATACCAGGTTGAGGCTAGCGGTGCATTTTCAGATCTTGTTAAAGTATACTGTAACTGGTTTGCGATATTGGCAACACCTAAAACGAGTCCGGCATTTTTAGCATCAGGCAACGGCGTTTCGTGTTGCATTCCTTTTTTATCTTTCCAAACAGCTTTGTATTTTTCACCTGCCCGGGGTTGTAAAGAAAAATAACCCATACCATCGTGCATTGATTTAAAGAGCGCTATTTGTTTACCTTTATCATCTACTATATTCCCGGATACATTAACAGGAGTACCTTCCTGGTCGGTGGCTTTAAAAGCTACAATCGAATTAATATCTTGTACAAGATCTCCTCCTTCTGGAAACAGTGTCAGTGTATAAACAGGCGTTGCATCTGGCTTTTTAGTTACCGGTTTTACTGGTATAATATGTATTGGTAAAACAGTTAATAATGAAGAATCAAAATTCAGCATCCAGGAAGTATATGCTCTTATAAATAATTTGCCTGAATGCAAAGTATCCGGCAAATCAAAATTAGATGCGGCACCCGATTCCAACACAGGCATCATTTTTCTTTGAAGCATTGTACCTTTCTCATCAATTAAATCTGCATAGCAGGTTTTACTGATGGTTGTGGGTAAATTGTCTGTTACCAGATAGGCCTTAAACCAGATAGTTTCGCCGGGGTTGTAAAATGTTTTATCCAGGTGCAGGTGAATTTTTTCCTGCGGATAATTTTCATCCAGGATATTGAGTAAAGAGTCTATCCGCTGAGCCTGCAAGCCGGTAAAGGCAACTATAAAAAGAAAACTAAGTGCTACAATTTTATAGGAGCAATTTCTAATCATCGTAATTAATTTCGGTTGAAAGTATTTAGCAAAGTAACTGTTTGTTGTGGATTAAAGGTATTAATCAATTGCTAAAATGAAATAAAAAAAGCCCTTTAACGGGCTGTTTATAAAAGGATTTCTTTAATCTTTTCTTGGAGGCTGCAAATCGTTTACCCCAATCCTGTCAATATCTTCATCATAGGTATCTGGCATTTTTTCAAGCATTGCTTTTACTATTAAATAACCACCAAAAGCACTTACTAATCCAATTGCAAGTAACCCATAAATATTGCCATTGCCAAAGAGTAACATACCTAAAAACAATCCAATTATCTCCGCTGTAATCCAGCCCAACACAGTATACCATTTCCATCTACCTGCGGATAAACCTTTTTGAATAGCGAGGGCTCCGTTCTTTTTACAAAGAAATATTAGTGCAATAATTTCAATCATATAATAAGCTATTGATAAGACAACAAATTTAACCAACTTATACCAGTTGGTCATTATTTTTTACCATACAAATCAATTGCCAACTTTACTGCTTCGTAAGCATTGATGATTTTGCCACTGCTGCACAATTGCAGCATATTTACTTTTTTATCGCCGCCAGGGATTGTAACCGGTTCCTTTACTTCAGATCCTGATTTCAACAGCAGGTCAATCATTTGTCTTGGTGTGATATCAGGAAAATATGATTTTATTAAACCAGCAACACCGGCCGCTACGGGGCTTGCCATACTAGTGCCATCATATGGCTCGTACCCATTACCGAAAGTGGCAGAGTTAATGTACACTCCGGGTGCGAAAATATCAACACCCTTTCCATAGTTAGAGAAAGGTGCTGCCAAACCACCAGTACTGTAATCTCCACTTGCACCAATTGTAAGATAATTGGTAGCTCTGCTGCCATCTAAAAAAACAGGATTTGGAAAAAAGGGCTCGTCATCAACATCTTGTCCATCATTTCCTGCTCCATGCACCAGTAACACGCCTCTTAGTGCTGCATATTTCACCGCATCATCAACCATCTGTTTGTAGGGTGAAACAGGTTTTCCAAAACTCATATTGATAATTTTTGCTCCATTGTCAACTGCATACCTAATGCCCAATGCCACATCTTTATCATGTTCATCACCACCTGGCACAGCCCTTATAAACATGATGCGAACATTATCAACAATGCCATCTACTCCAATATTATTATTTCGTACCGCTCCAATAATACCCGACACATGTGTTCCATGGTTACCAGCGTGGTCGTACAGGTTATTGTTGCCATAAATACTGTCATGAATGTCTTCGTATTTATCCTTTGTTAAAACACCTCTGTAGTCTATCGGCTCATCCTCCATTCTTTGTTTGTTGGCAAACAAATTATTTTTATACGTGTTAACTTCATCAATGATAGCAGTATTGGTAACCGTTGAATCAGTCGCTTTTGTAAAAAGGTCCATCCAAACTTCTACTGCCCAACCCAAACTATCCGTTTTTTGGAGGTAGGCAATAGCAGGTTTTGAAAAAACGGGTTTGTTAAGATAGGTGGTAACCAACCGGTTGGTAGTTTGTAATCCTGATGAAAATTCTTCTATATTCGGGTAGTTTTTTACATAGGCCTCGTATTGCTTATTCAACAGTTTTTCAGACCGCTTCCATTGCTGAAATAAAAATTTTTTGTCAGCCGGAATATCACTTTCTTTTTTTTCTTCAAAAGTTAATTTCCAACGATGGTACACACGGGCAATCTCATGTGTATTAACACTCATATTTTCACCATTGGCAGCACCGCAAAAATTCCATCCATGAATGTCGTCAGTATATCCATTGCCATCATCATCTTTGCCATTACTGGGAATTTCTTTTGGGTTTGTCCAAAGCACCGGTTTCAGATCTTCATGCAGGGTATCTATACCACTATCAATTACAGCAATTACAACGGTAGTGCTCTTTCTGCCAGCCAACAATTCATATGCCTCTTTTACACCAGCTCCAAAATAACCATCTTGCTGGTAATTAAGCAAGTGCCATCCTTTTAATGGTGGTTTAACTACCGGCAACTGCGCAAAGGCTGCAACAAAACATAACTGAAGCAGCACGAACTGAAATAATTTTTTTAGCATCTGTTTATAATTTAGGGCAAGTATTAATGGCTCACAAATGTATCAAAATAAAAAGCCGGAGTTTATTAAACACCGGCTTTAACTAATATTTATTTACTGCTTTAGGCTACAACATCAATATCAAAATTCACAAGTTGTACAAACTCTCCAAGCCTGGCATCTATATCTGCCTTAGTAATTTCTTTCATTCTGTTAGGTCCAAATTTTTCTACACAAAAACTTGCGAGGGCACTGCCTACAATTACCGCTGTCTTCATATTTTCGAAACTAATATCTTTTGTTTTTGCAAGATGGCCTATAAAGCCTCCAGCAAATGTATCACCTGCACCGGTAGGGTCAAACACTTCCTCCAGCGGTAAACCGGGGGCAGAAAAAACATGATTTTTATGAAACAATAACGCACCGTGTTCTCCTTTTTTAATTACTAAAAAAGCAGGTCCCATTTCCATAATTGTTTTGGCTGCTTTAACCAACGATACTTCGCCACTCAATTGTCTTGCTTCGCCATCATTTACCATCAGCACGTCCACTTTTTTCAACACTACTTTCAAATCATCCAATGCAATTTCCATCCAAAAATTCATTGTATCCATTACAATCAGTTTGGGCCTTGTTGTTAACTGGTTAATGATACTTAATTGAATATTTGGTGCAAGATTTCCCAGCATTAAAAATTCTGCTCCCTGGTAACTTTCAGGTACAACAGGGTTAAAATCTGCCAATACATTAAGGTCAGTAACCAATGTATCTCTTGTGTTCATGTCAACATGATATTTACCACTCCAGAAAAAAGATTTTTTATCCGGTACAATTTCTACTCCTTCCAACTGCACGCCACGTTTTTTAAGCTGGTCCATTTCTTCCTGTGGAAAATCGTATCCTACAATAGAAATTTGTTGAATGGGTGTAACAAAATTACTCGCTGCATAAGCCACGTAAGTTCCAGAGCCACCTACAATTTTATCTACTTTTCCAAAGGGTGTTTCTATGGCATCAAAAGCCATGGTGCCAACTGAGATTAATGACATGATCTATTTAAGTTTTGGTTACTAAAAATTAAAGTAAGGTGCAAAAGTAATGGTTTTTAAAGCAACGCTACAAGGGTGCTATCTTTTGGGTGTGCCGTAAATTTAAAAATAGCAATACCCGAAACATTATTGTTTTGAGCCATGTGGATGATTGGCTTTAAACATCATCGATTATTAAAGGGTTCATTTAACTTTGCAATAGTAATGCAGGCAGACTTTACTATTATTACCCTACATGAAAACAGGCTTTGAAAGCTGCCCTAATTAATTTTGCATTTGATTATTTTAAAAATTATGCTGATACAAATTCATTCCCGTGATCCTCAACCAAGGCTGGTAAAACAGGTAGTAGAATGTTTAAAAGATGGAGGTGTAATAATTTATCCTACCGATACTATTTATGGGCTCGGTTGTGATATTTTTCAACATAAAGCAATAGACCGCATTTGTAAAATAAAAAATATTGATCCTCTTAAAGCCCAGTTAAGTTTTATTTGCCGCGACCTGAGCCATTTAAGCGATTACACAAAGAGTATTGATACGCCACTTTACAGAATGTTGAAAAGGTATTTACCAGGCCCTTACACTTTTATTTTGCCTGCCAGCAAACAGGTACCTAAAATTTTGCAAAGCAAAAAAAGCACCATCGGTTTACGTGTACCCGATAACATTATTTGTCAGCATATTCTGGATGCGCTGGGTAATCCGATATTAAGCACCTCCCTGCCAGGAGACATGGTTAAAGACTATACTGATCCTGAAATTATTTATGAAAAATTCGGCGATCTGGTAGATTTTGTAATTGATGGCGGTTCTGGAGGTATGATACCTTCTACCATTGTTGATTGTGTAACGGATGAATGGGCAATAACAAGACAGGGAATAGGCGAGTGGGCTGCATAAATATTCTTAGATTCAAAAAATCTACTGTGTAAACTTCTTATAATAAAAAAGGTACCGGCCAAGCTAGTACCTTTTTAACCTGCCTGCTTTAATCACCACTTAATTTCTTTCCCGGTTATTGTGTTTCTTGCGAAAAATTTTCCGGCTTTCCTGCTTTTGATCTTGCTTAATTGCTACTCTTTCATCTCTTGTTACAATGCCGTCTGCCTTGGCATCTTTTGCCTCCGTACGAATGTCTTTTTGATCGTTGCGTAAATTGGCTGCTTCAGATTTTGTCAGCTCTCCACTTTTAACACCTTGTTGAATACGCAGATGCTGATGTTTTGCTGTTTGACGGATCTGTGCATTTACACTAGTGATGCCTAATGCCATAACAATGGCTACTGCTGTAATTTTTAGTTTCATAATAAAGGTTATTTTTTTGATTGGGTAATGAGATTATTTTTTTAAAGAACTATTAACCGGTTGTGTATATACAGACCGGCACAATTAAACAAAGTTTAATGTCAGTAAAAAAATAGCATTAGCCCGCAACTTCAGCAGTAGAAATAATATTAAAACTTTTGCGGTGATAAGCACATAAACCATGAATAGAAATGGCTTTTCGGTGAATAGCCGTGCCGTAGCCTTTATTTTGATTCCATCCATACTGGGGAAAATGCTGGTGCAATTGCTGCATATATTCATCACGGTAAGTTTTGGCTAAAATACTGGCTGCTGCAATAGATGCATATTTACCATCCCCTTTTATAATACAGCGATGTGGAATATTTTTATAGATTTTAAAGCGGTTACCGTCAATCAACAACAATTGGGGAGTAATGGATAATTTATCTAAAGAAAGATGCATGGCTTTATAGGATGCCTGCAGTATATTAATGTTATCAATTTCAACATTGTCAACTGCAGCAACCGCATAAGCAATGCTTTCCTTTTCTATAATTGGCCTTAGTAAATCTCTTTCCTTTTCTTTTAATTGTTTGCTATCGTTTAGCAACGGGTGATTAAAACCAACAGGTAAAATAACTGCTGCTGCAAATACCGGACCTGCATAACAACCTCGGCCAGCCTCATCCAGCCCAGCTTCAATTAACTCTTTTTGTAAATAGGATTGCAGCATATGTGTTTAACAAATATCCATTAAAAAAAGTAAAAACTATTTCATTCTGTAAATACAACTATTGCTGTACTAAATTTGCGTCGCTATGGATAATGTATTGGAACAACGCAATAATAAACAGGTAGCCTTCTGGCTATTGATAGGTGTAGGCATGATTGTAATACAAGTGTTGATTGGCGGCATTACCCGGCTAACCGAATCAGGCCTTTCAATTACAGAATGGAAGCCTATTACGGGAGCATTACCTCCGTTAAATGATGCAGCCTGGCAGGCAGAATTTGACCGGTATAAAGTAACCGACCAGTTTAAATATGTACACCAAAATTTTTCGCTGGCTGATTTTAAAGGCATTTTTTTCTGGGAGTGGTTTCACCGTTTGTGGGCAAGGTTTATGGGAGTGGTTTTTTTAGCGGGATTTATTTATTTTTTAGCGGCTAAAAAATTCAACAAAAAAATGGTGTTGCCAATGGTGATCTTATTTTTATTAGGAGCTGTACAGGGAGCCATTGGTTGGATAATGGTAAAAAGCGGACTTGTTCCTGAAAAATATTTTGTGGGCCATGTTGAATTGGCCACACACTTTGTTGCAGCCCTGGGTTTACTAAGTTATACTTTGTGGTTTGCTTTGGGTTTGCTGGAGGCTCCCCGCAAAAAAATTATCAATGGAGGGTTGCAAAAATTAATGCTCGTTATTGTAATGGTTTTATTTTTTCAATTAATTTATGGTGCTTTTATGGCAGGATTAAAAGCTGCAATTACAGCACCAACCTGGCCGGATATTAACGGAAGAATGATACCTGCTGAATTAAATGAATTGTCACCATTTTTTAAAAACCTGGTAGCAAATAAAATTACTATCCATTTTATTCACAGGGGTATTGCCTATTTACTTTTTATTTTAATAGCTTACTGGTGGTACTTATCAAGGTTTGTAAAGGAGAATAGGTTATTCAGCAGGTTGCGCACCTCCCTATTGTTGTTGGTTGTACTACAGGTTGTTTTAGGAATATTAACTGTTTTAAATGCCACTTATGCTGACCGTCTTGTATTTTTTGGCGTATCGCACCAGTTTGTGGCTATGTTGCTATTGATGTGTATAGTTGCTATTTTATTTATCTTAAAAAGAAAATAAATAAAATCAATATTGTATCAGAACACAAGTATATAACGTTACTTCTTTTTATTAGTAGTACATTTAAGAAAAGTCCATATACATGAAACTATTGCTGAAGAATATTTTTTATTCTTTCCCCATTCAGTTATTGATTTTACATTTTAGAAAATACCAGGTATTATTAATTTTCTGGGGTATGATGGCCAGTACCATCAATAGCGGTTTTATGAAAAGCTTTGGGGCCGATGCATTATTTTTTGTGCCTGAATACCTTGGAAATGTAAATGCACTAAGTGCGGCTACAATTGGTATTTCAATGGGAGTATTTTTTATGAGCTGGAATATTACCACTTTCATACTTCATACACGCCGCTTTAAGTTTTTGGCTACCGCTTCTACTCCTTTCTTAAAATATTGTATCAACAACAGCCTGTTACCATTAGCTTTTCTTGCTTTTTACCTGGTTAAATCTATTCAATTCAACACCAATAAAGAGTTATTAAATACTGGTGAAGAAGTAGCGTTGGTACTTGGTTTTTTGGGTGGATTGATAGCGCTGATTGCCTTTTCCTTTGCTTTCTTTTTTGGAGTAGACAGAACTATTTTACGGACAATAACCCCTGTAATATCTAACCCTGATCATTTTAAAAGTTCATTTGACCCCGCAAAAAAACAACACGCTGATGGCTTTGGAATGAAAGTAGGTTACTTTTTTAGTACCAGGCTAAAATTACGCAAAGCAAGATCCGTAACACATTACAACCAGGATTTTTTAGATACCATTTTTAAGCGTCACCACTTTGCCGCAATGGTAGGCATTATACTGGCCTTTATTTTTTTGGTTGTAGGTGGATTTTTTTTGGATATTAAATTTTTTCAGGCACCGGCTGCTGCCAGCATTATCGTTTTCTTTGCTTTAATGGTGGCAGTAATAGGGGCACTCACTTATTTTTTACAAAGCTGGAGTTTGCTATTTGTAATTGCATTGGTATTTATCCTCGATATTTTATACCAAAACGAAATTATTGACCCCCGCAATAAAGCTTACGGAATTAATTACACCAATAAAAATCAACGACCACAATATAGCCGTGAATCTTTACAACAATTATGCAAACCAGCAAATATAGCGGCTGACAAAAAAAACATGCTGGAGATACTAAATAATTGGAAGAGCAGGCAAATTAATGAAAAGCCGGTGATAGTTTTTATAAATGTAAGTGGGGGTGGTTTGCGCAGTGCTACTTTTGTTATGAACACATTGCAGCAACTGGATAGTATTACCCATGGTGATATTATGCGCCAAACCTTTTTAATTAGTGGTGCCAGCGGAGGAATGTTGTCGGCGGCGTATTACAGAGAATTGTACAACAATAAAAAAAAGGGGGGTGCTATTAACCTCCATCAATCTTCTTATACAGATAATATAACACAGGATCTGCTGAACCCTGTATTTTCTTCTATGATCAGCAGGGATATATTTTCGCCTGCGCAAAAATTTTCGGTTGGCCCTTACAGCTATATTAAAGACCGGGGTTATGCCTTTGAAGAAAAATTAAACGATAATTCAGGACGGATACTGAACAAGCAATTAAAAAATTACTTCACGGATGAAAAAACTGCGGCCATTCCAATGATGATATTTAATTCGGTAGTTACCAGTGATGGACGTAAAATGATGATCGGTACACAACCGCTGAGTTTTATGATGAAGCCGGCGGCTTTTGAAAAGGATACAGCCTATAGTCCTGATGCCATTGATTTTGCCGCCTTATTTGCAAAGCAGGATCCCATGAACTTACGTATGTTAACTGCAATGCGTATGAATGCAACTTTTCCCTATGTATGGATAAATTGTGATTTTTCAAAACGATCGTTATTACAAAGCTTCTGACGTAAACGTTTGATATAGGAATCGACAATCCGATCGTCTCCATCAAAATCG
>JANXSR010000436.1 GCA_025352625.1 Ferruginibacter sp.
TGCGGATGTTGTTGGGCAAATAAGTTTAAAAAGCTTAGAGAAAACCAGCCGTAAAAGACGAGATATGGAACGGGGCCCACAGCAGCAAAGGCAACCACAGGGCAGGGGTAATCAAAATCAACAACAGGATAACAGGCAACATTTTAATCGTCCACATTGTCCGCTTAACTTGGTTTGGTTGATGCTTAAATTTTGGTAACGGGCCGCATTGGTATTTACACTTTTAAAATCTGTTAGCCAGGTACTGCAACACAATTCCCTGCCGCAACTGCCTATGCCACCTACCTTACCTGCTTCCTGCCTGGCACCAATCTGCTTCATTTCTACCTTTACCTTAAACTCACCGGCATATATCTTTATTAATTCTCGAAAATCAACCCTGTCATCTGCAATATAAAAAAAAGTAGCTTTACGACCGTCTGCCTGTATTTCAACTTCAGCAACCTTCATTTCCAAATTTAATTGCCTTGCAATAGCACGGCTACGGATCATTACTTCTTTTTCTCTAGCCTTGGTTTCCTTCCACTTATTGATATCGGTTTCATTGGCACGACGTAAGATTTTCTTTATGTCTGCACTATCCTCCTTGATATTATTTTTCTTTAGTTGTAGCCGAACCAGCTCTCCTGTGAGGTTGACGCTACCAATATCAAATCCGCTAACACCTTCCAAAGCAACCATATCCCCTTTTTCAAAAAAATGAGTGGTGGTATTTTTAAAATAATCCTTACGGCTGCCCTTATTAAAACTTATTTCTACAATTCTACAACCACTTTCAGGATCGCTAAAAGGAAGGTTTGCAAGCCAATCATGCACATTCATTCTATTACAACTGCCACTACTGCAACTGCCATGGCTCTGGCAACCACCCGGTGCTCCGTCTTTACCTGAACCGCAACTTCCACATCCCATATACTGAGTAATTAAAAAATGAATAATGTTAAGTAAAGGATTTTTTGTACCAGGCAGGAGAATAGCTATCAGGCTTCATTGGCGTCGCACTCTTGTACTACAGTTATATATTGAACGGCCTTATTTACCTGGTGTGAAATAGTACTGGTGCAGTAGGCAATTTAAGGCTTCGTATAACTAAAAAAAGTATCCCAAAATGATGGGGCATCGACATACAATGTTAACTACAGCGGAGAAAGATTTTTAATAAATAAGTTCTGTCTCCAAACTCCAAACCTCTGGTCAATTTCCTCAATTAACCAAAATTAACGAATTGTTACTAATAATATGATACAACTTAATGGAGAGGGCATGAAACAGCATTTTACCGTTGGCATTGCGTTCTACATAGTAGCTCGCTTTATCCAACTCATTAATAATAGCCTCCTGTTGAGGTATACTGCATAATTTATTAAGACGAAGTGCAAAATCCTGTTCACTATTAGCTGTTTCAGCGTTTTTTATAAGGGAGGGTATGCTTTTTAAACGAATTGCCTGTTCCAATAAATGAGTAAAGTATTTCAGAAACTGCTTCTGTTTTTCTCTTCCTTGCTTACTTATGTCGTCAATCCATTTTACCTGGCCAGCCAGGTTCTTTTTTACTAACATGTTAAGCCATTCCCTCAGTATCAACTGCCAATCATCTTCTACATTTTGTAATAATTGTAAAGCTTCCCGGTAATTACCTTCACTTAATGCTGCAATTTGTTGAGCCTTTTCAATTTTTACTCCACTTGCAATTTCTAATGCCGCTTCTATTTCGATGTTGGTGAGTAATGGAATTTTCACCAACTGTGTTCTTGATAAAATAGTTGGTAAAACAGGGCCTTCATTTTCTGCTACCAGTATAAATAGCGTATTAGGAGGTGGTTCTTCTATTAACTTTAATAACTTATTGCCATTTTTTGTTAGATACTCAGGCATCCAGATTATCAGAATTTTATACTCACTCTCAAAACTCTTCAGGCTTATTTTTCGGTTAATATCATTGCATTCCTCCGCAGTAATATTTCCCTGCTTGTTTTCTGCATGTATAAATTGTAACCAATCGTACACATTGCCGTAAGGGTGTATTGAAAAAAACTCCCTCCATTCAGAAATAAAATCGGTACTGATTGGTTTTTCCCCCGATTTTTTTGAGATAACAGGATAACTGTAATGAATATCAGGATGCATTAGCTGGTTGGCTTTAATGCAGGCTGAACAAAGTCCACAGGAATCATTTATAACTGATAGCTCTTCCCCTATAAGCGAAGTTTCTCCAAATAAAGAAGGTTCTGATGCGGCAGTTTTTTTACCATTTACCTTTTCGCAAACGATGTATTGTGCAAAGGCCATTGCCAGCGATAAGGCTCCGCTACCCTCCTTGCCTAAAAATAACAATGCATGGCTCAACCTGTTGTGTTGTACCATTTGCACCAATTGTTCCTTCGTTTCTTTTTGACCTATAATTTTTTCGAATTGCACAGTGCAAATATAGTTTTAAGTAAGTTTACCGGAATCGATTCAGTAATAACAGCAAATAAAAAGAGCGGCTTATAATAAGCCGCTCTTTTTATTTGCTGTTTTAAATATCCGTTATTTATTTAAAGTCAGCGTCTGTTACCCCTTCATTCAATTTAATATCAGCATATTTAATAGTAAATTCCTGCCCTCCCGCAGTTCTTGTAATTTCAAAGGGTAGCAAAATATTACCAACTTTTTTATACTCTTTATATTCAATTGTTTCCACTACATCCTGATCCGCATTTTTTGAAGTATTTTCTTCTTTAAGCAACAATCCTGTTTTTATTGAATATTCCTGGATAGATAATTTACCACTTGGCATTAATACTTTCATACGATAAGTTTCTTCGTCATTCACTTTTCCTATGCCGAGATAATCTGTTTTATATTCAGCATTACTAACATAGTACAATTGAGGGATTACACCTTTTTCATCAAGCGCTGTTTTAATTTCCTCTTCAGTCATCTCTTTTTTTTGCGGCCCTTGTTGCTGAAATCCTTTGCCGCCATCAAATACCTGTTTCATCACTGTTACAGTACCCATCTTTAACTCTGTAAATTGTTTATTAGGATTCATACGTTTGTCAGTGCCTGCAAAGGTTCTGCCCATCATTTCCAGCCCTATAGTTGAAGCAATAGTATTGATTTTTTTTATTTCTTCTTTACCACCAATTGCCTTTAAATAACTTTCTATTATTTCATAAACAGAAATATTATTGGTTGTTTTAGCTGTTTCGCCAACCTTAACATCATTTGGTTTTTCAATAACAGCATCTGCATAACGATCGTATTTTTTTATGGGGTAACCCAGCCGCATTAACTTTGGTAAAATAACAGCACCATTACCAACAATAACTATTCTTGAGTTGCCTTCATTGAAGTATGTTTTAGAAACATTTTTCAAATCATTTAAACTTATGCTATTTATTTTTTGCAAATAAGTTCTGTAAAAGTCCTTTGGTAAATTATTAATTAAAATATTGGAAGCATACGTAGCAGTACGTGCAGGATCTTCCATGCCTAAGGCAAAAGAACCATTGTATTTTGCTTTGGCATTATCCAGTTCTTCCTGCGTTATTTTTCCATCTCGCATATTTAATATTTCCTTAAATATTTCGGCGGCGGCACTGTCTACTTTATCAGAACGTACTGCTGCACTTGCCGTAAAAAGACTTTGAAAACGGCCACTGCCAACCCTTGAATAACTGCCATAGGTAAAGCCATGTTTTTCCCTGAGGTTCATAAATAATTTACTTTCAGCACCGCCTCCCAATATTTGATTTGCCAGCAATAAGGCATGATAATCTTTATTATTCATGGGATTATTTATCAGGTTACCAATATTTAATTCTCCTTGAACGGCAGTTGGTACATCTACAAAATCAATTTCCGTTTTCGCCGGATTTGTAACAAGTGGAAATGCAGGCAGGGTTAATTTTTTTCCTGCCCAGTTACCAAATGCTTTTGTTGCCAGAATTTTAGCCTGTTCCGGGGTAATGTCGCCAACAAAAGTTAAATAAGACCGAGAAGGTGTAATGTAGTTTTTGTAAGCATCTTTCACATCATTTAGCGTAAGTGCTTTTACTGTTTCTTCAGTTGTAAATTCGCCTTGAGCAGTTTGTTTACCAAAGCTTAAAGCACTGTTTACCCTTGCTGCAATTGCAGGTGCACTTTTTTCATTGGCCTTCAAACCGGTAAGGGTCATAGATTTTAATTTGTCGAATGATTCTGCCGGGAAAGCAGGGTTCTTTATGCCATCAGCCATTAAATTAAAAGCTTTTTCGAAGTACCTTGTTAAGGCACTAGCAGCACCTCCACTGGCATAAAGATTTACTTCCGCACCAATCATATCAACAGCTTCGTCAAATTTATCTTTCGGTAATGTGGTGGTTCCTTCACCTAACATTTGTCCCATTAAATCTACAAGACCTGCTTTTTTACCTTCCATAATGGGGCCTGCATCAATATTTAAGGAGGCGCTAATTTTTGGAAGTTTGTGATTTTCAACTACCAGTATTGTCATACCATTTGGCAAAGTAAACTGTGCAGGATCTTTTATTGAAATTACAGGGGCCGCACCGGCTAAAGGTTTTTTTGATCTGTCAATTTTTATTTGTGCAAAAACATGTTGTACAAAAACAACACTCAATGCAACTATAATTATTTTTTTCATTTAATATATTTTATTCGATGTACTAAAGATTGTGAGAAAAAATACCCGGCTATTTTTTAGGGAGATAGTATAAAACTACCCGTTGATTTTTATTCAGGTATTTTTTTGCTACATCCTGAATATCCTGACGGGTTATTTTTCTTATTTCTTCCAGTTCGGTATTGATGTTATTAGTATTTTTATAAAAAGTATAACCATTAGCAAGATTTTCTGCAACGCCCAACATTTTACTGTTTTTTCCAATAAAATCATTTTCAAACTGGTTTTGTAATTTGGTAAATTCAGCTTCCGATATCAGGTTAGTTTGTAATTTAACTACTTCTTCATCCATATCTTTTAATAACGTATCCAACGGTGTATCATTATTGGGTAATGCATAGGTTATATAAGCACCATAATCTTCCAATGAATAATTAAAGGAGCCAACCTGGAGAGAGTTCTTTTTTTCATCTACCATTTTTTTAAACATGCGGCTGCTGTTTCCCTGGCTTAAAACAGCAGATGCCATTTCAAGTGCTTTTGATTCTTTACTGGTTTCTCCCGGAACCCTGTAAGCTGCTAAAATTGCTGGTATCTGTATATTGTTGTCATATGCCGTATCAATCATTTCTTTTGTAATGGGGTCTTCTTTTGCAATAATTTTAGTAACAGGTATTCCTGATGGAACATCCGCAAAATAATTCTCCACCAATGTTTTTGTTTTTGCAATATCAATATCACCCGCAATTACCAGCACCGAATTAACAGGTGTGTAATATTTTTTATTAAAGGCCTTAAATTCATCCAGCGTGGCGGCATCAAGATCTGCCATGCTTCCAATAGGCACCCAATTATAAGGATGTTTGGTAAACAAACGTTTCATTATTTCGCTTAAGAAATTACCATATGGCTGGTTATCGACCCGTAATCTTTTTTCTTCCTTTACTACTTCATTTTGTGTTTTTACGCCCACTTCATTTATTACCGGGTGCAACATGCGTTCACTTTCTAACCAAATACCGGTAGCCAATTGGTTAGATGGAAATACTTCGTAATAAAAAGTCCTATCCTGGGTGGTATTGGCATTGTTTTGTCCGCCATTACTGCTCACTATTTTCATAAATTCTCCCCGCTTGATGTTGTCGCTTCCTTCAAATAGCAAATGTTCAAAAAAATGAGCAAAGCCTGTTCTGTTTATTTGTTCATCTTTACTTCCAACGTGGTACATCACCGATACTGCCACCACTGGTGCAGTTTTATCCTGATGCAAAATAACATGCAATCCATTTTTTAAATTGTATTCCGTGTAAGCTACTTTTTGTGCTTTGGCCGAAATAGCAGTGCCCATCAGAAAAAGGTAAAAGATTCTTTTTTTCATATTTGTTTTAATTGAATGCCAAATTTAGGATGTTATTGACATAGTAGTTACTTCTATATAAATAATTGATAACCGGTAAACCAATGCACTAATTCATCCTTGTTTTGATTATGTTATTTATAAAAAAAGATTAGCTACAATTCCAGCACCATTTGTATCTTTCCTAAAACTTTTACCATGGCAAAAAAAGATGAATTTATACAGGCAATTAAAGATGGTTACACTTTTAAAGGAGAAAGTGTAAAAATTGGAGCAGCCGTTTTAGATGGAGAAGTAGTAGCAGAGGCAGGAATTTATCTTCCCTTAAAAACGATGAACCGCCATGGACTTATTGCCGGTGCCACGGGTACGGGTAAAACCAAAACACTCCAAATGATCAGTGAGTTTTTGAGTGATGCAAGTGTACCTGTTTTGTTAATGGATATAAAAGGAGATTTAAGTGGTATTGCTGCAATGGGCTCTGTTAATGATAAAGTTACCGACCGTTATCAAAAAATAAATATGGAGTATAAGCCGGAACAATTTACGGCTGAATTAATGACTTTAAGCGATCAGAAAGGTGTTAGGCTAAAAGCCACAGTAAGCGAATTTGGGCCTGTTTTATTAACAAAAATTTTAGGATTGAATGATACCCAAGGTGGCGTAGTAGCAATGATATTTAAGTATTGCGACGATTCAAAACTACCATTATTAGACCTGAAAGATTTCATTAAAGTTTTACAATACATTGGCGACGAGGGGAAAGTTGAACTTGAGAAAACCTATGGTAAAATTTCTACTACAAGCACCGGTACTATTTTAAGAAAAGTGATAGAACTACAACAGCAGGGAGCCGATATTTTTTTTGGCGAAAAAAGTTTTGAAGTAGAAGATTTGATGCGTATTGATGATAAAGGCCGCGGTTTAATCCATGTATTAAGAGTAACTGATTTACAAGACAGACCGAAATTATTTTCAACCTTTATGCTGCAAATGCTGGCAGAGTTGTATGCTACCTGCCCGGAAGAAGGAGATTTGGATAAACCAAAACTGGTGTTGTTTATTGATGAGGCTCATCTTATTTTTCAGGAAGCTAGCGAAGCGTTATTACAACAAATTGAAACTATCGTAAAATTAATCAGGTCCAAAGGCGTTGGTATTTTCTTTTGTACCCAAAACCCCATGGATGTACCTGCAAGCGTTTTAGCACAATTAGGTTTAAAAGTGCAACACGCTTTACGAGCTTTTACAGCTGCGGATAGAAAAGTGATTAAGCAAACAGCAGAGAATTATCCTGAAACAACTTTTTACAAAACAGAGGATTTGATAACCCAATTGGGAATTGGCGAAGCATTGGTTACGATGTTGAATGAAAAAGGAATTCCCACACCGCTGGCTCACGTTATGTTATGTTCACCAAGAAGCAGGATGGATGTATTAACTGACGTAGAAATTGATAGCATTGTAAGCAAATCTAAACTTGCCGCAAAATACAACCAGGTAATTGACAGCGAAAGTGCTTATGAAATATTAACTGCAAAATTACAGGAGGCAGCAGAAAAAACACAACAGGAAACAGAAAATAAAAAGCCGGCAAAAGAGGAAGAATCGACTTTTGAAAAGCTGGCGAATAATACTGTTGTAAAAAGCATGGCACGTACAGCCGGTAACACAATTGTTAGATCATTATTGGGGGCGCTTGGCATGGGAGGCAGAAGTAAAAAGAAAACTTCAGGCTGGTTTTAATAAATCTCTTACTAGTCTTGTCTACTGGTATATTCTATCAATTGCTGCTTTGTATTTTTCCATAATAACCTTGCGTTTCAACTTAAGTGTAGGTGTAAGTTCACCGCTGTCAATCGTCCACTCATCAGGTAATAACTCAAATCGTTTTACCTGTTCTACATGGTTAAAAAATTCATTAAAACTATTGATTAACTGGCGATACAATTCAAGCACTTTAGGATGGTGAATGGCATCTTCATTGGTAGTAAAAAGAATTTCTTTTTGCCTCATCCACTCTTTTAAATTAAGCATTGATGGTACAATTAATGCCCCCACAAATTTCTGTTCAGCACCAACTATCATCATCTGTTCTACAAATGGTGATTCTTTCATCTTATTTTCTATTGGTTGTGGAGCCACATACTTTCCACCACTTGTTTTAAACAGTTCTTTTTTACGATCGGTGATTTTTAAAAATTTGCCGTCTTCAAATACGCCGATATCGCCCGTATGCAACCAACCGTCAATAATAGTTTCGGCTGTTAAATCCGGCCGCTTATAATATCCCATCATTACACTTGGTCCCTTCACACATATTTCTCCATCTGCTTCCAGCTTAACTTCTTGCCCTTGCAATATCGGTCCAACGGTTCCAAATTTAGTACCGTCGTTATATTTACAATTTACACTTATTACCGGACTATTTTCTGTTGGGCCATAGCCTTCATAAATAGGAATTTTTGCTGCTGTAAAAATCCTTATTAACCTTACCTGGCAAGCAGCACCACCTGTAACAATAAAATCCACCTTATTTCCAAGACCTTCTCTCCATTTACTAAATATAAGTTTATTGGCCAGGGCCAGTTGCATGTTATACCAAATGCTCTTACTTTTTCGGTTATCGAACTCATTACCAAGTTCTACTGCCCAGTCAAATAATTTTCGTTTTATCCCGGTAAGTTCTGCACCTTTTGAGATTATTTTTTCATATACTTTTTCCAACAAGCGGGGAACAGTACAAAATAAATTGGGCTTCACTTCTTTTAAGTTCTCGGCAATGGTATCAAGGCTTTCGGCATAATAAATTGAAATCCCACTGGTGATATAGATATAAGAAACCATCCGCTCAAAAATATGATTGAGTGGTAAAAAACTCAGTGATCTTGCAGTAATATTATCTTCAAAAGGAAATGTTTTTTTTGAATTGATCACATTGCTTACTATGTTTCGATGACTAAGCATAACTCCCTTTGGGGTGCCTGTTGTACCGGAAGTATAAATAATGGTGGCACAATGCAGTGCTATTATAGATTCCTTTATTTTTTCTAAAGAAAACATATCTTCAGCTGATGGCAAAGCAAGTATTTTTTGCCAGCGATCAACATTGGCAAGCTCATCAAAACTATAAATATTTTGTAAAGTGGGTACCCTGTTTCGTATACTGCTAACTTTTGATAAAATTTCTTCGCCACTTATAAAAGCAAGTTTTACGGTAGCATCATTAAAAATAAATTCAAGCTCATTTACGTTTGTTGTTGGGTAAACCGGACAAAGTATGGCTCCAATTTGTTGGCAGGCAAGGTCCAGTATCAGCCATTCGGGTCTGTTTTTACTAATTAATGCAATCTTGTCCTGGTTTTCTATCGTCATATCATGGCCGCCAATTCCAAGGCTTAATAAACCAATGCTTAATTGGTCAACCAGCGTTTTTACATCGGCAGTACTGTATAACTTCCATTCCCCATTTTCTTTTCCTGCAAACATATCCGGCTTTGGAAAAGTATCTAACTGGTATTGCAAAAAATCAAATATTCTTGACTGTTCGTTCATATAAGCAATCGTTAACTATACACAAAACAACAAATATTCAGCTCTTATTTTTTAGCTTTTCGTACTCCTTCTCCACAAGGTCCTTTTTTGAACCTCCATAGGCATTCAGGTATTGAAAAAGCAGACCTATACCCCAACCAAGCATACTCCAAATTGGCCATGGAGTTTCCCTATTGTATCCTCTGCTACCTGCAGTAAACCACCAGATAAGCCACAAAAAAGCATTTACCACAAAGTAGGCTGCAAGGCTGCGTTGAAAGTCTGCTCTTTTCTTTGCCTTTTGCCAAAGCTGTTCATCCCGTTGTTCGTCCATAACTTTAATTTAATAGTAAACTAAGTTAAATAAAATTAATCATCCTGTTTACTTGTACAGGTAATTAAAATGCAAAAAGCATTTGTTGTTGACCGATAAGTTTTTTTAATTTCAATATCTGTAATATTGAGCAGCGGGCAATTTAAAAATGCGGCCTTTTTGAAAACGATTAAAATCGTTGTAATCTGTTGAATGGGTAACAGTCCAGTTTTGGTAAGCAGCAAGGTTTTGAACAGAACCAAAAATCCATTGGTTATAGGCATCAAAAATTCCGTCCTGTAATAATTGCTTTTGCAAATCAAATAACTGAAAAGGAAATTTAGCTGCATTATCTTGAAACCAGTCTAAAATAAAACGGGTTCTTATCATGGTAATTGATTCAGGATTTATGCCTGATGCAGCAACACTACTTTGCTTATTCATTGTTTCAATAAAAGCAATAGCGAATAGATTGTCTTTACTGTCTTTAGCAATTTCTGTGTCGGTAAAGAGCTTTTTATAACTTTCTAATAAAATAGTTTTTATTTCCGGGGCTCTTGCATTCAGCGGCTCCATATTTACAAATATTTCTCCATACAATATGCTCCATACCTTATTGGTTATAGAATTATAATACTTACAGGCATTATAATAGTTTTTAGAATAATTAGGATCTACCTCTATTCCTTTTTCCCATTGTGTAATGGCAGAAATATCTTTTTGGTCAAATAACAATACCCCCAATTCATTATAGAGAGGGCCACTTTCCGGAAACCTTTTTATTCCCTTACGGTATAATTTATCGCATTCTTTTGAAAGGTCTAATTGCTGGTAAATATTACCAGCAATCTGGTAGCATTGGTCATCCGCATCTTCCCTGTCGAGCAATGGCTTAATTACTTCCAGCGCTTTGTTATTATCTCTTTGTAAATAATACCCCATAGCCAGATCTTTTGATATTTCTATATTTTGGGGTGCCAGCTGAGTTGCCCTGTTTAATACAAGTACTGCATTGGCATAATCTCCCTGTTGCATAAACGTGCGGGCAGTAGTGTGTAATTCGGCAGCAGATTGCCCAAAACCCTTTTGCAAACAAAGGAAAAAAATCGTTAATAAAAGGATCGGTTTTATTGATTTCATGTCTTAAAAATACAATGAAATAATTACAATCGTAACCTGGTAATATTCTCAATTGCCAGGATTAACAAATCGTCATAAAAAGATATCAAAGGATTATACTTTTTAATTCGCCCACATAGCCAGCTACAGGCAATTATTGGCCATTGTATGAATCAGCCGAATCGTATATCAGATTTGTAAGCAAGCCATCCCTCAACTTTGGTTCAAACCAGGTGCTTTTAGGTGGCATTACATTGCCACTATCGGCAATGTCAAATAACTGTTGAATGGTTACCGGATGCAAACTAATTGCTATGGCCATCTCTCCACTATCAACTCTTTTTTCCAGTTCACCAAGGCCACGTATACCACCAACAAAATCTATCCGCACATCTGTACGCTGGTCTTTTATATTCAGGATCGGATCTAAAAAATTATCCTGTAAAATAGTAACGTCTAAAATACCAATAGGGTCTGTTGTGTAGGTGTTTTCTTTTGCGGTTAATTTATACCATTGGTTGTTGGCATACAAACCAAACTGATGTAATGCTGCCGGAGAAAAAGCCTTTTCAATTTTTTCTATTGCAAATTTCTCTGCTACCTTCGCCAATAATTCATCTACACTTAAACCATTTAAATCTTTTACAACCCTGTTATAATCCATAATCAGCAACTGATTAGCAGGAAATAAAGTTGTTAAAAAGATATCAGCGTCTTCAGTTACCTTACTCCCCAGGGCTGTACGCACCTTGGCTGCAGATGCTGCCCTGTGATGTCCATCAGCAATATAAGTAGCCGGTACCTGTGTTTCAAAAATAGAAGATATTTTCTCAATGGTTTTATCATCATTTATGATCCAGATGGTATGCTGTATCTGGTCATCAGCCAATAAATCGTATACCGGGTTTTTATCTGCTTTCCAGTCGTGGATGATTTTATCAATCTCATCCACATTTCTGTAGGCTAAAAAAACATTTCCTGTTTGTGCGCCTGTTGTTTTAATGTGATTAATTCTGTCCTGTTCTTTTTCTGGTCGTGTAAACTCATGTTTTTTGATACGGTCTTTTTCATAGTCGTCAACACTACTACCGCAAACCAATCCCGTTTGATATTTGCCATTCATTATCAACTGGTAAATATAGTAGCAGGGCTTACTTTCTCTAAACAAAATATTACGACTTATAAATGCATCAAGGTTATCCTTTGCTTTATCATATACCTGTTGAGAATGACTGTCTGTATTATCAGGTAAATCAATTTCACTTTTAGTGATGTGCAAAAAACTAATAGGGTTACCCTGTGCTTCTATTTTTGCTTCTTTGCTATTTAATACATCATAAGGGCGGCTGGCAACTTGTTTTGCATGTTGCGCCTGGGGTCTTAGGGCTTTAAAGGGCTTGATACTGATCATATTCTACAATTATCTTTCGTAAGTTTTAGTAAATTTTTATCTATTTGATTGTGCAAATTCGTTCATTGCCTGAACCAACACCTCCACACTGCTAATAGGTAGTGCATTGTATAACGACGCCCTAAAACCACCTACCAGCCGGTGTCCTTTAATACCAACTATTCCTTTCTGTTTGGTAAAAGCCAAAAAGGCTTCTTCCAATGAAGTATCTTTCATTACAAAACAAACATTCATTTTGCTTCTGTCTTCTTTTGTTACTGTTCCAATAAACAATGGGTTACTGTCAATTTCTTCGTATAACAATGCTGCTTTAGCATCATTTAATTTTTCTATTGCTGCAACTCCACCCAATGCTTTTAGCCACCGCAGCGTTAACATACAAACAAACACAGCAAAAACAGGCGGCGTATTTAACATGCTACCTTCTTTGATGTGATTACGGTAATCCATTATTGTAGGGATGGGCCGTTTGATTTTACCTAAAATATTTTTATTAACCACCAATAAATTCACACCTGCGGGACCCATGTTTTTTTGAGCGCCTGCGTAGATAAGATCAAAGGCATTAAAATCAATTACGCGGCTAAAAATATCACTGCTCATATCGCCCACTAACGGAATACTTGTTTTAGGAATTTTTTGCCACTGGCTTCCGTAAATAGTATTGTTGGTGGTGATGTGAAAATATTTGGCATCATTAGGCACTGCAAAATCCTTCGGTATTATGGTGTAATTGCTTTCTTTGCCGCTACAAACCACTTCTACTTTGCCAAATAACTTTGCTTCTTTAATGGCCTTAATTCCCCAAACTCCTGTATCTGCATATGCCGCGGTTTCTTTATCATCCAGTAAATTCATAGGCACCTGCATAAACTGCGTAGAGGCGCCTCCATGTAAAAAAAGCACTTCACGATCCGCATCCAGCTGCATTAATTCCTTTACTAAATCTCTTGCCTCATCCATGATAGCCTGGAATGTTGGCGTACGGTGACCAATTTCTAAAATGGACAATCCACTGTTTTGATAATTCAAAACCGCCTCTGACGCCTGTTGAAAAACTTCTTTTGGTAATATAGATGGGCCTGCATTAAAATTGTGTACCATACAACTCCTTTCTCCTTAAAGGCAAATTTGACTACTATGCTAAAATAATTTTTGCAAAAATAACAAATGGATAAGGAAGAAAAATTTATTTGTTGTATCTGAAAAAAAGTGTAGTGTTTGAATTTATTCTTCCTGCTTACCAAGCATTTTACCACCTGATTGCCATTGGGAATTTAATTCCTCAAATTCTTTGGCATCCGTTGCTGAAAACTGTTGTTTTGACACGCTTTTCAAATCAGGCTGCCCTGCGTTTACCCATGCCGTGTACCAAAAACAAGCCACTGCAAAAATTGACTGGCGCATTCTTCTTTCTATCATGCCTTCCATTTTTTTATCAAAGGCAATTGTAAAGGCAGTAGAGTATTGTCTTATCAATACACCGTTGCGATTTTCAAAAGCATATTTTTTATCTGTAGCAAATTGTTTGGTGAGCTCCTTTTCAATATGCAAAACTGAATCGGCTGCTTTAGCACTTTCTAATACTCTTGCCCAGGTAAAATCCAAGGGATTCGCAATGTATGCAGCTTGGCCAATAAAAAAATCCCAGTGTTTTTCAGCCAACAATTCGGGCACCCTGCTTTCCCAAAAACCATGTATTCCTTTTTGATTGGTGTATTGTCCATTGTGATTACTGTTAGCATGCAGGGGCACATGTGAGTCTGCAATATAATGGCCTAGTTCTGCACTGGTCTTCATTATTTTAGTGAAATTTTTTTCTTTAAAAGCAGCAGTTAATCTGCCTAGCATTACCTGGATATGCCATGGAACTATTCCATATTCCTTTAAAGAATCTTCACCAAATCTGCCAACTGCTTCTTTCCATTTATGGGGTAAATTGGTGTAAGGATATACCCCGTAATGATCAATATCTATATAATGCCTGGCACCTTCATCCGCAACAGCATAGCGACGTTTATCAGGATCTACTGCATGTTCACTTATAAAAGCAATATTAGATTTGTACAACACCATCATTTGAGGTGGCAATAAAAATGTTGCGTAATAATTTATTTTCTGATGCGCATAAAACCCCCAGCAAAAACATTTTGTAGCTGCCAAAACAAATAAAATGGTTAATACCGCTCGTTTCATTTAGTAAAAATTTTACAGGGGCAGGGGTGCAAAAAAATATATTGAATTACACCATGGGCTCAATTACATCTGTAACACCTCCGCTAACAGCAAATTTCATAGTTTGTGCTGCACTAATGTTAGTGATAGGTTTTACCCTGTTTTTAGGAATGATATACACATTACCCGCCACAGAATAGGACATAGGGACATATACAGCCACATAATCCTTAAACCCAAATTCTGTCATATCATCCCGTGTAATAAAACCAAGGCGCCATACATCATTGTCGTCTACATTGGCTAATACGTTGTTGGTAAATTTTTTTTTCTCACCGGCAAAAGCCTCAAAAAAATCTTTAAGTGTTGAGTATATAAATTTTATACCCGGCGTTTTTTCCAGCACCTTATCAAACCCCTCTACAATTTTTGTAAAAATAAAAGAAGAAGAAACATAGCCAACGAGCAGTACCAACGAAATAACAACAACAAAACCAACACCAGGTATACTTCTTACATGGCCCTGTCCGTCTTCCATCAACGAAGGAAAAATGCTGTGAACAATATTGGGCAAAATACCATCTATAAAACCAAATACAGCAGCAATTGCCCAAAAAGTAATAGCAATAGGTGCCAGTATCAATACGCCTTGTAAAAAATATTGCAATAGTCTTTTGTAAGTAAATGGTTGTTGCATAAATAAATTTTAAGTGTACAAAGATACTTTATTGCGTTACCCTACAACAAACAACAAAGTGGTTGAACGGAATCAACCGCTTTGTAAAATTGTAAACAACTGATAACAGAATGCTTGGAACAATTATGATTGTTTGAAACTACTGTACTTCTAATTTTTGTGTACCCCAGTTTGTACCATCATATATTGAAATGGAATAGACACCTTTTTCTAAACCTTTGACTGATATCTTAACCGATTGAATAGGGGTTTTATAATCAAAGGATTGTCTGATTGTACCTAACCTGTCTGTTATTTTGATTTTATAAATTAAACCGGCAGATGAGGTTCTCGCAGCAGCGGTGCTGGAACTTGAATTGTCTGCGCTAATAGTAACGTCACTTTGTGCTGGGTTTGGCGCCACCAAAAACGAAGGCGGGCAAGTGCTATAAACAGTTACTCCATCAACGCTTGCAATACCACATAAATTAGTGTAGTTAAGCCTTACAGATCCTCCACCTTTTACGCCAATGTTTGTTGCAGAGCTATTAGGACTATAGATATTAATCTGGCTATTAGGATTCAATGTGCCGACACTCCAAAGCCAGTTGGTGCCATTGCCCGCTGCGGCAGTCAGCGTCCAACTTTGAAAACCGCTGCTACAGGTTCCTTGCTGGGAGACAATGTTAGCCCCTAATGCACCCACGGTTATTACTTTAGAAAATTGGATTGCTCCACAGGAATTTGTAAGTAAAGTTGCCGTTAATGTGACAATGCCATTTGAAATTCGTGTCAATGTTGTGGAAGGTCCGGTTGATGGGTTAGGCGATGTTACAATATTTTGGGGAGATACGCTCCAGTTTACCACCGCACCTAATGAATTGCCAAAAGTTTCCGAATTGCAAATAATATTTTTACCCGTGATAATCGGTGTGCTACAATAGACAGAACAATCAGTTCTAGTGGTGATAACATTATTTAATTCATCAGCAAGCCAGTTTGCGCTTCTTACTGATAAACCTTCGTGTTGTTGGTTACCATTTGTAGTAAATTGCCATATTATTTGCCCGGTCGGTGAACTGCTCCATATCGTTATTGGAGGCATATTAAAGGCTGTCGTAAAATTTGCAAAGGGAGTTTTAAAAGGCGCCAAAGGCGGTGTTGCACCAATATATTTTGCAAGATAGTTTGTGCTTGTAAGCGTTGTACTACCGCTACCAATATCTAATGCCGATGTGGTCGGTACAAACATAAAACGTCTTTGTATGGCAAAACTATTATCATAATTAAACATCCAGTCTTGCGAAACTGATCCTGGCTGGTTCCCCAAATAAAGAGTGTAAAAACCGCCAGGATAAGTATCAAAAGGCAACAACCCAGCAGGAGCATTGTATGTTTTATTTGCTATATTAATGCTAACCGGAAGTAGCCAAAGAACTTTTTTCGTTATTTTAATATTTCCATAATATACCTGGTTACCACCACCATTTGCAAGGGCTCTTACATCAAGTGTTAACTCAAATTTACTACTACCCGGAATAGTAAGCGGCAGTGTTGACGTAAAATTTCCTGTTAAGCCACTTATACCCAATCCCGCCGCCATCAAAACAAGGTCGCCAATAAAACGGGTTTTTGTTGACCGGTAGTGATATAGCAGGTTTGCTCCTGGAGCAAATTCCTGATCAACGGTACATTCGCTACCATCGCTAATAGCAACGTTGCGAATATTAAGCGGGTAAGCCCATTGTGTGCGCAACTCCTGTAAAAATTGTTGGTTTGCAGAATTACTTGAGTTATAAAAAAAGTCTATCCTTTGATTGAGTAATTGCTTCGATGCAGGCCGATCAGCCAAAAAGCCCGCCGCCAAAGGGCTCACTCCGCCCCGGATAAATTGTACAATTTCAACGAGACCAGCTAACGGCCCGGTCTTGATGTACAATTTTGAAGCATGCCTTGCCAATGCCTGGTAACCAAGCGGAACATTAGCGCCTTGATGCGGTGCATCAAGACTTACAAATAAGCTTGTTTCATGTGCCGCAAAGCCTCCGGCCCCGTTAGTACCGCCACCCCTATCCATGCGCCCAAGTGCCATACGAGCTATCACGCCGCCCATGCTACTTCCGAGAACTACGTTGGGTTGCCTAACCCCATTTAGGGGTTGTTTATTGGCATTTACCCATCTTAATACCTGCTCCAAAACAAGTTCATTTCTATGCAAATCATCCGTGCCTTTATCCCAGTTTACATATATTACGTCATAAGAACTGGGGGACCCTGAGATAAGATTTTGCAGTGCAGTACTATTACTATTCACAATTGATCTCATAAAGTCAACAAAAGTATTTTCTCCCTCAGGTTCCTCTGGTTTTGTTATATGCCCGGGATCAAATCCTTCGGCAATAATCAATGGTTTCCTCAACACTTTGTCATTAACATCATGGTAGCTTATTGCAAGACGAACAACGCCAAACAGGCCATCATACGGTTCGGTTGCAGTGATAAGCTTAGTTCTATCAATAGTTGTTCTTGCAGACACACCATTACTACCAGCCATATTGCTAATATTATTGAAATAGATTTTACAGTGAGAATACAACTGCTGGCTGTTGGATAAAGTTACCCGAAACACCCAATGTTTCCATCCGGTGTCGGCATAATTCAGGCTTATTTGCGTGTCAAAATTAACTGTGCGGTATCCTATTCCATCACCAGCATCCAGTTGTATGCTGCTTACCTGGCCAGGCATATTGGTAAGCCAAAGATTCGATGGCAATACTACATTACAATAGGTTAGGTTATAGCTAACTATACTTGGGCTTATCGCAATGGTAGTAAACTCTTGGTAAGGATTTTGCCAAACACTGTTTACATACACATCCTTCAACCTTCCATTTACTGTTTGCATCTTACCATTTACTTGAGCATTCGGATCAATAGTATTGTATTTAAAGAGCAGGCCGCTAAGGGTAATGACTTCTTTCTGTCTTGCAATGTAACAAAGGCTGTCGTAAATAACGGGATGTCTCATGGTGCTAACACTACTGTTAAACCTGCTGGTGTAAAGCGTTTTATAAAGATCACTGTACAAGCCCTGCTCCATTAAAGTACTATCCACTAATACAACACCGTTGTAAATTTTAGGATCCGTAAAATCAAAACCATAATCTACCAACAGGCCTGTATTTACCCTGTCTGGCTCAAGCAAACCAAATACCTGGTTTACATAAGTTCTATGGTTCGTGTCAATATCGGCATAAGCAGGAGGCAAAACTGTTTGTGCGACTAAATGTGATGCGATTAGCATTACCAAAAAGGTTTGGACAATTTTTTTCATAAATTTTATATTTATAGGATTAAAATTCAATATCGAATATCAAAACGGCCTTCAGTAACATATACTTTTGCCCCATTATCATTTGTGCCAGAAAAAGAAAAAGTGCCTGAGAGAATTTTGTTAACCTGGTCATGCCGAGTGATAAAAAGGCTACCGGTATCACTTTTGAGTTTATGATATACAACTAGTCCATTGTTCGCTTCTTCTAAATAAAAAGCTTTCGCACTCCCTATTGAGTCTTCAAAATAATAAGACACACCCTCAAACAATAACAGACTATCAGTCACTATGCTTACACCTCTTTTTGGTGAAGACTGATAATTAAAGGCAGGAATATTCAAATGAAAACCGCCGTCAGGTCCGTTGCCCAAATAAGGATACTCCACAAAAAGCCCAGGTTTGCCGTTGCCATCTTCTGGAACAAAAACCTTTCCATTCACTTTGCAACCAAAAGTCATTGCTCCGGTGATAGTCTCAGGCGGTAAGGGCGGGTCTGTTTTATTTTTTTTACATTGGCTAAAAGTAAAAAGAGAAAATAAAAAAAACAGTAGTCCGGGCAGTCTGGCACTTTTCATATAGCATCGTTTAGTAATTCAAAGTAATAGTAATTATTTAATATAAAAATATTTACACATCGGCAATAAGCCATTTCACGTAATAATATTAGGCTAACCACCGCTAAAACGATCATTTTTGAAACTCCGTCGTTTGGGATAATATTTCTTTTCGTGGATTTGGATTCACCTGCCATGTCTTTCAACTATTTAATATTGCTGTATGTGGTATTCGTTCGGCTACTCCGGAAAAATTGTTATGAATGGCAAAAAAAGATGATGGAAACTTTGGTTACATTAAAAGTTTCCTTAGTTTTGCACCTGATTATGGCAGATATAGAAACAGGTTTACGGATACAGCAAAAAGCACATGAGCTTTTTATGAAATTTGGGTTACGCAGTGTAAGTATGGATGACATTGCCAATAGCCTCGGCATCAGTAAAAAAACAATTTACCAGTATTACGCAGATAAAGATGAACTGGTTGATGCCGTTGTAGATGCTGAATTTGCAAAAAATGAAAACATTTGTGAATTTGACCGGCAAAACTCTAAAAATGCAATAGACGAAATTTTTATGGCCATGGATAAGGTGGTAGAAATGTTTAGCAGTATGAATCCTTCGCTTGTTTTTGATATGCAAAAATATTATCCAAAGGCATTTCAAAAATTTCACAAGCATAAAAATGATTACCTGTACAATGTAATCAGGGATAATGTCATCAGGGGAATTAATGAAGAATTGTACAGGTCAGAAATAAATGTCGATATCATTTCAAGGTTTAGAGTAGAGAGTATAATGATTCCCTTTAACCCTGAGTTTCATACCAAAATGAAATACAAAATGGCCGAAATAGAGGAAGAGTTTATCATTCATTTCCTTTTTGGAATGGCTTCTCCCAAAGGATATAAAATGATTGTAAAATACCAACAAGAGAGAATTAATAAAAAGTAAAGATGCAAAGAAGTAACATGAAAAAAGTAAACCTACTGATGGCTGCGGCCCTGATTTTATTAAGTAGTAATTTGATGGCACAAAATACAAATCAACTTACAGCTAAACAAACTGTAGATTATGGTTTAAAGAATGCATACCAGGTTAAAAATGCTTTATTGGATGTATTAATACAGCAACAATCCAACAGGGATATTACATCTGCAGCTTATCCGCAGATAAATGCCAACGGGTCATTTAATGACTATTTAAATATCCCTACTTCCCTATTGCCGGGCGAATTTTTTGGTGGAGCACCAGGCTCTTTTATCCCTGTAAAATTTGGCACCAAGTATTCTTCAAGTGCTGGAGTTTCCTTTAACCAGATATTATTTGACGGGCAGGTATTTGTAGGGCTGCAGGCACGAAAAACAAGTATCGATTTAAGGCAGAAGGCTGCTGAATTAACCGAGGAAAATATCAAGGCAAATATTTATAAAATCTATTACCAGCTGGTTGTGAGTAAAACGCAAATTAACCTGCTTGATGCCAATATTTCGAGACTGCAAAAACTGGATCATGATACAAGGGAAATTTATAAAAACGGATTTGCAGAAAAAGTAGATATAGATAAATTAACGGTTCAGATATCCAACCTGCAAACAGAAAAATTTAAAGTGCAAAATACCATTTCGAATGGTTACTCGGGTTTAAAAGTTTTAATTGGCATGCCTGTAAAAGACAGTCTTATTTTGACAGATACCTTAAATGAAGCCCAATTAAAAGAAGATATATTAGAAAGCAGTACTTATAAATATACAGACCGCAGAGATTACCAGCTGTTAGATCTTACCAGCAAACTTAATCAATACAATATAAAGAGGTACAAATTAAGCCAGATACCTACGCTTAGTTTTAATGCCAACTACAGTAAACAGGCACAGCGAAGTCAGTTTGATTTCTTTGAGAAAAAAGATTGGTTTACCACTTCTTATATAGGGTTAGCTCTTAAAATACCAATTTTTAACGGTTTTAGTACAAGGGCTAAAATTGCGCAGTCAAAATTAGAATGGCAACAAACCCTTAACAAGTTGGAAGGGCTTAAAATTAACATTGACAATGATGTTGTAGTGGCGAAAAATAATTTTACAACAGCTATTGCTACCATGGATTTTCAAAAACAGAATATGGCTTTGGCAGAACTGGTGTATGAACAAACAAAAAAGAAATACGAAATAGGTACCGGCAGTACTACAGAAATAAATACGGCACAGGTTGATTTACAAACGGCTCAAACAAATTATATCAGTGCATTGTACGATGCCATTATTGCAAGGGTAGATCTTTTAAAAGCTACTGGAAAATTATAATAACAATATAAAAAAATGACTAATAAAATTAACAACGTGTATAAATTAATTACCCACTCAATTATGAAACAATATGTAGTAATAGGTGCTGCGGCATTGGTATTATTATCTTCTTGCGGTGATAGTAAAAAAGAAGGCAATGCAAATTTAAATGATAAAAAAGTTGCCCTTGAAAAACTAAAAACTGAAAAGGATAAATTAGATGGAAAGATTACCAACCTTGAAACTGAAATTGGTAAACTGGATACAAGTGCGGCGGCTGCTCAAAAAACAAAGTTGGTATCTGTGCAAACATTGTCCACAGCCGATTTTGTGCATTACATAGAGTTACAGGGACATATAGACGCAGAGAATGTAAGTTATATTACCCCACGTGGTGGCCCCGGACAGGTAAAGGCCATTTATGTGCAGCAAGGCCAGTTGGTGAAAAAAGGCCAATTGTTATTAAAGCTCGATGATGCAGTGATACAACAAAATGTAGTTGCGGCAAAGCAAGGGTTGGAAAGTATTAAAACACAACTGAGTTATGCAAAAAATATTTACCAGCGTCAGAAAAATTTATGGGATCAGGGTATTGGTACCGAAGTACAATTGATTACTGCAAAAAACAATGTAGCCACTTTAGAAAATCAGTTAACCACCAGTGAAGAAAATGTTAAGTCTGTGCAAGTACAGTCTAACATGGCGATGGTTTATAGCGATGTAAATGGTGTTGCAGACATGATGACAGTAAAAGTTGGTGAATTGTTTGGTGCTGCAGGTTCAGGAGTTATAAAAATAGTTAACAACAGCTTATTAAAAATAGTAAGTAACATTCCCGAAAATTATTTGGGTACGGTAAGCAAAGGCAGTTCCATTATTGCTTATATGCCAGATGCTAAAAAAACAATCAACACCACTGTTAGTTTTGTAGGAGCTTCCATTGATATCATAAACAGAGGGTTTGTTGTAGAAGGAAAGTTACCAAATGATCCTGCATTAAAACCCAACCAGATAGCCTTGTTGAAAATTAAAGATTATGCGGCGGCCAATAGCATCGCTATACCTTTAAATACATTACAGAATGATGAAAAAGGAAAATTTGTAATGGTAGCCAGTACGGAAAATGGTAAAATGATTGCGCACAAGCGCCCGGTAAATATTGGTTTATTAAACGGAGATGTGCTCGAAATAAAAACAGGCTTAAAAGCAGGTGATGTGTTGATTACGGAAGGGTTTGGAAGCCTGTATGAAGGTCAGTTACTGACATTGAAATAACTTCCGTCTCCTAAAGGGGCGAAGAAGAATCCCCCATCCCCTAAAGGGGTGACTGGAAGAAAAGAGCGAAAAGCCCCCTGTCCCCTAAAGGGGTGACTGGAAGAAAAGGGGGAAAATAAAACATAATCTACCCAACACCCCTTTATGGGATGGGGGCAAAATAAAACACAATCTCCTCACGCTCCTTTAGGGGATGGGGGCTCACAATCTCTACCCCCTTTAGGGGATGGAAGCAACTAATTTGTATGAGTGCAATAGAAACAATAAAAGAAAAGTTTAAAGAATTTAAACCAACTTCCTGGAGTATTACCAACAAAACCTCTATTTACCTGGTGATGTTGTTTATATCTGTAATTGGCATTTATCAATTTCTGACACTGCCTAAAGAACAGTTTCCGGATATTGTAATACCTACCATTTATGTGCAAACCATTTATGTAGGTAACTCACCAAAAGATATGGAGAACCTTGTTACAAGGCCCATCGAAAAACAGATTAAAGGTATTACCGGTGCGAAGATCAGCAAACTAACCAGCACATCACAACAGGATTACTCTGCCATTACTGTTGAGTTTGATACAAAAGTGAAAACAGAAGTGGCGCTTCAAAAAGTAAAAGATGCCATTGATAAAGCAAAGCAAGACCTGCCAACAGACCTTACCCAGGTACCCACAGCGCTGGAAGTAAACCTGAGCGACCAGCCCATCATGTATGTCAACCTAAGCGGTGACTATGATATGGTACGTTTGAAAAAATTTGCAGACGACCTGAAAGATAAATTAGAAGACCTGCCCCAGATAAACCGCATTGATATTGTGGGCGCTCCCGAAAGAGAGTTCCAGATAAATGTAGACAACTTTCGTATGCAAACCGCGGGTATTACGTTTGATGACATTACCAATGCAGTGCAGCGTGAAAACATGGATATCTCCGGTGGCCTGCTGGATGTAGGTACTATGAAACGTAACCTGCAGTTGAAAGGCCAGTTTAAAACAGTCTACGATATTGAAAAAGTATTGGTTCGCAACACAGGTGGTTTTCCTATTTACCTGAAAGATATTGCTACCATAAAAGACACTACAAAAAATGCAGAAAGCTATGCCCGGCTTGATGGAAAAAACGTGGTTACATTAAACATCATCAAACGCAGTGGTGAAAACTTAATTGAAACAAGTGAAGGGGTTAAAAAAACGGTTGAAGAAGCAAAAGGGGTTTTATATCCTACCAATTTAAAAACCGTTATCACCGGCGATCAGAGTATCAGAACAAAAACCTCTTTTAATGATCTGGTAAACTCTATCATCATCGGCTTTATTTTAGTACTGATAGTACTAATGTTTTTTATGGGTGTTACCAATGCCTTTTTCGTCGCACTTTCTGTGCCACTCAGTATGTTTGTTGCATTTGTATTTTTACCGGGTGCCGATTTAATTGTTGGCACACATGTTACGCTCAACTTTATTGTACTGTTTGCCTTGCTGTTTGGTTTAGGCATTATTGTGGATGATGCCATTGTTGTAATAGAAAATACGCATCGCATATTTACAGAAGGCAGGGGAAAAATGTCTGTTGTTGCTGCCGCTAAAATGGCCGCAGGCGAAGTTTTTATACCGGTTTTAGCGGGTACGCTTACCACACTGGCACCCTTCTTTCCATTGCTGTTCTGGCCGGGGCTTATTGGCCGGTTCATGGTGTATTTGCCCATCATGCTCATCTTCACTTTAGCAGCATCTTTGTTGGTTGCCTTTTTTATGAACCCGGTTTTTGCGGTTGATTTTATGAATCATCCCGAAGGTGAAAATAAAGAACCCAAATCGGCTATCTTTAAAAAACCAGTTTTCTGGATCGTAATAGCCGCCGGAATTGTATTGGATATTTTTGGTGCAACCTTTATGGGTAACCTGCTTCTTTTCTTTATGATACTTGTTGTATTAAACAGGTACTTCTTTACTGATGCTATACATTATTTTCAAAACCATGCTTTACCATGGATTATGGGCCATTACGAAAGTTTGCTTCGCTGGGCGCTTAAAGGCTGGAGGCCCGTGCATCTTTTATTAGGAATTATTGGCTTGCTGTTTATTTCGCTATTTATATTTATTGCCTCTGTAAAAAGCAACCGGGTGGGAATTGTATTTTTCCCGCAGGGCGACCCTAACCAGATTTATGTGTACGTTAAACTACCCGTAGGTACCAGTGTTGAATATACCGATTCTGTAGTGCAGGTGCTTGAAAAAAAGGTGAATAAGGTACTGGGTGTTGATGCTGAAACAGGTAAACAAAACGCTGTGGTGGAAAGTGTTATCAGCAACGTTGCCATCGGTGCCAGCGACCCTACCAGCGGCGACAGAAGTACAAGAAGTGAACTGGGGAGAATACAGGTTTCGTTTGTAGAATATGAAAAAAGACATGGCCTGTCTACCCGGCCCTACCTTGACCAGGTACGTGCAGAAATGAAAGGCATTCCGGGAGCTGAAATAAGTGTTACCCAGGAAAGCAGCGGCCCGCCTACCGATCCGCCGGTAAATATTGAAATTGCCAGTGAAGATTTTGATGGGCTGGTAAAAACTGCTGTTAATCTTAAAAACTATCTGGACTCTATACAGGTGCCCGGCGTAGAAGAATTGAAAATGGATGTTGACCTCAACAATCCTGAAATTACATTAACTGTTGACAGGGAGCGTGCCTTAATACAAGGCGTATCTTCTGCACAAATTGGGCAGGCAATACGTACCGGTTTATTTGGTAAGGAAATATCAAAAATTAAGGAAGGAAAAGACGAATATAAAATTCAGTTGCGCAACGATGAAATGCAGCGCAAAGACCTTAGTAACCTGCTGAACATGCGGGTGAGTTTTCGGGATATGGCAGTGGGTGGCGCAGTAAAAAATATTCCTATCAGTGCGTTGGTTAAGATTGAACCAACCAACACTTTTGGCAGTGTAAAACGTAAAAATCAAAAGCGCTTAATTACGCTTCGCTCCAATGTACTAACTACTAAAGGATATAATGCTACAGGAGTAAACCAGGAACTTAGTAAATACATTGATGCCTTTACACAAAAATCGGAGGGTGTTACCATTAAACAAACTGGCGAAGGCGAACAGCAGTTAGAAACCGTACAGTTTCTCTCGAAAGCACTTGTAATTGCGTTAATGATAATTTTATTTGTACTTGTAATACAATTCAACAGCATCAGTAAACCCGTCATCATACTTACAGAAATAATTTTTAGCGTTATTGGTGTACTGCTTGGTTTCGCTATTACCGGTATGGAAGTATCAGGACTAATGACCGGGCTTGGTATTGTTGGCCTGGCAGGTATTGTGGTAAAAAATGGTATCCTTGTTATTGAATTTGCAGATGAGTTAAGAAGCCGCGGCATGAAAACAAGAGAAGCAATTATACAGGCTGGTAAAACCCGTATCATTCCGGTATTGCTCACCGCACTGGCAGCTATACTCGCTTTTATACCGATTGCAGTGGGCTTCAACATTAACTTTGTAACGCTGTTTTCTGAATTAAATCCGCATATTTTCTTTGGCGGCGATAGCAATGCATTCTGGAAACCATTAAGCTGGACAATCATTTTTGGGTTGGCATTTGCATTCTTTATGACCCTTGTTCTTGTACCTGCCATGTACCTGATTGCAGAAAGATTAAAGCGCCCGATGCGTACTATGTTTGGCGGAAAATGGATCAGCTTTTTAGGAATACCACCACTGATCTTTTTGTTTATGCCGTTGATGATTGCAGCAGCTATCCGTCACCGCATAGATGTAAACCGTAGAAAAAGGAAATTGAAAAACGACTCCGCTTCCAGTGATAGCTGGACAGGAAGCTGGTTTTAAAAAATTTTTTTGTAAAATAAAATGCCGCTCATTACTTTATAATGAACGGCATTTTATTTTGTATTATAATTTCACATTTAAATATTTGTACTGCCTTTGTATCTTCAATAAATTAATTATTATTTATCTTTATTTTATCCGAATATTTATAACGATTTGCTAAACAACTATTATCATGTCAACAACCAAAAAAATATTGATCATCACAGGCGATGCAGGTGAAAGTTTTGAAATTTTATACGCCTCTCACCGGTTAAGAGAAGCGGGGTATATTCCAGTTATAGCCGCACCTTCAGTAAAAAGAATGAACCTGGTAATACATGATTTTGAGCCGGGATGGGATACCTATGTGGAAAGAAAAGGCTACCTGATTGAATCGGATATTTCATTTGCGCAGGTAAACACTGCTGATTATGAAGCCTTGCTGATACCCGGTGGCCGTGCCCCTGAATACCTGCGCAATGATGAAAAAGTAATCAGCATTGTAAAGGAATTTTATAATGCCGAAAAATACATTTTTGCTATTTGCCATGGTGTGCAGATATTGGTAACTGCCGGCTTAGTTGATAAAAGAAAAATTGCATGCTACGAGCATGTAAAATTTGAAGTTGAATGCTGCGGCGGAGAATACGTTACGCCTGATGAAGCTGTACAGGATGGTAAAATTGTTACAGGAAAAACATGGCAATCGCATCCTGAATTTTATAAACTGGTTTTTAATTGCCTGCTCGAAAATAATTGAACTGAATAAAATTACCGGTACGATGCAATTAATTTATTCAGATGCCGATCTATAAAAAATATAATCAGCAACAACTGGACCTGCAATTTAATAACCGGTATCATGTACCGGATTTTGAAACCTATCTGAAAAGATGGGAAAACCTGAGCAGGGAGTCAGAATTAAAGCACCCCATTATTAAAGATTTACATTACGGCAATTTATCCCGTGAACGTTTAGATGTATGGCCATCACCAAAACCACATTCAAAAACACTGGTCTTTATCCATGGGGGGTATTGGCAACTATTCGACAAATCATCCTTCTACTTTATTGCAGCAGCTTTTGCCCAATACGATATTACAACAGTGCTTCTAAATTATCCATTATCACCTGCTAACTCTATGGATCAAATTGTAGCATCCTGCCGCAAAGCAATAAGTTGGTTAAAAGATAACCTTGCAGAACTTGGTGGTGACCCGAACCAAATTTATGTGGCGGGGCATAGTGCAGGGGCGCATCTTGCCACTATGTTAATAGCAGGAGATAACGCCGAAAGCAATGCTATTTCTCTTAAAGGAATTTGCGCCATAAGTGGCATATATAATTTGATTCCAATTCAGCTTTCAAAAATAAATACTGTTTTAAAAATGAATAAAGTGATGGCAAACAGCAACAGTCCGGCATTCTTTACTCCGCTTATATCCTGTCCCTTATTAATTGCAGTTGGGGCGCAGGAAACAGAAGAGTTTAAAGACCAGAGTAAGGAGTTGTATAGCAGCTGGCAAAATAAAACAAAGTCAAAGTACATTGAATTAGCAGGGCTCAATCATTTTTCTATTCTTGATGCTTTGTACCATACAGATTCTTTACTTCATAAGGCAGTATGCAAATTAATGGAAGTATAATACGGCAATACATAGCCGTAATCCAAAATTATTTTTAAGCCGATAATTTTATAGCTTCATAAAATATATCTATGAAAACAAAATACACAATTATAGTAATGACAGCCAGTGCAGTATTACTTGGTATCACTGGCTTACTGTTAACTTTTTTGCCGGAAGAAATACTGCATCAATTTGATGTGGTTGTTAGTAAACCATTGCGGTTTTTAATTGAAATTTTAGGCGCACTTTACTTTGGCTTTGCCATGTTAAACTGGATGACACGTACAAGTATTATTGGCGGACTGTATAACAAACCTATTTCAGTGGCAAACTTTACTCATTTTTTTATTGCAGGCATGGCTTTATTAAAAGGTGTAATGGCTGATGCTAACCTCCCTGTTATTATATGGGCGATGGCAGCTGTCTACATTATCTTCGCCATTTGCTTTGGCATTATTTTTTATAAAAACCCAGTAGCTGAAAAGCACCCTGTACAAAAAGCGCATTGACTTTAGCTATGATTTTTAAAACCAACAATGAAAAACAGGTAAGGTTGTGCAGACTAACTTTAGCCGACAACGAAGAACTGTTTGACTATTTACAACTGCTAAGTGCTGAAACAAAAAAAAGATTTGGACCACACTCATTTGACAAACAGTCCGTCATTGATTTGTATAAAAATTCAGGTGAATACATTGGTTATGTTGCGCATGATATTTTAACAGGGAAAATAATAGCTTATTCAATTATAAAGATTGGTTACCTGCAACATGATTGTATTCGCCTGCAATCCTACGGCATTCATCCTAACAACGATACCGATTGCACCTTTGCTCCTTCGGTAGCAGATGAATGGCAACGTCTTGGTATAGGAAATGCATTGTTTCAATTCGTTATATCCGAAATAAAGACACTCAGAATTGAGCGAATTATTTTGTGGGGTGGTGTACAGGCTGATAATGACAAAGCCGTAAATTATTACAACAAAAAAGGGTTTAAAATAGTAGGCCAGTTTGAATACAATGGACCTAATTATGATATGGTATTGGATATAATGTGAGAAAATAAAATTCAGAAAAAGGTATCTCCTTTAATTTAAATCGATTCTATTTTTAAACATTGGTGGTTACTGTATGTTTGTTATATCTATTTCTATATTCAATAGGAGTTAGTCCTGTGATCTTTTTAAAGATTGTTCTAAATGCTTTTGTATCTGTGTAACCAACAGCAAACATCACCTCGTTGATATTTTTGTAGCTGCTTTCAAATCTTCTTTTTGCTGCCTCAATTTTAACTCGCTGAATATACTCTACCACTGTATTATTGGTGGCTTTTTTAAACCTCCGTTCAAAACTTCTTCTGCCAACCGCAACTATATCTGCTAACTGATCAACAGTAATTTTATCGTGATAATTCACTTCAATAAATTCCTGAGCTTTTATAATTTCAATATCGGCATGTTCTTTTTGTCCCTGAAACATCATAAAAGATGATTGACTATCCCTGTCGATATCAACAGCAAAAAACTTAGAAGCCAGAATCGCTGTATCCCGATCTGTGTATTTTTCAACCAGGTACAATAATAAATTCCAGTAAGAGTTGGCTCCGCCGCTTGAGTAAATACCCTGCTCTTCTGTTATGATACTTCCATCAACCAACTCTACCGCTGGAAACATAGTTCTGAATTCGTTGGCCTGGTTCCAGTGTGTTGAACATTTTTTACCATTTAGCAAACCTGTATCGGCTAACAAAAAAGCACCCACACAAAGAGATGCTACTTCAGCTCCATTATTATATTGCTCAACAATCCAGGGTACGAATGCCTTATTCAATTTTAAAGCAGTTTTCATCTCACCACTCACTGCAGGTATAAAAATGAGGTCAGTCGTTTTTACATCTTTCAAAAGCTTGTCAGTATGTACTGAAAACAAACTGTTTTCTAATTTAATTTCCTTAGAAAAGCCGACCAATTCTACTTTAAACAACGGGGCTTTTCCAGAGGCTTGTAAAAACTGGTTAACCGCTTTAAACATGTAGAGTGGATCAGCTACGGCTTCAATTACAGCTGTTTCCGGAACAAGTATGGATACATTTTTCATGCACCAAATATAAAAAATTTATCTGTCGCAATCAACCCTTTAGAATGTCGTTTTTACACCTTGCAAAATCCGTTTTCACTTTGCATCTTTGTATTGCTTAAAAAATCATCGCAAAATAAAAACCTACAAATATGACAATTGCCATTAAAGACATTGACACTTACATTTTACTACAATCAGAAAATATTCAACCTGTACTAGAAAAACTGCGACAAACCATTAAAGCAGTTGCACCTGAAGCTGAAGAAGTAATCAGTTATGGAATGCCTTCCTTTAAATGGAATGGAATGCTGGTTGGTTTTGCAGCGGCAAAAAGTCATTTTGGATTTTACCCCTGGAATGGTTCTACCGTTGATCAATTTAAGCAGGAATTAAAAGCATTCAAAACATCAAAAGGTGCCATTCAATTTCCGGTTGATAAACCCCTTCCGGTTGCACTTATAAAAAAAATTGTAAAATCGAGAATGAAAGAAAATTTAAATAAACTAAAAAAATAATCAGCCAACACTAATAAACAGTATCAATTCCCAATATTACGCCCAAAAAAAACCAGCCCTTACTTATCTTAACCTGTTGCGAAAATTACAGGTTAAGAAACCATTTTATTATCCCAATGCAAACAATAGAAGTCTTTAAAACAAATATTACCTGTCCTGAAAAAGCAAAGCAGTTGGTAATATTGATAAACAAAAAATTTACTGGCTGTAAAGCTAATTTCGATCTGGACGATTGTGACAATGTACTACGTGTAGTGAGTAATAAAGACTGTATTACAGCATTGCATTTTATTGACTGGCTAAAAAATTTTAAGTGCTGTGCTGAGATTTTACCTGATAATTAAACGAATATCTTAGTAAATAAAAAAATAAAAATTATGACGCAAATTAATGCCTACCTAACCTTTAACGGAAATTGCCGTGAAGCCATGAATTTTTATAAATCTTGTCTCGGTGGTGAGTTAATTCTGCAAACTATCGGTGAGTCGCCTTTGGCAGATAAAATGCCACCGCAAATGAAGGATAGTATTTTACACTCCACACTAACAAAAGATAAACTGGTATTAATGGGTACAGATTGCGTAGCTCCACCAGGATTGATAAAAGGTAATTCGGTTACTTTAAGTTTAAATTGCAGCAGCGAAGAAGAAATAAGATTTTTTTTTGAAAAATTATCTACAGAAGGCAAAGCAACATTTCCTTTAGAAGATACTTTTTGGGGTGCATTATTTGGTGGCCTTACAGATAAATTTGATAACCATTGGCTGCTTAACTTTGACAAAACACAAACACACTAATATTTAACATTTAAATCAATATTACAATGAAATCAGCAAAAATTATTTTTTGGGTAAGCACTATTTTCATCTTTTTATTTGAAGGTTTAATGCCAGCATTAACTTCTCAGACCGAACTTGCAAAAGAAGGTATCCGGCATTTAGGTTACCCGGCATATTTTGGAATTATATTAACTGTTTTTAAAGTGCTGGGGGCTACGGTTTTAATTATTCCACAAATACCCGGTCGCATTAAAGAATGGGCCTATGTGGGTTTAGCCTTCGATTTTATTTTTGCTTTCGCCAGCTATTGGGCCGTAGACGGTTTAATAGGATTAACCTTATTTCCATTACTAATATTAGGTATTTTAATTGTGTCTTATATTTATTACCATAAAATAAATTCAACAGCAAAATCACTTTTTTAAATTATAAATAATTCGCTATTTCGTTCCCTACTTATTTTAAGTTATTTTTTATTAAGCCAATAGCCGCTTTTAATTCTGTGTCTTCATTATTTAGTATATCACCAATTGTGGTATTTATGGGATAATCAGGCATTGCTCCCCTGCCAATATTTTTTGATGTATCAACGTAGTTTAAATATTTTTGCAATGGAACAGTTAAGGTAAAATTAAATGGCTTCACTTTGCTGTCAGGTAGCATGCCACTATTATTTCCCTGGTAGCCGCCGCCTGTTTCCTGGCCAATAAATATTGCCCTTTTATTGTAAGATAAAATTGCTGCTACATCCGCACAGGATGACATACAAAAGCCATTTATCAATAGGTAAGTCTTTCCTGTAAAGTTATTTTTTGCCGGTTGTTGTTCTTCATAAAAATCGAAATCATTTACATGCTTTGCTTTTTGCCAAAGCCATGTGCTATCCTTTTGGATTGGCTTTTTATAATATAGTTTTAATGCAGGTCCTTTAATTTCTTTAGCAATAGCCGTCGTAACTTCTATCCTGTCCCAGTAACGAAAAGGCTTATCGAAGAAATAGCTTGTAAACAAGGCTGCATATGGGTCAGAACCGCCTGTATTATCCCGTAAATCCACTACCAGGTTTTGAATATTATTTGCTTTTAGTGTAGTAAATGCCTGGTCAATAAATTGTTTAAAATCCTGATTACCTTTTTTTATATCTGTCTTTGCAAAAGAATGAATGGTGAGGAAACCAATAGCATGCTCCATTTTAAATTCCAGTTGTTTTGGCCTTACAGGCTCACTTAAAAATCCGTCTTCTGCAATATCGTTGAACTTTGCGCCTTTTACCTGGCAGGTTATTTCAATACTATTTTGCTTTGTTACAAGTATAAAATTTTCTGTAAGGTCAATGCTTCGGTACCAGGAAGGAAACTGATAATACAATGTTCTGTATTTCATGGTTAAATTATACCCGTCTGATGGAATTAATGAAAGCAACTGGTTAATAATTTGATCAATGGTTTGTCCGTTGATACTTACAATTTCATCTCCCGGCAAAATAGATTTATTGGCAGAATAATTTTTTACGATGTACGCTTTGTTACCAGTAAAATAAACCTGAAATGGAAACAGATTTGGTTGTTGGTTCAGGTAATCTTTATATTCCTGTGGAAGCGAAATTCCTGTATGCAGGCAATTAATTTTAGCAATTATTTGCTTTAATTTCAGGAACGCCCCTAATTCTGTAAGCGAATCTTTAATGGTGAATTTAATAGAGTCGATGTATTTATTAAAATCCTGTTTAGATGTGTACCTGTAAAAACCCGGATGCTTCAGGCTTAGTTCATTTGTAATTTCATCAATGGTTTGTTTAACTGTGTCAGCCGAAAATTTTTGATATGCAAATTTTGAAACTGGTAACTGCGCCACTGATAGTTGTACAAGAGAAAAAACTGCAATGATTAATAGTAGAAGTCTTGCCATTTTTTGAAAGTGAAAATAGTTTGTGAAGTGTGAAGCAAATGTGAAACTTGGAACCTGGCACAATTGTGTGCCCTGCATTTCTCTACGCTGCAATAAAAGTTGCCCATAGCTTTTTTTGTAAAAGAGGGCGATGCAACAATTTACCACAAAGCTGCTGCTTAGCCCGGACAAAAATACCATCTCATCAACATAAACCACAACGATTAGTGGCAACATTTTTTTGAATGAAAAAGTTGCTGTATTAATTGCATCTTGATTTTATTTTGATTAACTTTCTATAACAATTCAAACATCCTTACGGAAAACAATCTCGCCTTAATAGTTATTACCACCCTGGTGCCACTGCAATGTTTTATTCGGTATCCCCTTTATTGAATATAAAATACTAAAAATTATAATCACGTAAAATGATCACTAAAAAAATATCGTCTCAAAAGCAAGTATCTGTAACTACCTATTTGGTGATTTCGATTGTTAGCCTTATTGCGGCTGTTGGCATCGGTTACTATTATTTTAACTACATGAAACAAGGCAGCACCGAAAAAATGGATGACCGTGTTTTTTATCTGGTGCTGGTACTTTTTGGTATGGCAGCGAGTGCACTAATTTTTGGCATTATGAATTCATATGCTAGCCTTAAAGGCATACAGGCAGATGTTACCTACAAATTTACGGGGCCTGTAGTAGGCGTTATACTTACTGTGTTAGGTGGTTTTATGATACCAAAAGGTTCAAGCGATCAGATACTTTCCATCAGGGTGTTTGACCAGGATAAGAACCCCGTTACTAGAGGTAAAGTCACTTTGTCTTTTCCGCATTACCAGCGGGAAGCATCAGTCAATGAAAAGGGCATGGTGGTGTTTCCCGAAATTCCTTACGACCAGTTGCGAAACAGCATTAGTATTAATGTAGCAAGTGATGGCTATAGCTCTATAACAATTGATACACTCCTTGGCAATTTTGATCCCATTAATATTACAGTAAATCAATCAAAAATTATTAGGATTGCAGGCACTGTAAAAGATGCTGCCGACCGGCCTATTAAAGATGTGGATATAGTTGTTGACGGAACTCCTTATGCAGCAAAAACAATCAATGATGGGAGCTTTAATATTCCAATACCTGGATATCATTTCGGCGACAGGATTACCCTAGTTACTTCTCACCCGGCCTATGAGGATAAAGTAAAAGAATTCGACATCGAATCGGGTGAAATAAATAAGATTGAATTTGTATTGAATCCTCTTCCCATTGTTAACAATAAACCGAAAAGAAAATGAAAACAATTATTCTTTTTATTACCTTGTTTGTTATTTTACTGAACGGGGCTATTGCACAAGAGGTAATCATTAAAGGCACACTACGCTGCATGAATAATGGCACCACTTCCACGAGGGGTGCAGTTAACATTATCATCATCCCTTCTTTTAATCCAAAGGCCGCTGTGGCAACTACCACTACACCGCAGGGCTTTTTTCAGGTGAATACCGGCTGGAATACAAAAGACCTGAAAGATAAAGATGTATCGCTCTACATTATTACCAAATGCAGCAACTGCAAAAAAGTGCAGCGGGTATTTATTTCGGAAGACCTGGATAAACGCAATACCGATCCCACTAAAATGTATGTTACTGTAAAAGGCTGGAAGATTTTGGAGAATTGTAAAGAGTCAGAACTGCCGGATATGTTATCCGAAAAAATGCTTGATTCTGCTCACCATCTTCCGGCGCAAAGTGTAAATGGAAAAGCACCTGGCAGCCCAGCATTAGGGCCGGTTTCTTTTATTAATTTATTTGAAAAACTGGCAACTGCTGCTGCCACCGCCAATTCAGGCTTATTTAAAGCAATAAGTATACAGCCTGGAAAAATCAGGTATGGCATGTTCCTGCATTCTTCCCCTATAACCAATACCGATAATACAGGTTTCAATTTTGCACCTTCCCGCAATCTTTCAGAAGCAGTGTTTTGGAATGCTGCTGCTATAGCAAATAGCAATAAGCCAAATAATATAAGCCTGCTGTCAAATTTTAAGAACAATATAAAATTATCAGGCTATCAACAAATCAACAAACAATTTTACATGGGCCTGGGTGCTATTTATACAAAGCAAGATGAGTTTAGGCAAATACTGGTTACTGATATAAGTACTGAAAGTTTTACTCTACCTGTTATACATCCGGAAAAATTAAAAGAATTTGCAGTCTTTTTATCGCCAGTATATGCCATCAATAATACTATAAGTGTAGGGGTTACCATTAAATCAGTGTGGCAACAATTTAACAACCCCAACCTCATTGCTATGGAGCAGAATAATGGCACAGCATACAATTTCTTTAGGGACGATTCCATCAATCAACATCATTTCGATATAGATGCTTCCTTTAGTTATAAAATAAACAGTTTTTTACAGGCCGGCATTTCTGTAATGAATATTGCTGGTACAAAATTGTATGCAGATATGTTTATAAAAGATTCAGCCAACCAATCGTATGTAAACCAACGGGCATATGGTATTGGCCTGTGTTATAAAAGGGGCAGACTTAATGTTGGTGTTGATGTATTGCTTACTGAGAAGAAATTATATGATGCTGCTGTAGGAGTAAACTATGTTCCATTTAATGACGGATTGATTGCAGCCGGATATGCTGTCAAACAAAAAAGTTTTTCCGCCATGTTTAAATTAAAGCATTTCAAAATTGCCTACATCAACGACAATAATTTGATAATAAATGATGTGAAAGTTGCGAAAAATAAAGTTTTTAATG
>JANXSR010000476.1 GCA_025352625.1 Ferruginibacter sp.
TTGGTTATTTTAGCCATCAAACCTTTCCAGGTTAGCGATGTGGTAAATGGGTTTAAAAAAGAATTAACTGCCAAACACATGGTTGTATCGGTAGTAACAGGTGTTTTTATCAATGATATTGAAAGCATTATAAAAAAGAAATTACCCGTTTTTAGGGCCATGCCCAATACTGCCATTGCCATACAGCAAAGCATGACTTGCATTAGTGTAACCAATGCTACCGAAGCTCAAACTACTTATGTAAAAGACTTGTTTGCCACCTTGGGGAAAGTAACCATCATTGATGAAAAACTGATGGATGCAGCCACTGTGTTGGGTGCCTGCGGAACGGCCTATGCCATGCGTTACATACGTGCCAACATACAAGGGGGCATTGAAATTGGTTTTGATGCTGTAACAGCTAATTTAATTGCTGCCCAAACGGTAAAGGGAGCCGCTGAGTTATTATTACAAAAAGGTACGCATCCTGAACAGGAGATTGATAAAGTAACTACGCCAAAAGGCTGTACCATTGCAGGTTTAAACGAAATGGAACACCAGGGCTTTAGCTCTTCGTTAATAAAAGGAATTGCTACCAGTTATAATAAAATTGTAAAGGGGTAAGATTATTTAAGATTTTGCCGAAAGCAGCCATAAAAATTCACTTCGTTTTTTTATGGCTGCTTTTATTATATCAAATTCAACTTGCAAAGCCTTTGGGCATTGCTCCCAATATTCAATAAAGCAATAGCTTTTTATTACAAGCTGTATTTGCACTAACTTACATTTAAACAGATTGCTGCTTTAGCTACAAGCCATAAAAAACTATTTCATGAAAACACGCCGTGATTTTATTAAGCAAACCGGGGCCTTTGCAGCCGGTTCATTGTTGCTGCCATCCTTTACAACAACATCAAAAAAAATTAGCAATATCGGTATTCAGTTATACACTGTTCGCAAAGAAATGCTGGCTGATGCTGCCGGCACTTTAAAAAAATTGGCAGCATTGGGTATTAAGCAAATTGAATCTGCCGGAAGTGAAAAAGGTTACTACTATGGCTTACAACCAAAAGAAATAAAAAATATCTGTGATGGTCTTGGGATGAAACTCAGCAGCGGTCACATTCAACTGGATGATAAATGGAAGCATACACTCGAAGACGCTGTAACCTCTGGACAGGAATACCTGATCTGCAGCAGTATGCCAACAGCAGGACAAACCGTTGACAATTACAAAAAAGCTGCAGCAGCTTTTAACAAGGCTGGCGAAGACAGTAAAAAGGCAACTATCAAATTTGGTTACCACAACCATGATTTTGAATTTGAAAAAGACAACGGCCAGGTATTGTACGATGTATTGCTTAATAACACCGACCCTGGGCTCGTGCACATGGAGCTGGATTTAGGATGGGTTATTACCACCGGAAATGATCCCCTCACTTATTTTAAAAATCATCCCGGCCGTTTTGCTTTATGGCATTTAAAAGATATGAATCTGCAAAAAAAACAGAGCACAGAATTTGGCAAAGGAGGTTTACAAATTTTGCAAATACTGCAGCACAGTAAACAAAGTGGTATGAAATATTTTTATGTTGAGCAGGAAGAATACACACACTCACCATTTGAAAGTATGAAAGAGAATATGGATTACCTGGCAAAATTGAAATTATAAATTGTATACTTTTTTATCTATTTGTAGATGCTAAAAATCAAAGTATTTAAACGGTAATATCATTGTAGCTTAAAATACTATATTCATTTATAAATTACAGCAACATGAATAGAAGGCATGCCATACGAACCGCATTCATCTTTTCCGCAGGGGCTGCTTTGCTGCCATCCTGCCTTCAAAAAGATACTACAACGGCTATTGCCCTTACAAATATTGCTGTAAATAGTGAGCAACAAAAAATGCTGGCCCAATTGACTGCAACTATTATTCCCACTACAAAATTTATTGGTGCTGCTGAAGTAAAAGCACATGAGTTTACCTTGATGATGGTGGATGATTGCTACAGCCCTGAAAAACAAAAACTATTTACCGACGGTCTGCAACAATTTGATAAACTGGTCAGCACTAAATATGGTAAGTCTTTCACAGATTGCAGTAACGACCAAAAAACAGCATGGCTTACTGCTATCGAAAACAAAAAAGATATTCCCGATGATGTGGTGCAGTTTTATCAAACAACCAAGCAGCATACGTTGCAAGCCTTCACTTCCTGCAAACAATATATGATAGATGTGCGCAAATACAACATGGTGCCCGGACCAGATTTTAAAGGTTGTGTACCCTTAAAAAAGAAAGTGGCATAAAATAAAACCGGTAAAAAATTACTGTAGATAATTCAATTAAATTTTTATGGGAGATACTAAAAATACTTTTGATGCCATCGTGATTGGAAGCGGCATGAGTGGTGGCTGGGCTGCAAAAGAACTGTGTGAAAAAGGATTAAAAACGTTGGTGCTGGAACGTGGCCGGGATGTGAAGCATATAAAAGATTATCCTACCACTACCCTGTTTCCATGGGAATTTAAACATCGTGGACAGGTTCCTTATGCCATTGCGAAAGACAATCCCATTATTACAAAATGCTATGCTTTTAGAGAAGATGCCATGCACTTTTTTGTAAAAGACAATGAACATCCCTATGTGCAGGAAAAGCCATTTGACTGGATTCGTGGCTACCAGGTTGGGGGCAAAAGTATTATGTGGGCAAGGCAAACACAGCGCTGGAGCGATTTTGATTTTGAAGGGCCGGCCCGTGATGGCTTTGCGGTTGACTGGCCTATCCGTTATAAAGACATTGCACCGTGGTATAGTTATGTTGAAAAATTT
>JANXSR010000442.1 GCA_025352625.1 Ferruginibacter sp.
GCTGTGGTGGCTACGAAAATATTTTTGGCTGCCGCACAGGGAAGAAACTTTCGAGTCAACCTTATTCAGGATGAATTATCTTAGTCAACCAAATGCAGGATTTTTATTAATAACGAGTCAACTTTTTTCAGGACGGGTCAAGTCAATATCAGCTGCGGTTTGGGGCTGGACTCTTTCTAATAAACTTTACGATAATTTTAATCATCATATTCCAATTCAGCATTGCCACCGGGCAGACGGATTTCAAAACCCACACCTGCGGCAATGCAGAACGTTGTAGGCAATGCTAACGAGAGAATTCATGTCGTTAAATAATGCTCCTCAATTGAAAAAATAAATTATAGTAAAAGCCGGGCATAGGGTACAGTTTTTTTATTTCCAGGTGTAGAATAGTAATATACAAACAAAAATTTAATATGGAATCTATTGCTTCAGTGCCGATACTCAAAGTGGAAACAGACAAACACCCAAAAGAAATGTACCGGGTTGCGTTCACTACCATGTGGGATATGTTTTCATTTTACGGAATGAAGGCATTGTTAATAGCATATATTGTTACTCAACTTCGACTGGGGCAATCAATGGGCTATGCTGTTTTGGGCACTTATGCTGCATTGGTTTTTGGTTTTAATTTTTTTGGTGGTATTGTAGCAGATAAATTTCTAGGCACTCGAAAGGCAATTATCTGGGGTGGGTATCTGCAAATAACCGGACATCTTATACTCGCTATTCCCTCTGATATGCCTTTTTTCGCGGGCCTTGCATTGGTGGCTACAGGTGCAGGTTTTCGGAATGGGCCAAGCGGTTCTTTTGTTGGGAGTTTTTATAGCAACGATAAATCGAGGAAAAAAGACAATGGGTATGCTATATACTACATGGTTTTTAATCTTGGCGCAGCACTCGGCGGATTGATTTGCGGTTACCTCGGGCAAAACATCAACTGGCATCTTGGTTTTGGTGCTGCTTGTATTTTTATGATCATTGGGCAGGCGCAGTTTGTTGCGGGCATTAATAATTCGCATGGCGCTCCGCCTGATATTAAAAAGCTAAAGCAAAAGTTTTTTATAAACCTGTTAAACCTGGAAAGCCTTATTTATCTTTTAAGCCTGGTTGTAGTGGCTCTGGTAACCTTATTACTTCAGTTTCCTGGTGCCATGAATTTAATAATGCTGCCTTTAACTATTGTTGCCTTTGTGTATGTCATTATTGTTTCTTTCAAATTTTCAATTGAAGAAAGATGGAAGTTATTTGCAGCGATGACGATTTGCCTGGTTACGTCACTATTTTGGGCGTTCTATGAACAAATTGGCGGATCGTTAAGCCTCTTTTCATTGCACAATGTGAACCTTAACGTGGGGGCAGCAAAGCTTTCGGGATTATCGATCAACAGTTTCACACCATCAGCATGGCTGGTAATACTCACTCCCATCTCCATCATATTCTGGAAATGGTTAGATGGTAAAAATGCGAATCCGCGGTCGTACATCAAACTGATGCTATCCTTTATGTTTATGTCTTTTTGTTTTTTGCTTTTATGGTTTGGATCATTTTTGAATAAGAATTCAGGCATGTTGCCAGTTAGTTATTTAATAGCAGCTTACCTGCTGATGGAAATGGGTGAAATATGTATTGGCCCTGTAGTGTATTCACTTGTTTCTAAACTAGCACCAAAAGAAATTGCAAGTACAGTAATGGGAATAATGTTTTTATCTATTTCCCTCGGCGAATACCTTTCCGGTAAACTCGGTGCGTTTATGACCGTGCCCGAGGGCATTTCCAATCCAATAGAAATGATGCCGTATTTCAGTTCTATATTCTTAAAAATAGGCATTGGAGCCCTTTTGATTTCTTTACTCATAATTACTTTAATTCCGATATTAAGAAAGTGGATGCAGGAAGTAAAATAAATATTTTATCATAGGCCGTATCCATTAGTCCTGGCGGGGTTTTCACAGCATGCACCACAGATAGCGGGTGACTTCCGTGAAACCCCGACCTTTAATACACTTCGCCGTTAAAATGCTTTATCTATCAATTTTTATACCTCTACATAACTCATTCAATAAAATTGGAACCAATAAAAACAGACTAAAAAAGTATGCAACAGTTTAATTTAATTGCATGGTACAAAGCTAAAATAAGCGGCGAGTGATTCCCAACTATTGGTGATTCTTTTCTGCGTCAGGGTTTCACGGAAGCTATTTTATAACTTATAAAGAATACTGTGAAAACCCTGTCGGGACAAATAGATATCCATTTTATAGACCTGCTTCTTTAAATAAAAGCCGCTCCCTGGAGTGGCTTTTTGGTTTTTATACTTAAGTAAATTTTTATAGTAATTAATATTTTAGCTATTAACAAACACTTATATTCGTTTACAAATATTTAAACTTACAACTTGCGTAAATGAACGAGTTATGGGTAATGGTAGGGCGACAGTGCTAAACATCAACATTAGTGCGGACAACGGACGACAAAATGCCAACGCTTCGCAAAATTAAAAGAGCTGCAAGCCTACACACAATCCAACGCTTTTGCAGCACATTTAATTTTGCCCAACCGCACCCAAAGCCCACCCACCACCCAACTATTTGACAACTGTTAATAAGTTTCATCGGCAGACAGTTGGACGATTAGAAAAATCATTTTACATTTGACACTTATTGTCAAGTAAATTACTTCAAATGGAAACTGTTGGACAAATCATAAGAACAAAAAGGGAAACGCTTGGGTTGCTTCTGCGACAGGTAGCGGCTCATTTGGACATAGACCAAGCAATTTTAAGTAAAATAGAACGTAACGAACGTAAGCCTACAAAAACTCATATTACAAAACTTGCCGAAATTTTAAAACTCGACAAAGACGAGTTAATGGTTCAATTTATGAGTGACAAAATTGCTTATGAAATTGCTGACGAAGATTGTGCAAACAGGGTTCTTAAAGTTGCCGAAAAGAAAGTAAAATATTTACAATCTCATCTAATAAAAACTAAATTATGAGAGCAGAATATTCAAAGACATTTGAAAATAGTTTAGTTGAAGAGCCACAATTGGACATCCGATTTTATACCAAACCAACCCAACTAATCAATATCAAAAAACAGAGTGGGACAGAAACATTAAATGTACTTTCTCTTTTTTCTGGTTGCGGTGGAATGGACTTAGGATTTGAAGGCGGTTTTTCTGTTTTACCATCTTCGGTAAACGAAATTTTAACTCCGCATTTCATCGACAAAAAATTAAACAACGGATTTCTGCAACTGAAAAAGACACGGTTTAAAACTGTTTTTGCAAACGACATTTTAACTGATGCAAGAAATGCTTGGGTAAATCATTTTTCAAAAAAGGGACATCAAGCAGAAAGTTTTTACACTGATAGCATCGTTGATTTGGTAAAACTTCATAAAAACGGTACAGACATTTTTCCGAAAAATATTGATATAGTTACTGGTGGTTTTCCTTGTCAAGATTTTAGTATTGCAGGGAAACGAAACGGATTTAATTCACATAAAAACCACAAAGGAGAAATTAGCGACAAAAAAATCCCATCGGCTGAAACCCGCGGACAGCTTTATATGTGGATGAAGCAAGTAATTGAAATTACAAAACCAAAGATATTTATTGCCGAAAATGTAAAAGGCTTAGTAAATCTCTCAAACGTAAAAGAGATTATTCAAAATGATTTTTCTTCGGCTGGCGACAACGGTTATATTGTTTTAGACCCACAAGTATTGCACGCAGCAGATTATGGCGTTCCGCAGTCAAGAGAACGAGTAATTTTTATTGGCATCAGAAAATCAGCATTAAAAAAATCGGCACTTGAAGAGTTAGAAAAAGTAAGCATTTCGGACAAGTATAATCCCTATCCAAACCCGACACATTCATACACAGTTGAAGGCGAAGATTTAAAAAGACACGTTGAATTAAAGGAAATATTTAACCTTTTAGAAGAACCCGAAAAGACAAAGGATTTATCTCAAAAATTCTATTCAAAAGCCAAATATATGGGTGCTCATTGCCAAGGACAAACGGAAATAAAGCCAAGCGGAATTGGACCAACAATTAGAGCAGAACACCACGGAAACATTGAGTTTAGACGATTATCTAAAGCGAATGGAGGTAAAATAACAGATGAACTTTCAAAAGGGTTAAAAGAAAGAAGATTAACACCAAGAGAATGTGCATTAATTCAAACTTTTCCACCCGACTACGATTTTGTAATTGAAAATAAAAATGGAAGAAAAGGTTCATTTTTAGTTAGTCCTTCTCAAGCATATAAAATTATTGGTAACGCAGTCCCTCCGCTTCTTGCATACAATGTGGCAAAACGTATTGAAAATGTTTGGGACTTATATTTCAAAAAGTAATTATGATTATCTCCGCTAATTCAGAGCCCAATAGAAAAGAATTTGATGGGCTATTAAACTCAACGATTACAGAGTTAAACAGCCACGCAAAAAAATCAGCAAAAGCAATTTCAATACTGGCAGGTAATAAACTTGAACCCTACGTTAGAGATGTTATGACCAATTTAGCAATCGGTACGGCATTTGAAAATTCTATTGAATTAATTGGCGGACAAAAATTCCCTGATATTGTTGCTAAGAAATACTACGGAATTGAGGTAAAAACGACAACTCAAAATCATTGGAAAACCACTGGAAATAGTGTTTTGGAAAGCACAAGAGTTGAAGATGTTGAAAGAATATTTATGCTTTTTGCTAAGTTGGCAAGTCCAATAGAATTTCGGTGCAGACCTTATGAAGAATGTTTATCGGAAGTTGTTGTAACACATTCTCCACGTTACCTAATTGATATGAATTTGGAGCAGGGTAAAACAATCTTTGATAAAATCAAAATGCCCTATGACACACTACGAAAAAAGGAAAATCCAATAAGACCAATTGTTGATTATTACAAAAGCAAACTCAAGCCAGGCGAAGACCTTTGGTGGATGGACACAGAAAACAGCAAAGCAAGCAACTTTGTTATTAAAATTTGGAATAACCTTTCCGTAAAGGAAAAACAAGAATTGAAGAATAAAGCAATGGTATGTTTTCCCGAATTATTCAGTAACAGTAATGACAAATTTGGACGACTTGCAATTTGGTTAGTAACCCGTGAAGGTGTTGTTTGCCCCAACGTTAGAGATTTATTTACCGCAGGTGGAAAAGGCGAAATATTAATTGGTAAAAAAATCTATAAAAACATTCCACGAATATTTTTAAACCTTTTCGACAACATAGATTTTGTAATTGAAACTTTAGTACAAACAACATCAATTGAACTTTCTGAATATTGGGGCATTAAGATCAGCGAGAAGAAAAAAATATCCGACTGGATTGAAATAGTTTCAGAACATTCAAAGAAAATCCAAGACGCAAAACATTTAAACGTTAAGCAAATATTAACCGAATTAATGACAGCATAGCAGCCAACGCATTTGGTGGCACATTTGTATTTTTTGCAACCGCTTAAACCAACGCTAAAAAATTCAAAAGAGCCACCAAGCCAACGCACCAAGACAGCAGTAAATATGAACATTCAGCACTTCGACAGACGAGAAACCACTACCCATAACAGCACATTTGCAATAGGCGGGGTTTCGTGCTCCGCAGACAGTTTAGTGGTAGCCGAAAGTTTTGTGCTCCGCATAAAGTTTAGTGGTAAAAATCCCGCCCATCGCAAATCTGCAAAACGTTGTGCGTAACCTTGACAAAAAATGCCTACAATAGAAATAGCTTCAATAAATTCTACTAGACTTAACTTGAATCAAGTTGAGTTTGACGTTGCAATAATTGAACAGAATAAACTTGAAAGTCATCGAGGAATGTTTAATGACTTGTTAAGAAATGAACAAGGTACTATTATTCATATCGGAAATCCAGATTTGAAAGACGACAAAGAAGGAGGATTTTTTGCTGGTGACTTAATCAATTGGGACTTTAGACCAACTAATAAAATAATTGCAATAGTTGACCCAAGCGACACTGACTATGACTCATTAATATCTCAACAGTTCCAATTCCAATTTGAAGAAGAATTTAGAAAAGACATTATAAAACTATTGGAGTTCGCTCTTGAGAGTTCGCCAATAAATAAAATATATTTTCTGACAGACTATCAATTTGGACCTGTGGGAGCAACTAAAGAAAGTGGAAATTCTATAGCTGACTTTTGGACTAAGCACGACAAGAATGGACTTATTTTTAACAGACTTTACGAAATCAATTGAAACATAGGATTGGGTTTTATACTATTGGGGCTGGACCAACAAACATCAGCTAAAAGCAAAGCCAGGCATCAGTTTCGGCTTGACCAGCATCTTTAATCTTTAGTACAAACAATGAACTTTTTATTATTAATTTAGCTTTAGTTGTGGGCAGACGGAAGCAAATATCTCAACAGCATAAAGGCCTGTTCGTTAGCTGAACATGTATTTCGTTAGTAGAAATATTTCCCAATTCGGGAACTTTTTCTTATCTTCGCCAAAATTAATTCTTGAGAGTTATTGCTAAAAAAATATTACGAGATTTTTGGACTAAGCATCCTGATTGTGAA
>JANXSR010000467.1 GCA_025352625.1 Ferruginibacter sp.
TTTTTAGCACCGTAATGTGTCATTTCTTCTTTTATCAGGTAATGATCGGCATCGTATTCTACCAGGTGGCTAACCTTGCTTAGGCCGGTTTGTCCACGCCAAATATCCAGCTCAACCGGTTCCCATAATTTTGTTTTGGCAGATTTATAAGCCGCATCAATTACAGCGTTCACTATATAGCCATCATAAAATGTTTCTCTTGGTGTGGTACCATTTTCCATGCAATTAAACATCTCTGCAAACATGTGGTTGTAGCCAAGGTCGTTTACTTCATCACCCACGGGAAACAGCCAGCCACTGTTACTTTCAGCTTTCTCGGCAACATAGTCGGCACCTTTGCCGGTAGTAAACATTTCCAACCCGGTACGTAAAAAATTATTGATCCAGATAGTGCCTTCTGTACCCATTACTTCATCTCTTAGGTCAAGCCCGCCACGAAAGGTCCAGCTAACCTCAAACTGTGCCATGGCACCATTTTCATATTTTATCAGGCCGATGGCGTGGTCTTCTGCGTCAATAGGTTTCACCTGCGTATCTGCCCAGCACATTACCTCTACCGGCTTTATATCTTTACCAATAAACGAACGGGTAATTTCAATACAATGACAACCAAGGTCGAGGATACAACCTCCGCCCGCTTTTTCAATATCCCAAAACCAATCGCTGTGCGGACCAGGATGTGTTTCTCTTGACTTAGCCCAGAGTATCCGGCCGAGTGCGCCATTCTTCACACTTTGGTACGCCTTTAAAAATTTGGGTGCATACACAAGGTCTTCCAGGTAGCCATTAAAAATACCGGCTTCTTCTACAGCTAGTAACATGCGTTTGGCTTCTGCGGCATTGCGGCCTAGTGGCTTGGTGGTGATGACTGCTTTTTTGTGTTTGCAACAAAGTAGTACAGCTTCTTCGTGCAGGTTATTGGGTAAGGCGATGCACACTACATCTACATCCGGATGGGCAATGGCTTCTTCCATATTTGTTGTGTAACGGTCGCAATTATAATCGGCGGCAAATTTTACGGCAGCTTCTTCCCGACGGGAATATACCATAGTGATCTCATCTTTACTTCTCTGGCCCTGTAGTGAATCAGCGTAAAATCTCCCGATAAAACCGGAGCCTAGCATAGCAATTCGTTTCATATTTGTTGGTTGCTTTTTTGTTGAAATATAATGTGCTGTACAAATGTACCATCCGCCGTGGCACACAACCTGTAACGATGTGTAATCGCTATTTTGAAGCGGTTACAATAATTTTTAAGTAATGATTTAACTGGCAGCGGCTATCTGTTTTTTCTCTCTGAAAAATAAAATAAAATACACCAATACGGCTGCTGCAATATAAGCAGGTACAAACCATATCTTAAGCCAGTTATGGCTTTCACCCAACTGATAGGTATCAACTATGCGACCGGAGAACCAGGTGCCGATAAACATTCCCAAGCCATAAGTTGCAAAAGTGAACAAACCCTGCGCTGAATTTTTTATTTTTTCTCCTGCTTTTTTTTCTGTGTACATATAGCCGGTTACAAAAAAGAAATCGTAACATACGCCATGTAAAATGATACCGGCATACAGCATCCAGGAATTAGAACCTGTGTCACCGTAGGCAAAACAAACATAGCGTAATATCCATGCGGCCATCCCCATCATCAACATTTTCTTTACACCAATCCTGTTAAATAAAAATGGAATGGCCAGAATAAATACTGCTTCAGAAACCTGGCCAAGCGTCATTTTACCAGCAGCGTTGGCAAAATTTAATTCATTCAAAAACTTATTTGCAAACCCGTAATAAAAAGACAATGGAATGCAAACAAGAATGGCAGCTATAAAAAAAATGAGGTAAGGCTTTTCTTTAAACAACACAAAGGCATCGGTGCCAAGTGCTTTGGATGCAGAGGCATCTGCATTTTTTTGTGGCGGTGTGTTGGGCAAAATAAAACTCATTAAGCCCAATAAAATAGAGACGCCTGCTGCCATATAAAAGGTAGAAGAAGTTTTTTCTATTCCCAAACTGCCAATGAGTACACCGGCAACGATCCAGCCAAGTGTGCCAAACACCCGTACCCAGGGAAACTGTTTGCCCGGGTCTTCCATTTGATGAAAGGCAATGCTGTTGCTTAATGCAATGGTGGGCATGTAAAGCAAAGAGTAAAATAAAATGACCCAATAAAAAGCTGTGCTGTTTTCGATGGTGGTAGCCAACAATAATAGTGCTCCGCCAACTATATGCAGCACACCCATTATGCGTTGTGCTGCAAAATATTTATCGGCAATCATACCCACAAAAAATGGAGATATCATGGTGGCAATGGCCAAAGCGCTGTAGGCTGCACCAATTTCAATACCCGTTGCATGCAAATGCTCGCCCATGTAAGTGGCCATAGTTACATACCATGCCCCCCATACAAAATACTCCAGGAACATCATAGCCGATAGTTTAATTCGAATGGTAGGTTTCATTGCAGTGATTTAGTGAATAATAGAATTAAATAAGTATTAAAATCTGATTAGCTAAAATATTGATTAAGTCTCAAACTTCCATTGTACGGCAAATAAAATATAAGGAATTATTTTCTGTTCGTGGGTTACGTTTTTTGAAGTAAATGATTTATTCAAACTCCCATACAGTTTTGTAAATTCCATGTTTTTCCACATAACTTAAAAAGGCATTATAAAATGCATTGGCCCCAATGGTGGCACTATCACCTATTACAAACAATTGTTCTTTGGCCCTTGTAATGGCAACATTCATGCGGCGGTAATCTTTTAAGAAGCCAATCTCTCCATCATCATTGCTGCGCACTAGCGACAAAATGATGACCTCTTTTTCCTGTCCCTGAAAACTATCAATGGTGCTTATCCGCATTTCTTTTGGCAAGGTTTCTTTGGCTGCAGCAACTTGTCCTGCATAGGGAGAAATAAAAGCTGTTGTTAACACATCTAAATTTTCTGCGATCAACAACTTTTGTACTATCTGTATTTCACCTTCATTTTGCAGGCTTATGCCGTTGCTGCCCTGTTCTTCATTATAGCCTGAACCAGCGGTATCAATAAAACTGATGTGTGTACCTGTATTGCTAAGATGGGTGGCTGTTTGCAAAAGACCTTTGTAAAAGTAGTCACTGCTAAAACCTGCAATGGCTTCTCTCATGCGGTATTGGGTATTTAGTAAGAAAATATTATTAACCGATGCTATGCTCCTTTCTAAAATAGATTTATTTAAACCGAGTCGGGCAGCTTCATTACTCAGTATAGTGGGAGGGAGCTGGAAGTGATCACCCGCCAACACATATTTTTGCGCCAGTGGAAAAATACACCATGCCAATGGTTCAATGCATTGCCCGGCTTCATCCATTACCAGTGTGTGAAAAGTAAGGTGATTAATTTTTACATCGTACAAACCAATGGGGGTTCCTAAAATAACTTCGGCTTCAGTATATAATTTTTCTTCATTGTAGGCTTGTAATTTTTTTATTTCAGTCCTGATATTTTTTACTTCTTTAAATAAGAGGTTGCGCTGTTCTCTTTCTTCCTTGCCAAAACTCCGTTTGTATTTCGGCGCCATTTTTCTAAACTGCTCAGCCCTTATTTTTAGCTCTTTAATTTCTTTTTGCTGCTTGCTGTTCGATAGCCTTCCTTCAGGGGTGTGTAAAAAAATGGTTTCATCCACCTTGCTGGCATTGCCTGTTCTTAATACCTGAATGCCCTGTGTTATCAGGCCTTTGGCAATATTATCCACGGCCGTATTACTGGGCGCCGACACCAATACTTTTTCTCCTGCTTTTGTCAATTGAACAATGGCTTCAATCAGTGTGGTGGTTTTGCCCGTTCCGGGCGGGCCATGCACAATGGTAATATTTTCATTTTGTGTAATGGCAATTACTGCCTGTTGCTGACTTTCGTTTAAATGTTGGTTCTTGAAAAGCAGTGAATGATTTGTTGCAATAGCCGGCGTCTTTTCTCCCGATGAATCATCGTGTAACTGTTTAAATAACTGGAACAATTCTTTGTTGTTTTCCAGGTTATTTAAAACAGTTTTCATTATGGTGGTGGTGCGTTGATCAGGAGCTAATTTTACACCTACACCATTGTCTTCTATCCAGTCAGGAAAGTCGGGTGCAAATAACCTGAACTCACCCACTTTACCATCTAAACTAATCAATACCCCTTTAACCGGTTCTTCGCCTGTATAAAAACATTCTATTGCAGCGCCATCTTTAAACTGGTTTGTTTCTGCCGTAAAATTTAATCGAAAACTAATTTCAGGATAATCTGCATAACCAAAAATTTTGCGGGTAACCACAATAGGGTGCAACGCCAAACCTTCTGCCTTTAAAGATTTAAGGGTATGTTGCTGATCTAAACTATATCGTTTAACCTGTTCTTGTTCTTCCAGATCGATACACTGTAATAATTGGATGATGTGCGGATGCGTTACTGGCATGCCGTGAAAATAGGCAGGTTGTAGCTAATAAAAAAATGAGTGTTTGTTACAGGTAATATCATGGTCTTTTATACCCTTTATCAGCATCTTCTATCAGTACTCAGTCTTGCCCATCCTGTTCTCTCCTTGGCGTAAGGTCGCCACCCAATACCCAAATAATATTTTTATTATCCTTGTACCTTTTGGCAATCCAGTCAGCATATGTGACTGCATTTTGTTCATTGAATATCTCCGAACATTAACCCATCTGTCTTTAAAAACTTTATCGATGCACAATTGGCTTCTTCTTTTTAACCAGTGAAATAATTCCGAGGCGATATCGTACATTCAGAAAACTGATTTGCCCTCTTTAAACAGATAACGATGGTTGAGGCTGATGGTAAATTTGCCGATAAACTGTATAGTTTTATATTGGTGCGTTAAGCAATTACTTCTTCCAGCTAATGCGCCGCCCAACCAATAACTTAAAAACAAAACCATCTGTGGCTTTTGTTAACCCCCAACCAGGGCCAACATTTATTTCCCATCTTGGGTCAAATGTTAAATCGGCTACTGCAAACAATGCATGATTTTGCTGGCTTATTTTGGGTACCTGGTCTAATTGGCCGAGGCTGCCATAATACTCAAGACCTACAGCCACTTTATTAAAACTGTACGCTGTTTTAATGTTGGGTTCAAATGCCGGTGTATGATCATTGCTGCCTTTTAAACCAATACCAAATGTAGGATTGAAGGCTACATAGAAATTATTAAATTGTTTATCAATAATGGGCCTTATTTCAATACTCCAGGTATCACTCGAATAAGCTCTTTTTTGAAAACCAACTTCAGTTGAAAGACTTACACCAACAGGCCAGTGCCAGTTTGCAGGTACACTTACCCGTGGGCGTATGTGCGACCCAACAAATTTGTACCCATAGCCGTTTGTATAATTGGTAAAAAGATAAAAGCCAATTTCAAAATTTTCAGTTATGCCATGTGTTATTTCTACAGTTTCGTGCAGCGCATGAAAGGAAGGTGTTACACCATCTACTATCTTTTTTTCTCCTTTAAAAGTAAAATTACTGTGTAGTTCAAAAATAGTACTGCCCTTTGTTTGTGTTGGAGATGCATAAACCTGTATCTCGTAGTTGTCCTGTGCCAGCACAATATTTAATAACAGCATTAAAATAGCCGTTGTCAATAATTTTTGCATTGCACAAAAATAGGCATGCAAAATTTAAAAGTAGGACAGAAATGAATGGTTTTTATAAAATATTATTTTCTATCTCCTGTTATAAATTCCTAATTAACTGTTACCTGCAAAACTATTTTTACATTTATTGTATGAATACAAATGAAGCCGAAGCATTTAAATTGTTGCGTAAACAGATAACGGTATTCTCATCCATTACTGATACTGACTGGGAAATGTTATTGCCATTTCTTGAATTGAAGCAGTTGCGTAAGAACGAATTATTTATAGCAGAAGGGAAAAGGGCCAACGAAATAGGGCTTGTAATAACGGGTATGTTTCGCCAGTATTACACAAAAGATGGGGAAGAAAAAACTACCTACTTCTTTTTTGAGCAGCATTTTATAAGCGCTTATATTAGTTGCATCACCGGCAAACCTTCACTGGTAACTATTGAAGCACTTAGTGATGCAAGCTATGTTTCATTTTCATTTACAAAAATGAATGAATTATTATATAGCAGTATGGCATGGCAAAAATTTGGCCGACTCATTGCCGAATACACTATGATTGGTCTTGAAGAAAGAATGGTAAGCCTGCTGTTACAAAGTCCGGAAGAGCGCTATGTTGAGTTGTTAAATAGTAATAAAATAAAAATTATAGAACGTATTCCCCAGCAGTACATTGCCAATTATTTGGGCATAACACCGGTAAGTATGAGCCGCATCCGCAACAGGCTTTTGAAGAAATAAATTAGTTATTTCTCCAGGGTGCCCAGGTGTGTATTTTTAAAATTATCAGGATACTTTAACCCATAGCCCCATATCCTGTCGAAGGAAGCATGTGCAAATAGTAGTATTCCAATAGCAGTCACAACATCATTGTGTAAATAATAACCCGTTGCAGCAATCAGCAACGCTATTGCTTTATGATGAA
>JANXSR010000469.1 GCA_025352625.1 Ferruginibacter sp.
AAAAAAGGCCGCCTGTGTGGCATAGCCTGTATCAGCTAAACCATAAGCCGCCGCCTGTTCTGTAAAGTGAAGTTTACCATCATTAATGAACAATAAATTTTTTCTTTGGGTTGCATCTTTTGAATGCGATGCACAAACATAAATATCGGCAAAGCCATCATTGTTAATGTCCACAATACTTACACCGGTACACCATTTATCTGTTTGCACCCCTGCTTTTTCCGTGATATCATCAAACTTAAAATTGCCTTTATTAAGATATAATTTGCTGCTTACCATACTGCCGCCAAAATAAATATCGGGCAAGCCATCGTTGTTAAAATCGCCAATACCAACGCCTGATCCATTGAACATATATTCGTTGGTAAATATATTGATGGAGTCGCTTTCTGTAATTTTATTATCGAAGCTGATATTGGTCTCACTGTTGTTCAACAATGTGAAATGAAATTTATCCTTCACTTCATTATTATTTTTGCAGCCACCAATAATGAATGACAGCAAAAAAAACAACAGATATATTTCCTTCTTAATAAACATTGTTGGCAGATAAATTCAATCCAATTTACAGCATAAAAATTACGGTATCGCTTCGTAGAATCACTTAAAATTTCTTACTCATTTTTAACTTTCAATAAGAAAAATTCCCGCCCATATAAATTATATGAGCAGGAATTATCGTTTACCAAAATTAGTTGGCAGAATTAGGTAGCAGGTTTTTATTTACATCCAGTTCCTGCTGAGGAACAGGAAGGTATTCGTTACCGGGTGTCCATGTATTAAAATCAACATCGTGTGTTTTTAATTCCGCCAGTTTTGTTGCATCATATAACCATCCCCAGCGAATGATATCATTTATGCGCTGACCTTCTATTGCAAATTCCAATGCTCTTTCATGTGCAATCTGGTCACGCATTTGTGCCTGGTTCATGCCTGGTTTTACAGTAGCCAAATCTGCAAGATTGGCTCTCGTTCTTACCTTTTGAATATAGGAATAGGCATCTGCTGTTTTATTGGTTTCATTCAGTACTTCAGCATACATCAATAAAATATCTGCATATCTTAATACCCTGTAGTTAATGCCAGACTCGGCAGCTCCTTCAAAGGGTTTACCATTACCTACACCATCATTGGTATATTTTCTTGGATAAATAGATGTAAGCGGATTGAACCATGCTCTGCCATACGCTTTTGTAGAATTATCAGCAGGCTCATAAGATGCGATGGTAGCCAACAGCCTTGGATCACTTTTGCCATCAATTGTTTTTTCTTTTTTGTATTCATTGTATATCCACCTGGTAGGTAAATAATCAGAGAAGCCGGCACCTTCCATTCCGTAAGTAACTGAAATAGCCTGTACCTGTTTCCATGATCCTGCCGGATCGCAACACCAGTTAATATCTGTTCCGGTTCCTTCGGTAAACTGCACTTCAAAAAGCGACTCACTGTTATTTTCATTTACATCTTTAAAATTATCCCGGTAATCAGGCACCAGCGAATACACATCTTTTAATGATCCGCTAAAAAATTTCTCAAACTGTGCACCTGCTTTAACATAATCTTTTTTAAACAGGTAAGATTTACCTAATAAACCTGCAGCTGCACCTTTGGTTGCCCTTCCTTTTTCACCCTTGTCTAAACCAGTTACAATGTCGTAAGAGATGGGCAAGTCTGCTTCTGCTTCTGCTAAATCAGCATATATCTGATTCCACAATACGTCTTCTGTAGCTGTTGGTGCCGAGTAATCAGCCGTATTTGTAACTGGCGTGAGAATAACCGGAACTACTTTAAAAGTGGTGGCTAAATTATAGTAAGCCAATCCACGTAAAAAATAAGCCTGACCAAGAATCCTTTTTTTCTCCTCTGCTGATAATACAGATTCATCATATTTGCTAACATTCTCAATCACCTGGTTAGCCCTGTTTATAACTAAATAAAACTCTCTCCATATCCAAAACACAGGAGCAGAAGTAGTAGGTATAATGAATTGACCCGTCAACACAAGATCAAGCCATGGACTATCTCCTGTAAAATCGTCGCCACGACTGTCTGTAAGGCCCGGGAACGAACGCATGTATGAACCATCTACGGTTAATGCATTGTAGATAGAGGTACAACCGGCATAAGCCTGCTCTCTCGTTTTCCAATAATCGGCTGTTGTTAATAAATTGGGGTTTGCCAAATCTAATTTTTTATCGCACCCGCTTGTAATAAAGCAAAAGCCGATAAATAGATATATTATTTTTTTCATAATTTTTTATTTATGTATTGATAAATGCTTAGAATTCCAATTGTACTCCTACCAGTATAGTTCTTGGTTTGGGATAAGATCCAAAATCAAAACCTGGATTCAATACACCAGAAGTAAAATCAGGATTGTATCCAGTGTAACCCTGGAAAGTATAAAGATTCTGTATAGAGGCATAAATTCTGGATTTAGTTAATCCCTTAATTAAATTATCCCGTAAAGAATATCCAAAAGAAACTGTATTAATTCTTAAATACGTTCCACTCTGTAACCAGCCCGGACGATTTGAATCTTTGAAATTATTAACATCCGCATCATTTAATCTTGGTACAGTTGTATTGGTATTGCTTGGGGTCCATCTGTTAAGCATATCGGTACTATAATTTAGTGAACCTGCTGAATGATTTAAATCCCTGTACAATCTGCTATTGATTAAAAACTTTGCACTACCTGATGCAAAAATGGAGAAATCGAATTTTTTATAGGCCGCAGAAAAACTGAAACCATAATTGTACTTTGGAATAGCACTTCCCAAAGAAACCCTGTCGTAAGCTTCGTCAACCACTCCATCAGGTTTTCCATCCGGTCCGCTGATGTCTTTATATTTTACATCACCAGGAGCCAATGCTGCACCAAATTGTTTGGCATGAGCAGTAATCTCTGCCTGGTTTTGAAAAATTCCTTCAGAAACAAATCCATAATGTTCACCAACTTCGCCACCAACAATGGTTTTTGAACCTACACCAATAAGTGCATCGTTGCCTTCTCCTAAAGACAATACTTTATTTTTTACAGTAGACAAATTTGCTGAAATGTCGTAAGTAAAAGCGCCCTGGTTTTTATGGTAAGTGGCAGAAAATTCAACCCCTGTATTTTGAAGGGATGCTGCATTTACAGTAGGATTTAAGTTTTCAAAACCAACACTTGCAGGAATAGTAATACCAACTAAAATGTCTGTACTTTTTGCATTGTAATATTCTCCTGAAACATCCAGATGGCCATTTAAAAAGGTACCATCAAAGCCTGCATTGGTAATTGTTTTTGATTCCCATTTAATATTAGGTGATGCTACCAGTGTTTGCAATCCGCCGGTATATCGTACCCCATTAAACGTGTACACAATACCAGAGTTAATGGTTCCCTGAAACTGGTAATCGCCAATTTCCTGGTTACCTAACTTACCATAACTTGCTCTAAGTTTAAGAGAAGAGATGGCTGACCTTGAAACATTCCAGAATTTTTCATTGCTGATTTTCCAGCCTGCTGATACTGAAGGAAAGTATCCAAAACGATTTGCAGGAGCGAATCTTGACGAACCATCTCTGCGAAGAGACCCAGACAATAAATACCTGTCATCGTATGAATAGTTTATTCTTCCAAAATATGAACTCAACGCATTTTCAAACTCTGTTCCTTTCGCAGACCTGCTTTGGCCATTACTAATAACTGGAAAATAAGGAACGGTAAAGCCTTGTGCACTGCTTTCTCTTAAAACTGCAGTGCCATTTCTGTAAGACTGACCTACCAATACCTGTACGGTATGCTTATCGAAAGATTTTTCATAATTCAATGTATTCTCAATAGAGGCATTGGTGTATACTCTTGAATTATCCGTCAACCGGGCAATATCACTGCTGAAAAATTTACCAAGGTAAAAAGCAGGCTGCCATGAATAATCCCTGGTAATGGTTTTATCGTAACTTAAACTTGTTTTAAACTTTAAATTATGCCCGTTATTTTTTAACAACTGTGCTTCACCATACACATTCACAAACATCCTGTCTACATCTACATAGTTTTTTAAAATACTATTAATACCTATTGCATTTAATGAATTTGCACCGTTAAATTCTGACGATGAACCCCCAAAACCATTGAGGTTGGCAGGATCATAAACAGGCATAGTTGGTATAGCAATATCAAGCGAGCCAATCAATGGAGCAATGCCGCCAAGCAAAATATCATCTCTAAAAGTGAGTGAATTTTCGTGAGAATGTGTATAGCTAAATGATTCGCCTACTTTAAATATTCCTTTTTCAGCAGTAGTATTTACACGAGCTGTGTAGCGTTCATAAGTAGGACCATTACCAACATAAGTACCTTTATTATTAAAATAATCTAAAGAAAGATTGTATGTATTGTTGGTGCCGCCACCAGATAAACTAATGTTATGATTTTGTCTGTTACCGGTTTTTAAACCTTCTTTCTGCCAGTCTGTATTTATATTACTTACATATCCTGCATTTGAAGGGTCATTGGCAGCAAACAATGGTAAGCCTGCATTTGTGCGGCTTTCATTGTTGAGCAATTGATATTGCTGCCTGTCGGTTACTTTTTGTATTTGCCAAACTTTATCAGCTCCATAATAACCATTGTAAGCTACTTTAAGTGCGGTATTCTTTTTTCCCTGTTTGGTTGTGATTATGATTACACCATTTGCAGCAGCAGCTCCATAAATAGCCGCGGCAGATGCATCTTTCAAAACAGTCATGGTTTCAATGTCATTCGGACTAAAGTCACGTACTGATGCACCAGGCACACCATCAATAACATAGTACGGTTGTGCATTACCAAAAGTACTAAAGCCCCTGATACGTACACTGGGCGCCGCACCCGGCTGCCCATCGCTGTTAACCGCTACACCCGAAGCCCTGCCCTGCAATAGTTGAGAGATATCGCTGGTACTGTATTTTTTTACTTCGCTAATGTTAACGTTTACTACAGAACCCGTAAGATCTTTTTTCTTTTGTGTACCATAACCAATAACTACCACTTCGTTCATAGTAGCACTAACCTGCGAAAGTGCAACCTGCAGGTTGTTTTCATTTTGTACCGTTATCTCTCTGGACTCATATCCTACCATTGAAACCAGCAGGGTTTGCCCCGGCACAGCTGCAATGCTAAAACCACCAGCTGCATCTGTGGCAACAGATGCTTTTGTTTGCTTAACCACAATGGTAGCCGATTGCAAAGGCGTATTAGATACGCCTGTAACAGTTCCTGAAATTTTGTTTGATTGGGCCCTGACCTGGCCTGGTAATAGCAGTAATATCGCCATTACTAAAATGCATGATGCAAGCAGTAGCACCTTATGCAGTTGTTTTTTCATATAGCTTTTGTTTTGTTGAATGATAATTATTTTTTGAAATGATATCAATCATTGTAAATGAAATACCATTAAGTATTTATTATTTGTTAAAGAAGACAAGCTTTATGTACCTGGCAAATCTGGTTGTATAGGTTTCATTTTGTTAGCAATTAAAATGTTTCTATTGTATTTAATTGTCATTTTTACAATTATAAAAAAAACTCAAAAAAACGCCTGCTGTAACCCAACATCTTTTTAAGTGTATTTAAAATACTGCTTATTGAAATGAATAATTATTGAAGAACAGGTTTTTGTTGCTGCTATCTTTTTGATGGATGTTTTTGGAGAAATGAGCCAATCGTTAGTATTTTTCCCATAAAGCATTTCAGTCAGTAGTAGCCAATCGTTAATACTGTGTAAAAGTGATGATAATATTTTAATGACGCTCGTCTTATCGTATCAATGTTTCATCAAAAACTCTCATTCTGCATTTAATTATCTTTAGTAAAATCACGTGAAATTATTTAAGAAGTATCTCCGTCTTTGTAAACCTGACAAGAGATAGAAAATCGCTAAATTTTTTATCCACAACATCCTGATTAAATAAAAATGGTGCATCTGATAAATGAAAATTAAGCTTGCTTCTTTGTATTCAATTATCTTTATAGCATTCTAAAAATCCAAACGGTTGAACTATAAAATTTATATACTCACTGCTTTTATTTTTTTTGCTAAAGCAATGTATGGGCAGTCTTATTATTTCAGGCATTACCAGGTTGAGAACGGGCTTAGCAACAATGCTACTATTTGCAGCCTGCAGGATAAAAAAGGATTTTTATGGTTTGGTACCAAAGACGGGCTTAACAGGTTTGACGGCTATTCATTTAAAATTTTTAGAAATTTACCCAATGACAGCGGAAGCATCGGCAGCAATTTTATTCATTGTCTATACGAAGATCCAACAGGAATTTTATGGGTAGGTACAGAAAATGGACTGTATCAATTTAATGAAGCAACAGAAAGTTATTTACAGCCAAAAGGTACAGCCAACATCCCTATCAGGGATATCAGGATGGATGGAAAAGGCAACCTCTGGTTTATCGGCGGATTTACACTTTGCAAATACAATATTGAAAAAAAAATACTTAAAGAATATCCAATAAATAATTATTTTGAAGCAACTTCTATTTGTACAAGTGCCGATGGAACGCTCTGGGCTTCCACACCAATTGGTCTACTGGAAAAATACAACCCAACAAATAATTCATTTACTGCCTATGATGTATTTTTTCATTCTGCCCCAACTGTTTCTAAATGGGTAGAAAGGGTGTATGCCACTTCACAGGGAAAGATACTTGTCGGCACTTCTAACCAGGGTGCAAAATTGTTCGATACGCAAACAAATACTTACCAGGATATACTTACTTACAATACCAATAAAACAGAAATATTTGTAAGAAATTTTGTACAAACTTCCGCAGATGAATATTGGATTGCCACGGAGTCGGGTATTTTTATTTACAATATGAATAATGGTGATGTTACCAACCTGCAAAAAAAATACAATGACCCTTACTCCATTTCAGATAATGCTGTGTATTGTTTTGTAAAAGATAAAGAAGGCAGTATTTGGGCTGGTACTTACTTTGGTGGCGTTAATTATTACCCGATACAAAATACTGCTTTTAAAAAAAATTTTCCAAGGCTGGGAGAAAATTCAATAAGTGGAAATGTAGTTAGAGAAATACACCAGGATGATGCAGGAAATTTATGGATTGGAACTGAAGATGCAGGATTAAATAAGTATGATACTGCCACAAAACTGTTTACCCATTTTGAACCTGCCGGAGATAAAAAAAGTATATCCAGCACCAATATTCATGGCTTGTTGGTAACGGGCAATGAAGTATGGACAGGCACATTTGAGAATGGTTTGGATGTGTTGAATATTAATACAGGAAAAGTAGAACGACATTACGCCAGTGGTGCCGGAGAACGCTCACTAAAAAGTAATTTTATTTATTGCATTGCACAAATGAGTACCGGTGAAATTATGTTGGGGACTACAACAGGTGCTTATCAGTTTAACAGAGCAGGTGATGATTTTTCGTTACTGCCAGGTATGCCTGTTAACAATTGGTACACAGGTATTTTAAAAGATAAAAATGATGTTATTTGGGCCAGTACTTATGGCAATGGCATAAATTTCTATAATACAAAAACAAAGACCGCAGGTAATTTCAGGTATGAAGCTGGCAACAGAAATAGTTTATGTAACGACAGGGTAAACAGCATATTTGAAGATAGTAAAAATAATTTATGGTTTGCTACAGAAGGGGGGCTGTGCATGCTAAATAAAACAACGAATGATTTTAAAAGATACACCACCGAGAATGGATTACCCAGTAATTTTATATTAAGTATTTTAGAAGATGAAAGGAATAATTTATGGCTTTCTACTTCTAAAGGATTGGTTTGCTTTAATCCACAAACGAACCGTACAATTATTTATACAAGGGTAAATGGAATATTAAGTGATCAGTTCAATTTTAATTCGGCCTACAAAGACAAGGATGGAAAAATGTATTTTGGAAGTGTAAAAGGGCTGATAAGTTTTCATCCGGCTGAGTTCATTAAAGATACTTTTGTGTCACCTCTTTACATAACCGGTTTCCAGATTTTTAACAAGGAACTTACCATTGCAAAAACCGGTTCGCCCTTAACAAAATCTATTATTAACACAAGCAGCATTGTATTGAATTATAATCAATCTACTTTTAGTATTGATTTTGCTTCGCTTAGTTACACGGCTCCGGAAATGTCTGAATATGCTTATCAAATGGAAGGATTGGATAAAGACTGGATTTACCTGAAAACTAACAGGAAAGTATATTTTACTGAACTATCTCCCGGCACGTATACTTTTAAAGTAAAAACTGCCACCAGCAGTGGGGTGTGGCACAAACAGCAAACCATTTTAACCATTCAAATTCTTCCACCCTGGTGGGGTGGAAGATGGGCTTTTTTTGTTTATATTTTGGGAGGTCTGCTGATGGTATATTATTTCACAAGGTATTATCACAAAAGAACCGAAGAAAAAAACAGGCGGAAAATTGAATTGATTGAAAGTGAAAAAGAAAAAGAAATATTGCAGGCGAAAATTGAATTTTTTACCAATGTGGCTCATGAAATAAGAACGCCTTTAACCTTAATTAAAGGGCCATTGGAAAAGGTAATTAAAAACACTGCTGAAGTCCCCATTATTAAAGACAGCCTGAAGATTATGGAGCGAAATACCAACCGGCTGATTGATCTTAGTAACCAATTACTCGATTTTAGACAAACAGAAATAAAAGGGTTTAGTCTTACCTGTATCAAAACAGACATTGCTGAATTATTAACAGATACATACATAAACTTTAAACCGCTGGCCGAACAAAAAAATATTGATTTTGTATTAAATATTACAACCCCCGAATTATTTGCTTTTGTGGATATTGAAGCTTTTAATAAAATATTAACCAACCTGTTTAGCAATGCTATAAAATATGCAGAAAGCAAGGTAATGGTAGATTTACCTCCAGTTGAAAAGCAAGATAAATGCTTTACTATTGAGATTAAAAATGATGGCTATCTTGTACCCTTCGAAATGAAAGATAAAATATTTGAACCATTTTTCAGGTTGCCGGAAACTTCCAAACAAAAAGGAACCGGCATTGGCCTGGCGCTTTCACGTTCGCTGGCACAATTGCACAAAGGGGCGCTTGATTTAAAAGAATCAGAAAATTCAATGAATGTGTTTTACCTTACAATGCCTGTTAATCAGGAGGCTTAGTTTAAGGAGATAAGAGTTACGCCGAAATTTTACAAGAGCAATAAATAACAACACATGAAACCTGTTATATTATTAGTAGATGATAATGAGGAGATACTTGAATTTATTGAAAATGAATTAACTGAAAAATATACGATCTGCAAAGCACTAAATGGCCAGAACGCTTTGGAGACGCTTAAAAACGAAGTGATTCAATTAATTATATCTGATATCATGATGCCGGTTATGGATGGATTGGAATTATGTAAAATAATTAAAACCAATTTTGAATTCAGTCATATTCCTGTTATTTTGCTCACCGCAAAAAATACCCTTCAATCAAAAATCGAAGGGATTGAAACAGGTGCCGATGCTTATATTGAAAAACCTTTTTCGCCCGAATATCTACAGGTGCAAATAGCAAACCTGTTGTTGAACCGGGCTAAAATAAAAGAGTATTTTGTTAGTTCTCCACTGGTGCATATAAAAAGTATGGCCCATACAAAAACAGATGAACTGTTTTTAGAAAAGGTAAATGAATCCATTTATAATAATTTAGAAGATACAGAACTGGATGTGGAAAAATTAGCCAAATCAATGAATATGAGTAAGCCTACCTTGTACCGAAAAATAAAATCCATATCTGACCTTACACCAAATGAACTCATTAACATTACAAGATTAAAAAAAGCAGCCGAATTGTTGGTTGAAGGAAAATACAAAATTTATGAAGTGGCCGACATGACGGGCTATGGATCACAGACAAATTTTGGAAGAAATTTTTCAAAACAATTTGGGATGACGCCTACCGAATATTTAATCATGAAGCAAGTAAAAAACCCCGGCATCTAAAGTAGTTGTGCAAAAACTTACATTTAATTACACCTGGTTATTGAGTATTATATAAACGCTTAAGAAAATATACAAAATGAAGAAACATCCATTAACATTACTATTGCTACAGGCTTTATCATTAGCATCCATAGCAAATAATTCTTTTGCGCAAATGAGTACTAAAAGATCAGCGGATATTGAAGCAACCTTTCCTATAATTGATAAAATATTTAAGGAGTATGCTGAAAAAAATCATTTTCCAGGTTTTGCTTTTGGATTAGTGGTAGATGGTAAATTAATACATACTTCCAGCATAGGTTATGCCGAACTGGATAAAAAAATCCCTGTAACACCACAATCAGATTTTAGAATCGCCTCCATGACCAAAAGTTTTACAGCAATGGCCATTTTAAAACTAAGAGATGAGGCCAAACTGAAATTAGATGACCCTGTTTATTTATACATCCCTGAGATGAAAGGGCAATCCAATCTTACAACTGATGCACCGGCAATTACCATCCGCAACCTGCTTACACATGCAGCAGGTTTTCCAGAAGACAACCCATGGGGCGATCGTCAACTGGCCATTACAGATGAAGCAATGATCAGCATGATCAAAAAAGGAATATCTTTTTCCAATGCACCAGGTATTGCTTATGAGTACAGCAATATGGGTTTTGCCATGCTGGGTTACATTATCAAAAAAGTTTCCGGTCAAACTTATGAAAAATACATAACCACTAATATCCTGATCCCGCTGGGGATGACGCATACTTACTGGGATTACAAAGCTGTACCCGTCAATCAATTGGCACGTGGATATCGTTGGCTGAATGAGCAGTGGGTTGAGCAGCCATTATTGGGAGATGGTGCTTATGGTGCCATGGGCGGAATGATTACTACCATGGATGATTTCAGTAAATATGTTGCCTTTCATCTTTCCGCATGGCCTGCAAGAAATGATACTGAAACAGGCGTTATTAAAAGAAGTTCGCTGCGTGAAATGCATCATCTATGGAACTTGAACCAGCTTGTTGCAAATTACAAATATCCCTCCGGCCGTGTGTGCCCCATTTTGCTTGGCTATGGTTATGGTTTAAATTATACCAGGGATTGTGACAACAAAATTATAGTAGGCCATAGTGGCGGGCTGCCTGGCTTTGGCAGCAACTGGAGAATACTGCAGGATTATGGTATTGGTGTTATTTCTTTCAGCAACCTTACGTATGCATCGGCAAGTACTTTTAACATGCAGGTGATAGATACTTTGATGACCCTTGCAAAACTTCAACCAATACCATTAGCAGTATCGGATATTTTAAATGAAAGAAAAAATGAGTTGATAAAATTATTGCCCGGTTGGAACAATGCAGCTGCTTCGGGCATTTTTGCAGCAAATTTCTTTATGGATTATTTTCCGGATGCACTCAG
>JANXSR010000019.1 GCA_025352625.1 Ferruginibacter sp.
GGAGTTGGAACCAACTACAGCAGCATTCGTGGGGATGGTGAAAAATTGAGCGGCGGCGGCACCTCCAGCGGACTGATGAGTTTTTTGAAAATAGGCGACAGGGCAGCAGGCGCCATTAAAAGTGGTGGCACTACACGCCGGGCGGCTAAAATGGTTTGTCTTGATCTGGACCATCCCGAAATTGAAAGTTTTGTAAACTGGAAAGTGGGTGAGGAAGACAAAGTAGCGGCATTGATCGCAGCAGGTTATCCCAGCGATTATGAAGGAGAGGCTTACAAAACAGTAAGCGGACAAAACAGCAATAACTCCGTTCGCATACCAAATTCATTTTTTAAAGCATTGGATACAGATGGCGATTGGGAACTGAAAGGCAGAAGCAATGGCAAAGTGATGAAGACCATCAAGGCAAGAGAATTATGGAAACAGATCAACCATGCCGCATGGAAATGTGCAGACCCCGGAACGCAATATGATACTACCATTAACGAATGGCACACCTGCCCCGAAGGTGGCCCCATACGAGCAAGCAATCCTTGCAGTGAGTATATGTTCCTTGACAATACAGCCTGCAATTTAGCCTCTGTAAACCTGCGCCGTTTCTTTGAAGAAAGCGATAACAGTTTTGATGTAAAAGGTTTTGAACATACCTGCCGCTTGTGGACCGTGGTGTTGGAAATATCTGTTTTAATGGCGCAGTTTCCATCAAAAGAAGTAGCGCAATTGAGTTACGATTACAGAACATTGGGCTTGGGTTACGCCAACCTTGGCAGCATGCTAATGGTAAGTGGTATACCTTACGACAGTGAAGAAGCAAGAGGCATTGCAGGTGCCATCACAGCAATCATGACGGGTGTTGCCTACACCACATCAGCAGAGATGGCGGGTTTCTTAGGTGCTTTTGCCCGCTACGAAGACAACAAGCAACACATGCTCCGTGTAATGCGCAACCACCGTGCCGCGGCTTACGATGCACAGGATGCGTACGAAGGAATAGAAATAAAACCACAGGGCATCAACGTAAAATATTGTCCTGATTATTTACTAACCGCCGCCATTAAAGCATGGGATGAAGCGGTGCAACTGGGAGAAAAAAATGGTTACCGCAATGCACAAACAACGGTGATAGCACCAACGGGTACCATTGGCCTGGTAATGGATTGTGATACCACCGGTGTTGAACCAGATTTTGCCCTGGTGAAGTTTAAAAAATTAAGTGGGGGTGGTTATTTTAAAATCATCAACCAGAGTGTACCTGCCGCCTTGCGCAATTTAAAATACACCGAAAAGCAACTGGGCGAAATTGTGAACTATGCCAAAGGACATGCTACATTAAAAGGAGCTCCTTTTATCAATACTCAATCGTTGTTGCAAAAAGGTTTTACAAAAGAAGAGCTGGCAAAAGTAGAAGCCGCTTTGGGCAGTGCATTTGAAATTGGTTTTGTATTTAACGTGTACACATTTGGCGAAGCTACTTTGCAACGCTTAGGGTTTACTTCAGCCCAGTACCACGATTTTGAATGGAGTTTACTGGAAGCCCTTGGTTATACAGACGAGCAAATTGAAGCCGCCAATATTTATGTGTGCGGCACCATGACGGTGGAAGGTGCTCCTTATTTAAAGCCCGAACACCTGGCGGTTTTTGATTGCGCCAACAAATGCGGACAAAAAGGCGAACGCTACATTCATGCACATGGCCACATCCGCATGATGGCTGCGGCGCAACCCTTTCTGAGTGGGGCCATCAGCAAAACAATCAACCTGCCCAACGAGGCAACGGTTGAAGAAATTGCAGACTGCTACCGCATGAGCTGGGAGCTTGGTTTAAAGGCCAATGCCCTGTACAGGGATGGCTCTAAATTATCGCAACCGCTCAGCAACAAATCTGATAAGAAAAAGAAAACAACAACAGATACCGTTGCAGAAGAAACAACAGTTCAGGCAGACAACACCAGTAACATTGTTGACATGAGCAAGCTTACTGTGGATGAGTTGCTGGACGAAGTAAGCAAGCGCATGCAAAGCAGTCCGGATACGGTGCTGAAGGGCAAGCTGGCAAAAATTGTAGAGCGCAAAAAACTACCGGCCAAGCGCCGCGGCTTTACCCAAAAAGCAAAAATAAACGGACAGGCATTGTTCCTCCGCACCGGTGAATATGGCGACGGAACCGTGGGAGAAATATTTATCGACATGGCAAAAGAAGGTGCTACCGTTCGCAGCATGCTCAACTGTTTTGCCATCGCCATTTCCATCGGTTTGCAATATGGAGTTCCGCTCGAAGAGTTTGTAGAAAAATTTGTCTTCACCCGTTTTGAACCCGCCGGTATGGTAGACCATCCAAATATCAAGAGCACCACTTCCATCATGGATTTCATCTTCCGCTCCATGGCGTTTGAATACCTTGGCCGTACCGACCTGGTGCATGTGCTTGACAAACCCGAAGTAGAAAACCTGGGCAACAATAGCTGGGACGAAAACACCCCTACCATCGGCGACAGAAAGCCGGAGCTGAGTGAAGTAAGGGTAATGGGAACCGCCGCTTCTTCTCCCGCCGGCAATACACAATCCCCTTCAGCCAAAGCACAACAGGCCGGCAACGACGGCACACAGAATTACATGAAGAGTATGCAGAGCGATGCCCCTTCCTGCAACACCTGCGGCCACATCACCATCCGCAGCGGCACCTGTTACAAATGTTTAAATTGTGGTAATAGTATGGGGTGTAGTTAACATCATCCCCTGAAGGGGCGTTTTGAAGACTTCAATATTTACAGGCCTTATTAAATATCGGCGCCACTCATTTGAGTGGCGTTTGTTTTATTTAAAAAATGTTGTCCGGGCTAAGCAGCTAAGTGGAGCATTGTTGCGTCGCCCTCTTGTACCGCATACCATTGGGAGGCTTTTATAAAAGCGGATATATATGTGCTATAATAGTAGGCAGCTATTATTCTTTACAAAAAAAAATCGTATTGTCCTAACGACAATACAAAATGTATAATAACATAATGTTGATTATCAGTAATATTTTTTTCTTACTTTTAGTTTTTAA
>JANXSR010000020.1 GCA_025352625.1 Ferruginibacter sp.
GAACAAACCAATTGAAGTTAATATCTATTCCAGCTGCACACAGGTAGAATTATTTTTAAATGGAAAATCTCTTGCTAAAAAAACAACTGACCGTTCTACAAAATTTATAGCCTCCTGGCAGGTGCCTTACCAGCGAGGGGTGCTAAAAGCTGTTGGATACAATGCAAAAAATAAAATCATCAATACAGCTACACTTGCAACTGCAGACACTGTTATAAAAATTCAATTAATAGCAGATAAAAAAATAGTGAAGGCAAATAACCAGGATCTTGTTTATGTTACAATTATACTATTGGATGGAAAAGGAAACCGAAATCCATTGGCAGAAAATCTTATTAAATTTGAAATAGAGGGTTCAGCAACAATAGCAGGAGTGGGCAATGCAAATCCACGAAGTCTGGAAAGTTACCAGGCTTATGAACGTAAGGCATGGCAGGGAAAATGTATGGTAATAGTAAAAGTAGGTAAATCCACAGGTGAAATAAAGTTAAAGGCTGTAGTTGATGGAATGGATGCTGCTTCCATAATTGTCAATGCTGAATAAAAAAATATTCATATCAAAAGGACTAGATAAAAGGCGGACAGGTTAGCTCTAAACTCTATATCAATAAAGGAAATTTTGAATTTGAAGATGTAACAAAGAGTGCAGGTGTAACAACAGATGGATGGTGCACAGGGGTGAGTGTTGTTGATATTAATAATGATGGTCTAAGTGACATATACGTTTGTGTATCACATGGACATAATCTGGAAAAAAGAAGAAATCTTCTTTTTATCAATAAAGGCAATTTAAAATTTGTTGAAGAAGCAAAAGAGTATGGGTTAGCTGATACCAGCTTTTCTACTCAGGCCGCTTTCTTTGATTATGACAAAGATGGAGATCTCGATATGTATTTGATGAATCATAAGGTATTTCAAAAGGAGCCAAACAATATAATAACCCAGGATGGAAAGGGTGCTTTTGTTGCTGCTGATAAATTGTATAGAAATGAAGGTATTCCGCCTGGCAAAAATCATCCTGTTTATAAAGATGTATCTGAGCAAGCAGGCATAAAGGAAATGGGGTATGGCCTTGGGTTAACAATCAGTGATTTTAATAATGATGGCTGGCCAGATATATATGTTGCCAACGATTTTGTACCCAACGATTTATTATGGCTGAATAATAAAAATGGCAGTTTCACTAACTGCATTTCCAACTCAATACGTCATCAAAGTTTTAATAGTATGGGTGCGGATGCTGCTGATATAAATAATGATGCACTACCTGATGTTGCCGTGCTTGATATGCAGCCAGAAACAAATTATAGAAAGAAAACGATGTTTTCCGGCACTAACCCCGAACAATATGAAATGGCTACAACCCTTGGCGGTTATCAACCTGAATTTATCCGGAACATGCTGCAATTAAACAACGGCAACACAACATTTAACAACATCAAACAACCTTTTTTTAGCGAGATCGGTCAACTCGCCGGTATTTCAGAAACAGACTGGAGCTGGAGTGTGCTGATGGCAGATTTTGACAATGATGGCTGGAAGGATGTACATATAACCAACGGACTTGCAAAAGATGTGACCAATAATGATTTCCTTTTTTTTAGATATGGACAAAAAAACAATGGTGGTTCATACGACAAAAGCCCGTCAAACAATACTGATAATAGTCAATCATTACGAAAGGAATTGGATAATTACGGAAGCATAAAAATTGACAACTATTTCTATCATAATAATGGAGACCTTACTTTCAGTAATATAACAGCAGCAACCGCTATGGCAGTGCCTTCTGTTTCTCACGGAGCAGTTTATGCAGATTTAGATAATGATGGCGATTTGGACATGGTAACTAACAATATGAACCAGCCAGCCTTTATCTGGAAAAACGAGATCAGGAAAACAGTTAAAGACAGCACTAATAATTTTCTGACCATTCTACTAAAAGGGAGCGAACTAAACAACTCAGGTATAGGTGCAAAAACAACCCTTTATGCTAATGGAAAAATGCAATTTCTGGAGCAGTACCCCGTAAGAGGTTATATGTCTTCCGTTGATAACAGACTTCACTTTGGTGTAGGCAATGCAACCGAAATTGATTCGTTAAAAATTGTTTGGCCTGATAACCAGGTGCAGTTACTGAAACACATCATATCAAATCAAACACTCACTATAAATCATAAAGATGCTCATGAACAACCGCCTGCAGACAGCACCGCATTAACAACGCTTTTTGCAGATGTTTCAAAAGAACTCAATATCCTGTTTAAGCACAATGAAATGTCATTTTTTGATTATGCTAATCAGCGGTTGCTGCCGCAAAAATATTCTCAGTTAGGACCAGCTTTAGCAACGGGTGACGTAAATGGAGACGGGCTTTCAGATTTTTTTGTGGGTGGTGGCAAATATCAGTCTGGCCAAATATTTATTCAAAACAATGATGGCACTTTTTCTTCCAGGCATTTGTTGCTGAAAGAAAAAATGATGGAAGACGCCAGTGCTGTATTCTTTGATGCGGATGGGGATAAAGACCTTGACCTGCTTATCACAGAAGGCAGCCTGGAGTTTGGCAGCAGTACAACATCTAACCTGCCCCAGTTATATAAAAATGATGGGCATGGTAATTTTTCATTGGATGAAGATGCCATACCTGCCAGTATTAATGGCATTTCGCAGGTTATAGCAGTGGCTGATTATGATGCGGATGGTGACATGGATATTTTTATTGGTGGCCGTATTTTAGCTGATCAGTATCCTGTAGCTCCACGCAGCTATATACTTCAAAACAATGCGGGTAAATTTACCGATGTTACAAAAGAAGTTTGCCCGGCACTTGAGAAGCCAGGCATGATAACTGGTGCTGTGTGGGTAGATTTTGACAACGATAAAAAGCCAGATCTTGTAATATGCGGTGAATGGATGCCCGTGCGGTTCTTTAAAAACATAAATAATAAATTACAGGAGGTTACAGAAAATACCGGTCTTATAAATACAAATGGTCTATGGCGTTCATTACAGGCTGCTGATATTGACAAAGATGGCGACATAGATTTTATAGCAGGTAACATGGGGCTAAATAGTAAATATCACGCTTCACATGAACGGCCAATGATGTTGTATGCAAAAGATATAGATGGCAATGGATCAATAGATATAATTCCTGCTTACCACATAAAAAATGATAAAGGATTATACGAGCTTTTCCCTGCTATTGACAGAACGCAGTTCGCTGAAGAAGTACCGTACATAAAAAAGAAATATCTTTTGAATAAAGATTATGCTATGATCAATATGGATGAGTTATTTAAAAGTATTGATCAGAAAGATATGATGGTATTGAAATGTGAAACAACCGCTACTATGTGGATTGAGAATCTTGGAAACGGGCATTTTAAAATGCACCAACTACCTCTTGAAGCACAGGTTGCACCTGTAAATACTATTGTTGCAAATGATTTGGACGACGATGGTAATATTGATTTATTGCTTGGTGGTAACGAATATCAAACAGAGATTTCCACAGGCCGTTACGATGCTTCTTACGGGCAGTTTTTAAAAGGCAATGGGAGTGGTTTGTTTACATCTGTAAAACCAACACAAAGCGGATTTTTTGTAAGTGGGGATATGAAAAATTTGAAAACTATAACAAATAAAAATCAGCATCAATTTATTTTAGCAGCCGTTAACAATGACTCTCTAAAATGTTTTGAAATTAAACCGAAAAATAAAAAATGACCGTATGCTATGAATATCACACTCTTTAGCATTCTGTTTGCTATTAAATATTTTTCATTATTCTTAACTACATGTTACGCACATTAAATATTCAACCATGAAAATGAATTTACCGGTTAATTGTTTTCTTACCGCCTTTGTTTTTATTGCCGCTTTTTCTATGGCGCAGGATAGCCCCGTACGCATTATCATTGATGCAAACGATATGGCGCAGACAATACAAAACATCGGGGCATCGGGTTGCTGGTTTTCGGAAGGCATAGGAAAATTTTGGCCCGGGAAAAAGAAAGAACGCATAGCAGAATTGTTATTTAGCAAGGCGTTTGATAATGGGGGAAATCCAAAAGGTATTGGCCTTTCGGCATGGCGTTTTAATATTGGTGCAGGTACTGCAGAACAGGGAGACATTAGTGGTATTAAAGATTTCCGCAAAAGAGTGGAATGTTTTTTAAATGCTGATGATACCTATAACTGGAACAAGCAGAAAGGCTATCAATGGTTTCTGAAACAGGCAAAACAATATGGGGTAGAAACCTTGATTGCCTTTGCCAATTCAGCGCCGGTTAAGTTTACAAAGAATGGATTGGGATACAAGACAGAAAAGGATTTTACCGCTAACCTTAAGCCGGAAAAATATATTGCTTATGTAAATTTTCTTACCCAGGTTGTAAAGCACTTTGATAAAGAAGGTTTGCACTTCGACTATATAAGCCCGGTAAATGAACCACAGTGGGATTGGTCAAAGAAATACATGGAAGCCGATCAGGAAGGAAGCCCATGGAGCAATGAGAATATCTATAATGTGGTTTCAAAACTTGACGTATCACTTACAGATCAAAAAATATCTACAAAAATTTTGTTGCCTGAAGCAGGGATGCTGCATTATTTATACGGAGGAACAAGTGGAAGCAGTCAACAGATACAACAGTTTTTTAGTCATGAAAGCAAATTATTCATGGGTAATCTTGCTCATGTTCCTGCACTTGCAGCCGGGCACAGCTATTTTACTGATGCCAATGACAGCAATATGATTGCCATACGGAGACAGCTTGCAGATACTGCAAACAAGTACAAAGTTGATTACTGGCAATCAGAGTATTGTATGCTGGCAGATGGTTTTATGGAAGGAACAAAAAAGAACAGGAGTGCAATGGATTGTGCTTTGTTTCTTGCTAAAGTGATACACCATGATTTAGTTATGGGTAATGCAACGGCCTGGCAATACTGGAATGCCTATGAACCGGGTAAAGCTGATTCAAACACCCGCTATTATCTTATAGCGTTGCAGCCAAATGAAAAATTTACAGATGGTACATTTACACCTACAAAAAATCTTTGGGCACTAGGACATTACAGTCTATTTGTAAGGCCAGGCATGCACAGGTTGAATATTACACGTGCTGATAAGACAGACGAAATTGAGGATGCAAAAAATTTAATGATATCTGCTTACGCAAATGATAAAGGCAAACTGGTAATAGTAGCAATAAATTATTCCTTAAAAGAACAGCCTTTACAATTAAATAATGAGATTTTAAAGAAAAGAAATAGTTGTAAAAAATATGTAACAACCGCATTAAAAAACGAGAACTTAAAAATCTATACTCAGGAAATTAACAAGCCAGTTACACTGCCAGCCCGATCAATAACAACAATTGTGTATGAATAATTTGCGTTATTCCTCGTGGTTTTTTTGTATAATCTAAGCCTTTCAAGCGACGGGCTTCTTTCTTTACCTGTAACAATGCATTTAGATGACGGGTTTGTATTTCTTTCCTGCTCGCCATATTCAGATACCCATAATAATTTATAACATTTTTCGAAATCAAGGTCTTCTATTTTCGTCATTATATCAAAGGCAACAGGGGTTCTACCAATTTGAACATATCCCAATCGTATGATGTAGAAAGTCTTCTTTAGTTATTTCAAAACATAAATATCGGATACATAAAACTATTTTAAAAAATCTTCCTTTTAACCAAATTTGCCATTAATACGATTACTTAAAAAAGCAAAAATCTGCATGATATAATTGATATCATTTTAAAAAAACACCTCAAATTATTTTGGCACACAATAATTACAAAATAGTGCCGTTACTATATTCTATATTAATGTAAAATCAAATCCTATGGCAAACACAATTAATAAAAATAGCAGTTTTCCCGTTGTGCAAATGGTAAAAAATTTTATAAATAAACTAACACAAACACCGGATATTTACCCAATAAAATATTATAAAAAGGGTAAGCGTATTGGAAAAAACAGAAATGCTTTGCTGATTTAAAATAGTTACTAACCCCCATAGATATCTCATGCCTTCATTTATAATGAAGGCTTTTTTATGCCCGCTCTAAAAATTAGGGGCTTTGTGTTACACTCACTAGTTACCTGAAACTATTTTAATTGACCTATTAATTTTAATAAAAACTATGTTGCAATAGCACAAATACAAATTAAGAACAGCATGGGTGAAATTGTTGAACATGAAATTTTGGTGGGCAATAACTCTGAAGGCATGTATAAAATAGTATTGACAGAGAGTGGAAGTAACTAATGTATTGTAACCATTGTGCTTGTTCCATAAAAGATTTACTATTTAATAAGCGAGACCTGCGTTAAATTGTTGCGTGGCCTGTTTATTGGATACGGGGCATCATAAATTTTCTATTCTAACAGCCGTATGCTTTGGTTATTGTCTAAAGGAACAAAAGAAAAAAGCCTGCTATATTATACCAGGCTTAAAATTTTATTCAATGGATTGGCCTTACCTGTTCCAGCTCATCCCACCATCCTTTTCATCCTTCAGTTCAATGCCTAAAGAGGTTAATTGGTTGCGGATTTTATCGGAGGTGGCGTAATCTTTTTTCGCCTTAGATTCTTTACGGATATCAATCAGCAATTGCATTACACCCTGTAAAGCACCATCATCTCCGGAAGTAGTTTGGGTTAGCCCAAAAACATCTTCTAAATAAATTTTAAATTGTTGTTGCAATAAAACAAGGGTTGATGCTGTAATAGCATTCGCTGGAATATGCCCGTCTTTTATACCGTTGATAACAGGAGCCAGTTCAAACATATTAGCTAATATTTTAGCCGTGCTAAAATCATCATCCATAAAATCATCAAACTCATTTATCCATTGCAGTACTTTTGTTTCCAGTGCCACATCTGTTCCCTTTTCGGATGTGCCAACTTGTAATTTCTTCAGTACTTCATAAGCTTCCCACAATCTTTTCAATGCTTTTTCACTGGCCTGTAAAGCTTCGCTGCTAAAATCTACCGGGCTGCGGTAATGACTTTGTAAAATAAAAAACCTTACAGTCATTGGGGTAAAAGCTTGTGTTAATAACGGATGATTGCCACTAAACATTTCTGTTAGCTTTATCACGTTGTTGTAACTCTTGCCCATCTTTTTGCCATTGATAGTAATCATATTGTTGTGAATCCAATATTTAGCAGGGGCATGGTGATTACAAATAGTACTCTGAGCAATTTCACTTTCGTGGTGCGGAAACTGTAAATCCATTCCGCCGCCATGTATATCAAATTCAGCACCAAGGTATTTGGTTGCCATGGCAGAACATTCAATATGCCATCCGGGAAAACCTTCGCCCCAGGGGCTTTTCCAGCGCATAATGTGTTCAGGTGCTGCAGACTTCCATAAAGCGAAATCCGCCTTGTCTCTTTTTTCCTGCTGCCCGTCCAACTCTCTTGTTGTTTCCAGCAATTCATCCATTACCCTGCCACTTAGTTTTCCATAATCATGCGTGGCAGCATATTTTTTTAAATCAAAATAAACAGAGCTGTTTACTTCGTATGCATAGCCTTCGGTGATAATTTTTTCAATCATGTTTATCTGCTCTACAATGTGTCCCGTTGCTGTTGGTTCAATGCTTGGTTCCACACAATTAAATTGCAGCATGGCCCAATGAAAAAGGTTTGTGTATTTCTGCACAAGTTCCATTGGCTCCAGTTTTTCAAGAATCGCTTTTTTACCCACTTTATCTTCTGCTTCTTTACCCTCTTCTTCAAAGTGGCCGGCATCTGTAATGTTACGCACGTACCGCACTTTATATCCTTTATACGTTAAGTACCGGAAAATAAAATCAAATGTTATATAGGGCCTTGCATGTCCAAGATGGCTTTCGCCACTAACTGTTGGTCCACAAACATACATCCCCACATGGCCTGGAGTAATTGAATGAAACACTTCTTTTTGACGGGTATAAGAGTTATAAACTTTTAACGGCATTGTGTTATTTTAGTTGGCAACTATGCACAAACGGAATAGCTACCTTTTTATTTTAAAATTATTTTACTTGGCTTTAGATTTCTATTGCACCTGTTTGCTGACTGCTGACAAAGAGATATTGACTGTTGTATAGGTACAAATAAAATTTGCACAAAGATATTATACTGAGCACCATTGGCAACAGCAGTAAAATGATAAACCTTTATTGATGATAAGTTGCATGAGGATTCAAATATAATAAATTAAAAAATAAAGGGCTGTTACTTGCCCGGGTTTACAGTTATGTCTGTTATTATAGGAAAATGATCGCTTAGCTTTTTCGCTATCCTTACATATTGATTAATCTCGTAGTGCTGGTCAACAAAAATATTATCAATACGCAAAGATGAAGCAATACCACTGAAGGTTCTGCCGAGGCCTACCCCTTTTTTTTCAAAGGAATTTTGTAAATTTTTACCGATGGTTTCATACGCATACGAGTTGGGGACATCATTAAAATCGCCACATACTATTACAGGGAAAGGGCTTTTATCAATTTCTTCTTTAATTCTGTCGGCCTGTAACTTACGTCTTAGAAATCCCTGCTTAAATTTGCCTAGTATATTTTTTGATTTTTCAATATCGGTTTCAGATTCTATTGTTGGATTATCGATGTATTGTAAATTAACTGGGTTAAATTTCAACGATTGCAAGTGAATATTGAAAACCCTTAGCGTATCTGCATCTTTAACAATATCCACATATTGAAAAATCGAATTGTAATCGTTGGGGTAAGTAGTAATGGTATGCCTGTTTATAATGGGATATTTTGAGAAGATAATAATTCCAAAATGTTGACTGTTCAGGTAATTTTCTTTCCAGTTATAGCTGTAATATTCATCTGCAAAATGCAGTGACAATTCAAAATCCTGAATGGAATAAAAGGAATACTTTTTGTAGTAGGCGTTGTTAAGATCAACAATACTATCTCCAGCCACCATCTCCTGAAAACACGCAATATCCGGTTGATACTGGTTGATGAGTTTAATCATATCGTGGTGTACGCCAGCATTTTTTTTATAATTTAAAATATCAAACTGTGCTACGTTCCAACTCATTATCCGTAGAGCCCCCTTTTGTTTTTGAAGGGTAAATTCGGCACCTACTCGTATCGGTACAATTTTTATAAGTTGTCTGTAAGTAATTAAAACTATTGCCAAAAAAAGCAACGACCATTTTGATTTTGCCAACAACCAAAAAATGAAAAACAGCAACAAAACTATAAAAAGGTAAAATGCAGCTAATGTCAAAAGCCCGATAAACCATCGCTCATTGTTAAACAATCGGTAGCCATAACAGCCCAATAGAAACAAGGCCGCTACTACAAGATTGGTTATAATAAATACTTTTTTTGTGAGTATGCGAAAAAGAGGTTTAGGCATGCCATAAAGATAGGGGTTGCATTTTAAAAATGCTTAAAGTGGGAAGTTAAAAAATAGCACGAATAAAGAAATAGTGGAAACACGAATTTTTGACGCAAGAATTACACTAATCGAGAAATGCAGTGAAGAGGATTTTTTAAATATGTGAGAGAAAGTTTTTTTAAATTATAGGTCTTCTTCTGCAGCTCTCTTTAAAATATTCTTTTCTTCGTCGGTTAATAAATGATATCCTTTTTGGTTGATCTTGTCTAGGATTTCGTCTACCCGCTGTGATGTAATGTTGGGTGTTTTTTTAAAGGGCTTTCTACCTTCAGTATTGTAAAAAACCTTTTCTTTAATATTTACGTTTTTGTTCTTTTTATTGGGATTAAAAAGATTCATAAACCAGTCGTAAAAATTATTCATCCATATGCTTCCATCAATATCCTTTCTCAATAAATATATAAACACAAAACCAGCTACCGCACCACCCAGGTGCGATAAACTAAATGCCGCACTAAGGGAAGCAATACCGGCAAAATCTATCAATATATATATTAAGGTGAGTACCCAGATTGGAATACCACCATTTAAGTTTCTGAAGAATCTAAAATCAGGAGCTAGTGTGGTAGTTGCTACAGCAACTGCCATGGTAGCGGCGTTGCTTCCCAACAAAAAAGCCTCGCTAACAGATGGCCTTAATGGAGGAATAAGATAATTTGCTATAATAAATACCAACCCTCCGGTTAGTCCTCCATAAATATAAACCGGGATCAATTTTTTATTCCCTGTTAACTCCTGAAAAATAAAACCAAATGCCCACAACCAAAGCATATTGCTTAGCAGTTGCATAGCACTAACATGGCTGAACATGTATGTTAAAATGGTCCAGGGTCTTTCACTTAAACGGGTTAGTTGTGCAGGCATTTCAAAATATTGCAACACACCGGAATAAAAATCGACCTCCGTCTTTTGAAAAAAGAAATATACAACCTTGAGTGTTAGCAGCAATAAGAAGAAAATAATATTAATGGTAAACAAGCCCATCAGGGCGTTTCCGTCCTGTCCGAGACTAAACCTTCTGCGAGGCTGTTTAAAATCCGAATATCTGTCTGACTGTCCCATGAACAAAATTGTGTTACAAATTTACAAACACCTGTTGAAATATGTTGTTAACCTTTAATAAAACGTTTTTCGGTTGGTTTTGTTCCAGAACACGATTAATAAAAATCCTACTAAGGCTCCTCCAAGATGCGCAAAGTGTCCTACATTGTCTCCAGCAATTTGCCGAACGCCCATAAAAAGGTCTAACAAAATAAAGAATGGGATTACAAATTTTGCCTTTATAGGAATTGGTATAAAGTAAACATACATTTCAGTATTAGGAAACAGGTAAGCATAAGCTGCCATAACACCCATAATTGCACCGGATGCACCAATAGCGCTGTACTGTTGTTTGTAAGCCTCTACCAATTCGGAGGTAGACATACCTGTAGCAATCCCTTCAGCAGATTTGGCAAATTGACCGGCACTAAAAGGTATTGATAACTGAATGCATATTGCAGCACCCACGCCACAGATCATGTAAAAAATAAAAAATCGTTTGGACCCTAAATGCCGTTCCAGGTGCGTTCCAAACATCCAAAGTGTAAACATGTTAAAAAGTATATGTGATAATCCCCCCGGATCATGCATAAACATGTTGGTAATAAATTGGTGTGGATAAAAAAGCGAAGAACTGACAGAATGCAGGGCTCCCCACTGAGTAACATCAAATGGTTTAACCAGCACCTGAGCTAAATAAACCAATACATTTATAATGAGTAAATTAAAAACAATGGGGGTTTCTCTTTGAAGAGAATTATTAAATTTGAATGCCATAAAATCAAAGTTAGCAGTTAATTTTTCAACTTTAGCAACACTACACATTCAATGTGGTGGGTGTGCGGAAACATATCTACAGGTTGTATTTTTTCTACCAAGTATTTTTCTGATAGCAGTCCAATATCTCTTGCCTGTGTA
>JANXSR010000022.1 GCA_025352625.1 Ferruginibacter sp.
TCGCCCCTGGTTTTTTTTGCCGTTTCCGGTTTGCCCACAAAACCATAAATGTTCATGTAATCACTTTGTTCCTGCACACTTACCAGTTTGGCATTGTAATTATTACCCAATATTTGTACAATGCGTTGTTTTAAAGAACCGCTTTCCAAATGAAAAACCTGCTGACCGTTACTGGTTAAAGAAAAGAAGATATCAGGAAACGCCATGGCCACCCTTATAAACTCATCCACAATATGGCGTAATTCAGAGGGATTGCTTTTTAAAAAATTTCTGCGGGCCGGCACATTAAAAAATAAATTTTTCATGGCAATGCTGGTACCTTGCTGCATGGCTACCGGTTCCTGCTTTTTTACCACGCTATTATCTATTTCAATGTAAGTACCGGTGGTATCTTCCGCCTTTTTTGATTTCAGTTCTACCTGCGATACAGCAGCAATACTGGCCAACGCCTCTCCCCTAAAACCCATGGTCTTAATATGAAACAGATCGTCAATATTTTTTATTTTGGAAGTAGCATGCCGTTCAAAACTCATCCGGGCATCTGTTTCGCTCATGCCTTTTCCGTTGTCAATTACCTGTATCAGGGCTTTGCCGGCGTCATTTACAATCAGTTTAATTTCTGTAGCACCGGCATCAACGGCATTTTCAAGCAATTCCTTTACAGCACTGGCAGGCCGCTGAATTACTTCACCTGCAGCAATCTGGTTGGCAATATTATCTGGCAATAACTGAATGATGTCGGGCAAAATTTCTCCTTTGTTTTTGTAAAATTACGTAGATAACAGATGGCTTATTCCCAAATATCCAGGAGGTTAACATCTGCGGTACAATTATCGTGGAGTGTAAAAAGATACATTTCCGGGTTTACGGATACTGGTTCGTATTGGGTATTGATGTATTCGTATATTTCTAATTTTTTAAACTGCGGATCAACGATCAGGTAATATTTTACTTTTTGAGATTGATACAATTCCATCTTTTCACCCCGGTCTTTGGAAGCAGTAGCTGGTGATAATATTTCCACCACCAATACAGGCGAAAAATCCAGGAATTTTTTTTCTATCTTACTGCATACTATCAATAGGTCGGGTTGCACAATAGTGTCTTCTTCTATCTTCCAGTCAAGAGGAGGATATACCTTGCATTCCTTACAATCCACAAATGCATTTTCAAAACGTATACTTAATAGTAAGGAGACTCTTTGATGTGCCGGTACAGGTGCCGGGCTCATTGCATAAGGCATACCTTCAATCAATTCCCAACGGCCTTCCCATTGGCAATACTCTTCATAAGTATAGTAAGGCCTATATTTTTCTGCAATTGACATAGCGTAAAGTTAAAAATTTTTTCTGAACCCATCTCTATTGAAATGTGCTTAATTTGTGTTGCATATCTATTCATTATGAGAAGGATCTATTTTTTGTTTATCATTTTACAATTGGGCTGTGTTGCGGGAAAAGGGCAAACCGGTTTACAGCGTTCATCTGCTGCACAACACTGGGCAGACAGTGTATTCAATAGTTTAACACCCGATCAGCGCATTGCACAATTAATGATACTGCGTTTATCTGCCTACGACTTTAAAACCAAAACCCCCATTTATTTCGATAGCACCGTTGCCGAAGCCATAAAAAAATACAATGTAGGCGGCATCTGTCCGTTCCAGGGAAATCCGGTGGAATTGGCTAACATCATCAATAAATTGCAAGGCCTTGCACAAACACCACTGATAACTTGTATTGATGCGGAATGGGGCATCGGTATGCGCCTGTTTGATAGCGTAACTGCATTACCGCACCAGATGATGCTGGGTGCCGTGCAGGATGCAACAATCGTTCACCAATATGGCAAAGTAGTGGGAGAACAATGCAGGCGTTTAGGTATTAATGTTAACTATGCACCGGTGGTGGACATCAACAACAATCCCAATAATCCCGTTATTAACGACCGCAGTTTTGGAGAAGACAAATACAAAGTAGCATTGTATGGCATTAAATATATGCAGGGGTTGCAGGAATCTGGGGTAATGGCCTGTGCCAAACATTTTCCAGGGCATGGCGATGTTTCTGTAGATTCCCATTTTGATCTTCCGGTAATTAATAAAACCATGGCGCAACTGGATTCGCTGGAGCTATACCCTTTTAGGGAAATATTTAAAGCGGGTATTGGTAGTGTAATGGTAGCACATTTATACATCCCGGTAATTGACAGCACACCCAACAGGGCAACTTCTATTTCGCAAAAAAATGTAGCGGGCCTGATGCGTACTACCATTGGGTTCCAGGGATTGACCTTTACTGATGCGCTGGAAATGCAGGGCGTACAAAAGTACTTTCCCGGTGGAGCAGCGTCTGTACAATCTTTGATTGCAGGCAATGATATGCTTTGCCTGCCGGGCAATGTAGATTCAACCATACAGAAAATAAAAGACGCTATCGATAACAAGGAGCTAAGCTGGCAGGATATTGAACTGCATTGCAAAAGGGTGTTAATGGCAAAATACCAGTATGGAGGAGGTTATTTTGAACCAATTAATACCACTAACATAACTGCTGATTTAAACAAGGATGTGCCTGCTATGAAAAAGCTGGTAGCAGAAAATGCCATCACGGTATTGAACAAAACAAGTGACGATTTTTTTCCCCTGGTTGCAGATACAAAAAATCCCACAACGGATATTGCCTATGTTGCGATTGGCATCAATACCGATAATGCCTTTGCTAAAAGAATGCGTACCGATTACAATGCAGCAGTATTTTATTTTGATTATAAGGCTGACCCTATCAGGGTTTTATCTACCGTGGCTTTAATAAAAAGCAGGTACAAAAAAGTAGTCATCGGCATTCATAATTACAGCCGCAGGCCAGCCAATAATTTTGGTTTGCCTCCCGCAGCCATTGACCTGGCAACACAATTACAACAGGAAACCAACAGCATCAGTTTTGTATTTGGCAACCCGTATGCTATCAAAAATTTTTGTGCGGCAAAAAATGTAGTGGCCTGCTACGAAGATGATGAGTACACACAACTTGCAGCCATTGAACTTTTGCAGGGCAAAATTACTGCTAAGGGAAAGTTGCCGGTTACAGTTTGTGAAGCTTACCCATTCGGCAGCGGTATCATGACGGCTGTAGCTATTTTGCCCATTGCAGACCCGGCAGCAGTTGGACTTGACATTACAAAACTAAACAGCATAGATTCCATAGCAAACAATGCCATCAGCAAAGGCGCTACACCAGGTTGCGTGGTACTGGTAGTTAAAGATGGAAAAATCGCCTATCAAAAAGCATACGGCCATTTTAATTATGACAATGCAGCACCAGTTACAACAGAATCTGTGTATGACATGGCTTCGGTTACAAAAATATGCGCTACCACTATTTCTATCATGCGGCTGTATGAGCAAGGTAAGATTGATCTGAAAAAAGAACTGGGCGATTACCTGCCTATGGTAAAAGGCAGTAATAAGGAACATCTCTTAATGGAAAATATCTTGCTGCACCAGGCAGGACTTGTTGCCTTTATTCCATTTTACCGCCAGGCGATCGATACTGTTACGGGCATTCCCTTTCCGAAATATTTTGAGCATCAGCAAAGCGATTCTTTTAATATAAGAGTTGCGGAGAATTTATTTATGCGCAACTCTTACAGGGATACGATGTACCACAAAATTTTACAAAGTCCGCTGGGGCCTACGGGTAAATATATTTACAGCGACAATGATTTTATTTTTTTAGGCAAAGTAGTGGAAGCCATCAGTGGCTTGCCATTAAATGAATATGTAAAAAAAGAATTTTATCAGCCACTGAGATTAGCCTCCGCCGGTTTCAGGCCACGGGAATATTTGCCTTTGAACCGCATAGCCCCTTCGGAAAATGAAAAGGTTTTCCGCATGGAATTGATACAGGGAGATGTGCATGATCCCGGTGCTGCTATGTTTGGTGGTGTTGCAGGCCATGCAGGTTTGTTCAGCAGTGCGTACGATATTGCAGTCATCATGCAAATGCTGTTGAACGGAGGCGAAATAAACGGCACCCGTTATTTTAAAAAAGCAACGGTAGATCTGTTTACAGCCTACCACAGTAACATTAGCCGCAGGGGATATGGGTTTGATAAACCGGAGAAGGATAATGCAACCCGTCCGGAACCATATCCATGTTTAAGTGCATCACCACAAAGTTTTGGGCATACCGGCTTTACCGGAACCTGCACCTGGGCAGACCCTGAAAAAAAATTAGTGTATGTATTTTTAAGTAACAGAGTTACACCTGTGGGAGACAATCCATTGCTTGGGAAAATGAATGTAAGGCCTTCTATTCATGAAGCGATTTATAAAGCGATGATGGGAAGTTCTGTAAAATAGGGTATGCTTTGTCTTTATATTTTATAGCAGTTAACAGCTATTGGTTGATATTTATGGGCTATTGCCAAACCGCCTCTATACTTATTCTAACCTTATTTCTTTAGTCCGATTAAATTTTTCTTTTTTATCATGGCTGCAATTTCAAGTTTGGGTCCTGCAAGTGTTGGTATTCTGTACTCAATAGATGTTCCAATTACCTGGCTTGCTTCCACCAGCGTTAGGTTGTAATCTTTTTGTAACCATTCAAGTAGTCCAAGAGTTGCCTTTTTTAAAGCTTGCTCAAGTGTTTTATCCATTGCCATCGAGATGATATACTCAGAGTCCTCAATTCTTGGAAAAGCAATTTTAGGTTCCCCTTTAATTACTTTAGCTACAAAAGCAAAGTCCATTGATGTTTCCAGTGCATCACCATTTAACTCTCCGTCACCTTGCAAGGCATGCCCGTCTCCAATATAAAGTAATGCTCCTTCGTGAAAAACCGGTAAATAAATAGTTGCCCCCTTTGTTACTTTATAAAAGTCCATGTTGCCTCCATATTCATCAGCAAAATATGTCATAGGCTCTTTACTTTCTGAAGGTGCGGCAAGTCCCAGGCAACCCATAAATGGAGTAAGAAGTACTTTTAAATTTCTTAAATGTTCGTTATCAAATAGAGGTGTTGCATAACCACTTATGGTATCCAACCTCCATTTTACAAGTCTTGCATTTCTTCCATATACTTCTTGCATCGCATCCATGGGCAAACTCCTCTTTACAAACCCACCTACCGTTGTTGCGTTGTCCCGGTTTAGCGAAACGGAAGTCAATGTAATTGCGACTATATCACTAGGCAAGGCTCCGTCAATAAAAAAAGGTCCTGTTACCGGGTTTCCTCTTTTCGCCATTTGTTCTCCATTCTTGTCTATCCCTCCGGCATCAACACTCTCGCTCTTTATTGTGTCACCTTGCTGAACTTTCAATACTGCAGGAAACTTGTGGGAGAAATTATTATAATAAATTGTTGGCTTAAATTGAATTGATTTGGGTTGCCCGAATGCAGATAGTACAGCGACTATAAAGAAAACCGTCATTAGAGATTTCATCTAATCTTATTTAGTAGTTTATCGTCTCGTAAAATAGCCTCAACAATATCTGTATCTATAGCAAATGAATACAGTTTTTAACCCATGTAGATTTACAGATCATTCGAACTATCGGGTAATTTATCATATTCACCCTTTACGGAATAGTATCCAAAAATCATTAATCCGATGGCAATGGGTGTAAAAATAGCGATGATTATTATCCATGGTATGGGCTTATTGATATCCTTTGTACCGGCACTATTAATATTGTGCACAGCACCCATTACCAGGAAATAAATTACTACCGGCGCAAGGATCATCCATAAAACGCCCATTATTTTTTTCAACTGATTCATATAAATAATTTTAGTCCATGATATTTTTATCTTTCTTATTGGGCAGGTAAAATACCCCGATCACAAAACACAATGCAGCTACTCCAATCGGGTACCAAAGCCCTACCAGTGGATCATTGGCAAAACTTGTAGACAATAAGGTAGCAATAAAAGGAACCAACCCACCAAACACGCCATTGCCAATATGATAAGGCAAACTCATAGAAGT
>JANXSR010000044.1 GCA_025352625.1 Ferruginibacter sp.
GATAATTCATAACTCACAATTTGTGCCCCACTCCGCATAGCCCCCATCAATGAATATTTATTGTTACTTGCCCAGCCCGCCATTAAAATACTGATGACCATAATGGAGGAGATGGCAGAAACATACAACACTCCTATATTCATATCCCATAACTGAAAATCTTTTGCAAAAGCAATTGGTGCCATTAACAACATAGCTACTATAATAGCAATAAAAGGAGCCAGGTTAAATAAAAATTTATCCGCACCATCCGGCGTCATTCCTTCTTTTACCAACAATTTCACGGTATCCGCCAATGATTGCAATATTCCTCCCGGCCCAACTCTATTTGGTCCAAGACGTATCTGTATCCATGCGGCCACCCTCCTTTCCATCAACACCAATACCAGCCCTAATATTGCAAACAAACTAATAACACACACCCCTGCAATTACCATCTCTATGATCATTGTCCAGGTTGGGTTAAAGGTATCTCTTAACCAGTTGTCTATTATTTTCGATATGTTTGAAAAGCTCCACATAATCCGGCCCAAAAAGAGGCCTAATTTTTTATGTAAAAAATGTTGTACTAATTAAAAATGTTCTTATTAAACTCTATTGCCGTTACCTGTCAATATCCGGTATCACCAAATCCAATGTTCCCATCATTGCTACCAGGTCTCCCAACTTGCTGCCTCTTGCCATATGATCCAATGCAGAAAGATTGGAAAAGCCCGGTGAACGAAATTTAATTCTGTAAGGAGTTGTTCCTCCTTCGCTAACAATGTATACTCCAAATTCTCCCCTTGCTGTTTCTACCCGTTGATAAAATTCTCCTTTGGGTAATTTCAATACCGCTTTAGTTTTTGCCTGAAAATCCCCTTCCGGAATATCATCTACCAATTGCTCTATTATCCTGATGGACTGATTCATTTCTCTTATGCGTACCATATACCTTGCAAAAGAATCGCAGCCTGTTTCAAGCACCTGATCAAACTCCAGCTTATCATATATTTCATAAGGATAGACCTTTCTAACATCGCAGGAAACATTACTTCCTCTTGCTGCTGGCCCGGTTACACCAAAGGAGATAGCGTCTTCTGTAGATAAATAACCTACTCCCTTCATTCTATTTTGAAAAATAATATTTCCGGTCACCAGTTCATCGTATTCGCTTATTTTGGATTTATATAATTTAATAAAGTCTTTTATTCTTTGTTGAAAATTGGGATGAATATCCTGCATAATGCCACCCGGAACTATATAGTTCATAGTAAGTCTTGCACCACAGGTTTCTTCCATAATATCATTGATAGCTTCTCTTTCTCTAAAGGCATGAAAGAAAGGAGTGAATGCACCGAGGTCCATTGCCATTGCCCCCCACCACAATTCATGAGATGCAATTCTTGTTAATTCATCTAACAATATTCTTATCACTTGTGCCCTTGAAGGAACTTCTATCTGCAAACCTTTTTCAACACAAAGTGCACAGGCATGGTTATTAATATGCGATGAAAGATAGTCCATCCGGCTGGTGACATAAATGAACTGACGATAGGTAAGGCTTTCGCACATTTTTTCAATGGAGCGATGAATATAACCAAGATGTGGTTCAACTTTTTTAATCGTTTCCCCATTAATCGTAATAACAAGGTGCAGCACGCCATGTGTAGCAGGATGCTGTGGCCCTACATTTATGATGATATCTCCGTCTGCTGTTCTTCCTATTTCTTCAACCATATTACCACTATCTCCGCCATGGCGAAGGACTATTGTTTTTATTATTAAAAATAGCTTTGCTTTATTTTAATACTATTTAAATATTAATATGCTTGCCTTACTCTCCACCGTGGCGGAGATGGGGCTAAAGCCTTATCATATTGATTGGGTCTTCAAAATCTTTTAGCATCGGTTTTTTCCCTTCCCATCCATCCGGTAAAATAAGTAACCTCAGATCGGGATGATGAATAAAATTCACACCAAACATTTCATACACTTCCCGTTCATGAAAATTGGCTGTTTGCCATATATCACTAACTGTTTCTATTGCAGGGTTAAGTGCAGCCAACTTTGATTTTATAATGATGTTATGACGAAATTTTGTTGAATCTAAATGGTACACCATGGTAAGGTGCGTCTTCCAATCGATGCAGGTTAAGCAAAAAAGAAAATCAAATAACAAAGAAGCATCCTTACGAAGTTTTGTAGCCAATAGGTGCCAGTCAGCAGGCTCTACATTTACTGTAATCCATTGCCCTCCTTCTTCAAAAATGGCAGCAGGTAATAACTCTGTAATGGCAGCTTTTAATTCTTCGTTGGTCATTATATTCTTATCAATTATAGCTCGTGTAATTTATCTCCTCCTGATACGGGTTTTGGTACCTGAATCTGTTCTCTTGTAAGACCGCCTTTTATTTTTTCCTGTAAACTAATTAAAGCATGTAGTAATGCTTCGGGTCTTGGCGGACAACCTGCGACATAAACATCTACAGGTATTACGTGATCGGCTCCTTTTACAACAGAATAAGTGTTATAAAAGAATGGTCCGCCACTAATAGCGCAAGCGCCCATAGCAATTACGTATTTAGGGTCGCCCATTTGATCGTATAATCGTTTTAATACCGGAGCCATTTTATTAACAATAGTACCAGCTATAATAATTACATCTGCCTGTCTTGGCGACGCCCTTGCCACTTCAAATCCAAATCTCGAAAAATCATATTTAGCCCCTGCCACCGCCATGTATTCAATACCGCAACAACTGGTAGCAAAAGTGAGTGGCCAAAGAGAATTGGAACGTGCCCAGTTGATCACATCATCCAACTTACTCAACACAATGCCACCACCTGGGGTTTCGTGAATTTGACCGGGAAAATTCGAAGTGTTACTCATTTATGTAAAGCGTTCAATTTTTATTTTTAAACTATTGTATGCCTTTATTAAGCTTAGCCTACATCAATATTTTTTACTTTTCATTTTTCATTATGATGCAATGGAGCTATACCCACTTTAAGGCACCTTTTTTGTGCGCATATAAAAAACCCATAAATAATATAAAGAAGAAAATAACAATTTCCACAAGCGCCATCCAGCCAACTTTTTTTGCTACCACTGCCCAGGGAAATAAAAAAACAAGTTCTACATCAAAGATTAAAAATATCAATGCAAATAAATAATACCCCACATTTAGCTGTGTCCATGTTTTGCCATGGGTAGGAATACCACATTCGTAAGGTTGTCCTTTTTGTGCGTTGGTAGTATATTTTGTTACAACCTTTGCAATTAGAATAGCAATTGTGGAAAAAGTTAATGCGGCAAGAATCAAGACAATCATTGAAGAAGCACCCATAAAAAATCGGTTAATCTTATGAATTATTAGGACAACAAGTTAGCAAAAAATAACAATAATCAAACCGCTAAAAAACATTCTATTTATCATAGCGGCTACTGATTGTCATCATATGCTTCTATGTCCATTTATTTTATATCTCCTTATCAACCATAAATTTCAAAGTGTATTAGTTTTTTATCATATCCCATATCTGCTATTCTATTCCTTGCTTCATCAATCATACCTTTCCATCCACATAAAAAGAAAGTGGCTGGCTTTTTATCCATGCATAACAATTCGTACACTGCATGCACATACCCTGTGTGTCCACTCCATTGTTCCCTTGACAAAGTAGGTATATAATGAAAGCCGGGAACGTCTTTTTGAAGTTGCACCATTTCATCATAATACAATAAAGTGGATTTTGTTCGGCAACCAAAAACGAGGTAAATATTTTTATGTGGTATGTTGTTGTTTTTAATATTATGTATCATACTCCTGAAAGGTGCTATACCAGTTCCGGTGCAAATTAAAATGTGGTCTTCATTTAATGGCTCTTTTAACGTGAATACCCCCTGAGGGCCGCGGAGCGGAATTTCAGTACCTATTTGTATCTCATTAAAAAGATAAGGCGTACCGGAACCACTTTTATCAAGAACGATTACCAACTCGAAGATGTTACTTCCATCTGGCCAGGATGAAATAGAATAACTGCGCCAACGCTTGTTGGGTTTTTCATGAATCGGTAGGTCAAGTGTTACAAACTGCCCCGGAATAAAATCAAAAGAAGCCAGTTCTGGAACTTCAATCCAGAAACGCCTGGTATCAGCAGTTTCATTTTCTATCCTAATAACCTTGCCTACAAGCCACGGTAATAACGCCATAAAAAAAATTGAGTTACAAATTACAAATAATGCATTAAGGGGAGGTTATTATTTTAGAAAAAAATTCTTTTATCCGATAAATAATAATATAAAACCTAACAGATGCTTAACATAAATAGTTTGAAAAAAGGTTGGCTTAAAAAATTTACAATAGTGGCTTAGAAAAACCAGACATATTTCTATTGAACCAAAACCTTTTCTGTATGTGTTGAATTTTCTGAAATAATTTTCAATAGGTAAATACCTTTTGAAATTCCTTTAATACTGATAGTATTATTTCTACCATGTAACGAAAATAGTTGTACGAGCTTACCCGACGCATTGTATAAAAGTGCCTGGTTACAATTAGCACTTGCAGAAATAAATAAGGTTTCATTTATAACAGGGTTTGGATAAATTAAAATATCATCTTCGTTATTGCTAAAATCCAGTTTTCTTATAACAGAGTTAGTCTTCACTCCATTTCTTTCAACTGTTTTAATCCTATAATAATTCACACCTGGTAAAGGCTGGTCATCCGTAAAATTATACTGCCCTATACCAGATGGAGTAATAGAATCAATAGCAACAAAATTTCTTCCAGCTGCACTTCTTTCTATTACAAACCTGGCGGCATTTATTTCGTTTTCAATTTTCCAACTTAATAAAGCTTTGCCCAGTTGCTTTGTTGCTTCAAAAGAAAATAAATTAACCGGCAACGGTTCTGTATTGTTTGTACCGCCATTATTAAACCAAAACTCACTAAAATCATTTACTGTAAACTCGGCATAGTAGCCATCTCCATAAGGTATAATTGCAGTATTGGCTGGAGCAATGTATTTAAAAAAACCTTTAACATCATCATCCAGAATACCATTTTCTTCAGCAATGCTTCCACTGTATTTTGTTACTCCAAGTTCATAAGCATCTATTGGCTTAAGACAGGTAACGCACCCGGTTGCATTGATTAATGAATCAGCCTCCACATCTGTAAAATACAATCTTACCCCAACAGTTCCGTTCGGAGGGTTGGTTGGATGAATTACAAAATTTCTATCCAGGTAATATTGATTGCTACTGTTTCTTACAACACCTGTTGTATTCGGGAATAACTCAATATCAACTTTACCAAGATTTTGCCCATTGGGATTTATTTCTGCAAGCAGGTACAATGGCCCTGATGGCGGAGTATTAATTTTAAAAGGAATCCAGCTATTGCCGGAAACTGAAGGAACTGAAATTTTTACAGCCGGCGAATTAACGGCTGCTTTATTTTTTTCATGAATATTGATATCATCAATACCAACTCCTTCCATGGTAACACCGGCATCACTGCTTAACACAAAACGAAAGCGTATAGTCGTTAAGGTAACCGGCAATTCAAAACTGGCCACATGCCAGTTGGCTTTAGATTTGCGCCAGTTATTATCAGTTGCATTATCATACCAATTGGTGCCGCTGCCAGCAGTTCCTAATTTTTCCCAGATGATGCCATCGGTTGAATATTCAACCCAGGTATAATCATAATCAAGTTCCACATCAAAAATATGGCTGAAAGATAATTCAGGTTGCTTTAATTGTGATACATCAAAGCAGGGCGAATATAAATAAGAGGTTTCATTGTTTTTGTAATTGCCTGATAAGTTAGTAACCCATGCCTTCGTTCCGTTTGGGGCCTTATTAATAATGGTTTTTGCAGGCGTTCCCCACTGCCAGGTACTGTTGGTACCATTGCTATAAAAATAGCCATCACTGGTTTCAAAACTTTGCAGATAAGGATACGTATTTATTACCGGAGTATTATGAAAAGTATAATTTAAAATACTGTCATTGTCTGGATAACTATCACCTGTATAATGTATCCATGCATTTATATTGTAATCAATAAATGCTGCAAGATTTGCCTTTTGTGCAAATGTAAAATCCAGGCTTTGGCTGGCCGCAATAGATGGTATTATTTCAGTTACTATAGCTCCGCCATTTACCTGGTAACTTACACTTATATTATTCAGTTGGGTGTTAGTAAAATTTTTTATGTTGATAATTACAGGATTATTTGCGGAAAGGCTACAACCCGTTTTATCTGGCGCAATAACTTTTTTAATTGCCAGATCATTAAACACCTGGTTTAATTTTAAATCGTCAATTGTATATCCATCATCTTTATCGGATACCGGATTTGCATTATTAGCAGATGTAAATCCTTCTTCGCCAATTTTTATCTGAAAGGTTGATGTAATTATTTGTGCAGGAATTACATTCGTTAATACTTCATTGATATTGATAATGCAGTGTTTCCATTCGCCAAGAGTTGCCTGGTTGATAAACAAATCATAGGCCTCCATCCATACATCATTTTCACTACCCCTTATCCAAACTTTATTATTGGGATTATTCACCTGGCCATGGTTGTTATAGTAAAAATCAAGCCGCATTTGGTTGGCCGCGTAGTTTATTAAGTTATAATTCAAGATGAGCGAATCAGTCGTTAAGGAATCACTAAAAGGTGATTGATCCAACGTAATACTTCTGATTCCGGTTCTGGCAAAGCCGGTATTTACAAAGGTTCTTGCTCTTCCCTTTGCAGTACTGGCAGAAAAATCAAGGGATTTGTTTTCACCAATAGCCATTTCCGGTTTTATAAAATCAGCAACTGCCATTGATTCAAAACTTTCCATTAAAGGCATAACAGTTACCGGATCATTGTTGATTAATTTTACCGTTTTATAGGCAGTGTCATTCAGGTGGTTTGCATCTGCAGCCAATGTTACCCATGCTTTAAAATCGTATTTGTAACCGCTTGAAAATGCAGGGTATAAACCTGTAAATGTGTAGGTGTAAGAACTACCTGCCGCAATGGAAGTATTCACAGTTTCAGTTACCGGCACACCACCATAACTAAAGGAAATATTGAATGGACCAGCAACTGGTATCCCACCTAAATTTTTGATCAAAATTTGTACTCTATCCGAAGCTATACTTTCATTTGCAAAATGTTGCCTTGCAGTGTTGGGGGTTAAAATAGAATCAACTTTTAGATCATTGTTAAATGCTATTAACGTGCAAGAACCATTGTTTGGCATCACGTTTACAGATATAGAACGCCTGCCCGATACAGTGCTATTTTTTGCAGCTACGCCCAGCCAGGTTGTAGTATTTTTATTTAACCCTTCTATCAAAAAAGAAGTAACATTGGTATTACCAATTACCTTCATGCTGTCACCGTTCAATTGTAATATATCATAAGAAGATGCTCCGCTAATTGCTCCCCAGTTTAACTGTACAGCACCTTCACAAACATTTGTTGCAGTTACAGCAGGTTGTCCTAAAATAACAAAATTAAAATTGCTTTGACTCCACAATGAAGTCGTGTTGCTGGTAACTCTTAAAACAGCTGTATTAGTACTTGTTGCAGGTACTGTCCATAAATAATTTCTTGCAGTAGCTACAACTGAATTATCAATGGTTACCCATGTAGATCCATTATCAATTGAATAATCTATCGTGAAAGTATTGCTTTCATTTCTATCTGCTGTCCAGCGAATATTTTCAACTTCGCCAGGCACCCAGGTTTCTCCCCCAAAGGGATATTCCAGTGTAACTGCAGGTTGTATTATTTCATAACTGATAACATATTCCTGCGGACCAAAAGGAATAGAAAAGCCGGCTACATTAATAGTATAATTTCCAGCAACAGGATTTTCAATTACCACCTGTTCAATATTATTAAGGTGATCTGTGCCTTCTTTTGCAATATCATTTACATTTTGCGGTGACGGGTTTAATATTAAGGGCCTATGCACATTAGTTATAGGTTCGGTTACTGAAAGATCGAGGTCATTTACCAGTGCTGTTGCAGCATTTGATGCTCCCGCATAATCAGCCCAATATAACATTACTTTTATCCGTTTGGTATTTGCAGGCACTGAAATAATTTGTGCATTATTACCTCCGTTGCTCACCGTATTTATAAAATAATGATTGCCTTCCAACGCTTCAACTGCCCTTCTTGCATTAAGCATTCCAAAGCCAAATGTGTAATCCGGACCTGCATTGCCAATATCTTCTGCTGTGTTACAAACAAGGGCTTTCATTAAAGCACCGGTTGGATTTGCTCCTCCATGCAATTGCCTGTATCTTTCATTGAATAAAGCAAGAGAGCCGCTAACTGCCGGGCAAGCCATACTGGTACCATAATTTACTCCATAAGTATTATTTGCTCTTGTAGACAATACGCCCCAGCCATTAGCAGCTATTTCTGGTTTTATCCTTCCATCTATTACCGGGCCTCTGCTGCTAAAATTGGCAATGGTGTAATTCTGCGTATTCATAGCACCTACTGTGAGTACATTTTTAGCAGTTTGCCAGCCGGATTTAATGGTGCCGAATGATCCCGGAAATGAATTGCATGTTAAGTTACCATCATTACCTGCTGCAACTACATGCAATAATTCTTTGTAATTGTTAGATTGCAAATCAATATAGTTACTGAGCACATCATACGCACCCTCTCCTGGACAATTATCTTCTGATGAATAATAAGAATTATTGGTAATCACCATATTATTGTCCTTTACATAAGCAGGAGCATTTGTAATTACGTCGCTAAAATACTGGTTAATCACTGTAGCTTTTGGTGCCATCCCATGATTTTTTACATTGATGATACCTGCACCGGCAGTGGTACCAGACACATGCGTTCCATGATCATTTGGCCGCCCGGGTGTACGCCCAATTAGCCGACCGGCAAAATCAATATGTGTAGAAATATCTGCATTATCGCCCACACCAATGGTTACACCTTTACCATTTAGGTTTCTTCCGTTAAAGGCATTAAGTCCATCTACTCCATGTAATGCTCTGCTGTTATAATTAAGTGGTTTATCTTTTAATACCTGTAAATTAAGGCTACTTACAAATGGCAAACCGGCAACAGCTTCAATCGTTTTTTTATCTGCTTCGATAAAAATAATATTTGATGTTGCATACTTTGTAATAACCAAAGTTGCTCCTGCATTTTGTAGCTCCTTTTCAACAAGCTCCTTTTTAAGCTTTGAAAAATAACTGACTGCAATTACTGTGGCATCTTTATTAGCTGTTTGCTGGTAGCCGATTAAGTGGTTGCTTATTTTATAAACCGGCGGAACTATATTAATAGAAGCTAAACTAAATTCCCCGGCTGATTCGAAAACAAAATCTCTTTTTATGGTTGCCATGTATGCATTGCCGGGGATATAAGCTTCGAGTTCTATACCTGCTAATTTTAAACTCTCCTGTCGCTGCCTTGTTGGTAAATCAGTAAATTGAAGCACTACAAAATAAGTATCACCAAAAAGTGCTGCTTGTATATTTTCCTTTTTAAAAAATTGTTTCTTAATGTTTGAACCGGTAATAAAATTGCCATTTGCAAAACGAACAGCTGTTTCCTGTTGCGCATAAAGAGATAATGAAAAAATACAACAGAAAAGTATGCAAAAAATATGCGGGTATTTTTTCTTCAAAATAGTTTGTTTTGGATGCTTCAGTTATTCATCAGTCATTTCAAAAAGAAAATTTCTGAAATTCCTTCATTCAATTTTTAGCTTTGTACATCATAAAATTACTGAAGGTAATCTGATACTCGATCATGATGTTAGTAAGCTGAGTACCGATTCGTTTCTGACATTTCACAAAGCTCATAATAAACCTGTTTATTTGACAAATAATGATTATAAACGAGCTGATAGTACTTTGTATTGCAGTACTATGATTATTGGGAATCATTTTATCAACACCTATCTTTGCCGAACGGATGAACCTGGAAGTGCTGATGAACGAATATGCAAATGATACCCGCTGTTTTCAAATAGTGGATGTAATTTCATTGCCTAAACCTGGGTACATTCACCTAAATGGCTTACACGGAAGTGTTGCTGCCTTTGTTATGGCTTCAGTTTTTAACAACCCATCTTGCAGCAGGCTTAATCATCTCGTTGTTTTAAGAGATCCGGAGGAAGCTGCCTATTTTCATAATACATTGGAAAATTTAACGGGAGCATTGGATATTTTTTACTTTCCTTCTTCTTTTAAAAATAAAAAAAACTACCGCCTACTCAACAGTAGCCATGTAATGCTTAGAACGGAGGCGTTAACAAAAATTGCTACGGCTGCTGCCACTGTTGGCATTCATAAAAAAATAATCATTACCCATCCCGAAGCCTTGTTTGAAAAAGTAGTGTTACAAAAAACGCTTTCAGCAAATATTATTTCAATAAAGCAAGGCGAAACAATTGATGTAAATACAATTCTTTCAAAATTTGTAGATTATGGTTTTGAACGTACAGATTTTGTTTACGAGCCGGGGCAATTTGCTGTTCGTGGGGGTATACTGGATATCTATTCTTTCGGTAATGAAAAACCTTACCGTATAGAATTATTTGGAAATGAGGTAGACAGCATTCGTCTTTTTGATCCTGAATCGCAGCTAAGCGAAAGAAAATTATTACAGGTAAATATTATACCCAATGTAGAAACGCAGTTTGAAACCGGCGAAAGGGTTTCTTTACTGGAATTTTTACCTGAAAACACCGTAGTGTGGACAGAAGACTGGCAATTTGTTAAAGAAAAAATTGAA
>JANXSR010000056.1 GCA_025352625.1 Ferruginibacter sp.
GACTGATTTTATTACCAATCGGCATTTGTGCAGACGTTATTACTTTTCCTGTACAAGCATTTATTAAGATAACTCAAGATAAAATAAACAGGCCCGCATTTTTTGAATTTCCCTATTATATTAACAAGCCCTAAAAAAAGCCTAAACATATGACTGCAAGAGAAAGAAAGGAAAAGACAGAACTATATTTAAGTAAAATTGGTATCCCTATAAATATTAATCTACCTCCGCTTGAAGAAGAAAATGAAGTTCGAATAATAGCAGCTTCTGATATTGCTAAAAGAATTTTAATTCTGGCATATTTAGGAGGTTATTCTCAAGATGGAGACAAAACAGAAATCATTGAATACTTAAAAGATGAAAAACTCTGGGATGCACTTTCCAAAAATGAAATCAAATTATTTTCACAAAAGAAACTAACAAAGCAAGATAAAATAAATATTTCCTGGCGCTCTGAGGGCATGTTAATATTGCTCTGGGCAATTAAGAAAATAGAAAATACAGGGCTACCAATAGATCAATGTAATATTGGGGAAATACTTGATTTGCTACCAGAGCCATTTACCTCGTCCAATGAATTTATTGAAAAATCAAGTGAAAGAACCGCCAGGGAAATATTGGATAAAGCTGATTTGATTTACAGGATTCATTGGGCAACAAGGCAGGCAGAACTTGAAGGCAAAGATACTCCGGCAAATTGCAAGTCAGAAATATTGCAAGAATGGCATAATGCAATTAACTGGGTGATAAATTATGCCGAAACTTGGGATGACATAACAACGGACACGTAGAAACTTAGTTGGCATTTCTACTAAGCAATGTATTGAACATTTTGTTTTCACTAATGTACTCTTATTACGAAAAATAAAAAGGCCAAATTCAAAATCTAAACCAATTTTCATAACATGAATTACGATTTTTTTGCCGCTCAAAATGACGTGCAAACTATTTTAGATTTTATTTTTTCTGAAACTGATTTGATCTTATACGAATTAAATTCTGCTAATGGGAAAGACATTCGGAGTTTTCAAAAGACTGAGGATGTTTTAAAAGTTTTTAATTTTTCAAACAGACACAATCCTGACAGCAAATTTCAATTATGGTCTCCGAAATTTAAAGGCGATTTAGTATTTCAGAAAATTGAGCTGAATCCCCTATATTGTAAAGGACATACTTTTAGATACTCGACAGAAGGTTGGGGACTTATTCAACTTTATTTTGGACGACTTCATAAAAATATACTTGAATCATCAACTTTGCAGCTCCAGTCAGAAAAAAGAGCATTAATCTGGGAAAGCACATATAAATATTTAGGGGCTGTTAATAAATGGGATTGGAAAGAAGTGCAGTCAACTGCAAGGAAAATAAAATATCAAATTCACAATAAAATGGCCGTTAAAAAAAATAACGGTTACGGAATTTTAAAAGGTGCCGAAGCTTATGTTAAGTTTTGAATAAATCTTATGCAAAGTCCAGGAATTTAGCTGCTATGTTTAAATTTACTTATACGAAATAAAATGAAAATCTATATAATATTAATTTCAATTTTTTATTTGTCTTGTCGTACAAAACTTCAAGCACAACAAAATATTGATTCTACTATTTTACTATCAAACAATTGTCGATGGGATTCAATTAGTAAAAACAGAATAAAATTTTTGAAAAATAAAAAGGGTTGGGTTTTCAATCGATTTGGTGCTACAATAATCAATATTAAAGGTAGAGCATACAATCCCTGCAATCTGCCTCCTAACTTAATTGGAAAAACTGTTTTAATATCTGGCATTATTTATAAAAAAGTAAAAGCAGATGGGAAAGCCATAAAACTAACAGCCATAAAAATACTTTCCAATAATTAAGCTAAAAAATATTACTTCCACTTGCCTTTGTTGGTAACCTAGTCTTTGTTTGTATGCAGCCAAAATAGCAAACTATACCGGGAGCCGTTGTTGGTCTTATTGACCAACAACCGAATTAATTTATGATACCGGTATTGATGATTTAAAACGCTAAACCATATTGCTGCCATCATATTATTTCAAGAATTTGAATGTTGGTCAACAAGACCAACATTGGCGTTTTCGATAGCTAATAA
>JANXSR010000103.1 GCA_025352625.1 Ferruginibacter sp.
GGGGCTTTGTTTTTTGTTGGATAGCATACATAAATCTGCGGCATTTTTAATGATTTTGCAAATAGCTGCCAGTTTTTTACTGTACTTTTTATTAAAAGCCCTTATCTAACGGGCTTCTCAGACTTTTTGAGGGATGACTAACTATTAGTCCTCAATAGTTATCTTTGCGCCAATAAAAAAAATAGCGGCATGAATTTTAATCTTACACAAATTCCGGAACGTCATAAAAAGCCCCGTGAACATGGTATTACAATGGTAATGGATAAGGGTTTAAGTGTAGAAGAGGCGAAAAATTTTATGAGTGTAGCTCATCCACACGTTGATATTGTTAAGCTTGGTTTTGGAACAGCCTTTGTAACCCCAAATCTCAAAGAAAAATTAGAAGTCTATAGTTCTTATGATATTCCTGTTTATTTTGGCGGTACTTTATTTGAAGCTTTTTTAGTTCGCAACCAGTTTGACGATTATGTAAACGTTTGTAATGAATTTGGGATTAAACATATTGAAGTAAGTGATGGCTCAATTACAATACCGCATACTGAAAAATGTGGTTATATTGAAAAATTGGCAAAGAATTTCATTGTGCTAAGCGAAGTTGGCAGCAAAGATGCAGCACATATTATTCCTCCTTATAAATGGATAGAATTAATGCGTTCAGAATTAGAAGCAGGTTCAACATATGTTATTGCTGAAGCAAGAGAAGCAGGTAATGTTGGTATCTATCGTGGAAGTGGAGAGGTTAGAGAAGGACTGGTGCAGGAAATATTGACACAAATACCTGAAGAGAAAATATTGTGGGAAGCACCCCAAAAGGCACAGCAACTTTATTTTCTTGAATTAATTGGGTGCAATGTTAATCTAGGTAACATTGCACCATCAGAAGTTATTGCAATGGAAGCCATGCGTATTGGCCTTCGCGGTGATACTTTCGAACTGTACTTAAATAAATAATAGCAGAATGAAAGTGTACGGACTGATTGGTTATCCTTTAGGGCATTCTTTTTCAAAACAATTTTTTTTAGAAAAATTTGCAAAAGAAGGGCTGGATAATTGTTCTTTTGAAACTTTTCCTATTCCTTCAATTGATCTATTTCCTGCATTGCTAAGAAAAAACCCGGCATTAAAAGGGCTAAGTGTAACAATACCTTATAAAGAGCAGGTATTAAAATTTGTAACAGAAATTTCAGAAGAAGTAAAATATATTGGTGCAACTAATAGCATTAAAATAGAAGGGAATAAATTAACTGCATATAACACCGACATTGTAGGATTTGAAAAATCGTTTATCAAATTATTACAATCCCATCACAAAAAAGCATTGGTATTAGGTACTGGAGGGGCAGCAAAAGCTGTTCAATATGTATTATCCAAATTAAGTATTGAATTTTTAGTAGTTAGCAGAGCAAAAAAATTACAAGGCGGTTATATAAATTACAAAATGATTGATGAACAAATAATGAAAGAATATTCAATTATCATTAATTGTTCCCCTGTTGGCATGTCGCCAAACGAAAATACATGTCCTGATATTCCTTATCAGTCAATTAATGCTCAACATTATTTATATGATCTTGTATACAAGCCATGGAAAACTTTATTCTTGCAAAAAGGAGAAGAAAATGGAGCACTTGTACAAAACGGTTATGAAATGTTACTAATACAGGCCGAAGCAAGTTGGAAAATATGGAACAATGAATAACCTTACTTTTTTAATAAATAGGGTTTAAAATTTTCTGCTATTGGTGCAACTCTCTTATTAAATAATCATAGCAAACCATTCCAGTTTTAGTATTCATTAATACAATGTGGATATTATCTTTTTTTGTAAAAAGCTGGTGATATAATTCAAAGTCAACTCTTGATATTTCTCCTAAACTCAATTTCAAGATCATTCATTATTAATCCTATACCTTCAATTAACTCCTTAAAATTATATTAGCTTAATCATTGAACTCTTACTTCATGAATAATTGATACAAAAAAATCATTGCTAACATGGTTACCATAATCAATATCACTGATTCGAACAGGGATAATTACTACAGCTATAATATTTTTCGGAATAAAAAAATTATTAGGGCTAAAGAATTCTTATTGAGTTTGCAAAAAGTCAATCAGTTTAGTCATGGCCTTTTTTCTGTGACTAAATTTACTTTTTTCTTCAATATTCATTTCGGCAAAAGTTTTTGAACTTCCGTCAGGTATAAAAACAGGATCATAACCAAAGCCATTTATGCCTCTTCTTTCTTTTAAAATTAGACCTTTACAAATTCCTTCAAACTGTTTTTCTTCTCCATTTAAAATTAAAGAGATTACTGTTCTGAAGTTGGCCTCTCTTTTATTTGAAGCTTGCATTTTATCAAGAAGTTTGTCAATATTTGCATCAAAGGATCTTTCATTTCCAGCATACCGTGCACTTTTTACTCCAGGTTCTCCATTTAGCGAATCTACTTCCAGACCTGTGTCTTCACTAAAACAATTATTCTTTGTTAGCTTGTAAATGGTTGAAGATTTTTCAGAAGCATTGGCTTCTAAAGTATCGTAAGGCTCAGGAATATCTATATTAATACCTGCTTCTTTTAAGGTAATAATATCAAAAATATTTCCCAAAACAACTCTTATCTCATCAACTTTATGTTGGTTATTAGTTGCAAAAATTAATTTTTCCATATTTTTTAAGTTGCAAAAACTTGTTTTAAACAATTCCACAGTTTTGTTTTCTCCACTTTATTGTTTTCTATGTCTGTTAACATTGCAGCAGTTACATAGATTTGTTTATTATACTGCTGAATTTGATAAAGGGGAAATTCCAAAGGAAGATCAATTTGTGCAGGCGTTACCCCAAACAAAATGATTTTTTCTGCTTTCAATTCAAGTGCGATTGCTTTATAATTGATACCTTTATTTTTAGTTATGTTAATAATAGCCACATCTTCCATTGTTAATTTACAGGCAGATAAAATTCCCAATAAAAAATTTAGTTGATCATCAGGTAAGTGGACAGTTTCCTTATTTTCAATTACAATAACCACTTTACTTCGATTATTCCCCAATATATTGATGGACATTTCAGCTTCTATTTTCTGAACCGGTTTAGAAGAGTCAAATTCAACAAGAGAATTTTTATACAATTCCTGTATTAAAAAATGGGGTAATTGAATGTTATCTAAGCTCATGCAATTTTACTATGTAGTTTTTTTGTTTCTTTGTTGTAAAATTAAGGAATATGATAGCCGCAGCCGATTTTAATATTACCAAGATAAAGCAAAGTAAACTAGAAGGAATTAGTCTGGAGAATGTGCCTTTTGGTAAATATTTTACAGACCACATGCTAGAGGTGGATTATGAAAATGGAGAATGGCAAACCCCATCTATTATACCATATCAGCCACTTTCACTTGCCCCATCTTTAGCCGCTTTGCATTATGGGCAAGCTATTTTTGAAGGAATAAAAGCTTATAAAGATGCAGCAGGGAATGCTTCAATTTTCAGACCTTATGATAATTTTAGGCGGTTTAATATTTCTGCGGAAAGAATGGAAATGCCGATTGTACCGGAAGAAATATTTATTGAGGGATTACGCCAGTTAATTGAAATTGATAAAAACTGGATACCGGCACGCCCCAATCACTCTTTGTATATCCGTCCATTTATGTTTAGCAGTGATGAAGCCATCGGGGTAAGGCCAAGTGAAAAGTATAAATTCCTCATAATACTTAGTCCTACAGGTCCATATTATGCGGCTCCAATGCGTATTTATGTAGAAGAAAAATATGTACGAGCCGTACAGGGGGGCTATGGAAATGCTAAAGCCGCAGGTAATTATGGAGGTGCTTTGCATGCATCTGCCATTGCCCATAAAAAGGGGTATGACCAGGTTCTATGGATGGATGCTTTCGAACACAAATACGTCCAAGAGTGTGGTACAATGAATGCTTTTTTCATTATTGGAAATAAAGTTATTACACCTGGGTTGGAGGATGGAACTATCTTAGCTGGCGTTACAAGAGATAGCTCTATTACAATATTGCAGGAAATGGGATTTGCGGTTGAAGAAAGAAAGCTAAGTATTGAAGAAATTATAGATGCTTACAAATCAGGTATTTTAAATGAAATTTTTGGAACTGGAACTGCAGCTACTATTTCATTAATTAAAGAATTAAAATATAAAGACACTGTAATGACGTTTGATGTAGATAGATGGACTATTGCGCCGGAAGTGAAACTAAGAATGGATGCTATCAAATATGGGGAAGCTCTAGATAATCATCAATGGATGCTAAAAGTTTAACTGTATTTCAAATTGCGTTTTTAGCTATTGAAATATAAATTCCTAAAGTAAAGAAATGCAAAATTTCTTCTTTAGGATTTTTTTGTTTGTTATATTGACAGAATAAAAATAATGAAGACTCCTACGATTTTTATTTATTATTAAATTTCTTGTAAGTCTACATGTTTTAATTACTCAATTGGCGAGCACTTATTTTTCCATATTTCTAATATCATTCAGTACTAAGAGTTGAAATTTTATTTTTCTAGAAATAGTTATTTTTGACTAAACAATTTACAGAATTCTAGTACAAGTCAATACCATAAAAGATTTTAGTCTATTGTTATTATGTAATTGAACTTTTATTTAGGTTCTATTTATACAAATATTTTCTTAAAAGAGCAATAAGTTTTAATAAAATTTGGATGGTATGGGGAACGCCCTTACCTTCGCAATCCCAAATTTAAAAGGGGCAGTTCTTAAAGAAAAAAAGCTACTAAAGTTTGAAAAAATAAAAAGAAATTTTATTAGTTTTTCAAATTAAATTAGGAGTATAAAAAATAGATGCATACTTTTGCAGCCCGCTGAAAAAGTGGGGGAATAAAAAAGCAATAAGTTCTTTGAAAGTTAGGAAACAATAGCGCAAACAATTTTAGGATTGTTAACACAGGTAAACATG